>DATNHT010000106.1:0-35361 GCA_035604815.1 Opitutaceae bacterium
CCCTCTTCATCCTGCTTGACAGGTCATACGTCGACTGCCTGATTCCCCCGCGGGTTACACCTCCTATCTCCGGGCCGGGGCCCAGTCTATATCTTTCGTCGCTATGCCTGATTCTCCCGTCCCCAATCCCGCGAAAACTGCCACCCCGGTCGCCCGCCCGCCCAAGGCCGAGGCTCGTGACTCAAGCCCCGGCGATGCCGGCGTCCCTGCCCCCGGCCCGGCAAGGCGATCGGCCCTGATTATCGCTCTCATTGCGCTATGCGCCGTACTCTTGATTTCCGTTTTCGTGCTTTGGAGCGAGGTGAGCACCCGGGACGCAACCATCGTGGCGAACAAGAATCATGCGGATCAGGTTCAAGCCGATGCCGTCCTATTGCGGGTGCAGATAGGTGAGGCGAAGACCGCCTCGGCCACGCTCCAGAAGAAGATGGATGATACCAAGGCTGAATCGGACCAGCTCAAGGCCGATTTGGACAAGGCCAACGCCATCATCGCCGGACTCCAGGCCCAGCTGGACAAGACCCGGGTGATTGCCACCGATTTCCAAACGCAGATGGAGGAGGCAAAGGTCGTCTCCATTAAGCACCAGGGGGAAGTGGAGAACGCCGTGGCCCAGGTGGCCGTGATGCAGACGCAGTTGAATGAGGCCAGGGCCGACGCGGCCCAACTCCAGACGCAGCTGGCCGATTCCAAGGCCCAGATCGCCGATTTGCAGGCGAAGCTGGACAAGGACGAAAAAGTAATCGCCCAGCGGCAGAAAACGCCGGCGAAGAACTAGTAGCCGGTGCTCGGGGTCGACGTGCAGCGCAACGGTGGCGCGGCGCAGGCGCCTGTTAGGCGTGCGGGTTCGCCCGTTGCAGAGCACTCACCATCCCATTAGGCGCCCTTGGTTCGCCGCGGCTGCGGCCGGCCCGAATTTCCTCGCATTGCAAAAATGCGCCCGTTCTCCTTGGGGCAGCTTTGAGGCGCCGCCCCGCATGCAGCCATGCTTCTCCCCGGTTGAGCACCCGCGCGATCGGGCGCGGCGGGACGTGAACCGGTCGAGGAAATTTCCGGGTGCCGCGGGGCCCGACGCCTAGCATTGCCGCGTTGAAGATCAGGCGCGCCATCACTCACCTCGGGGAGCCTCCATTCTCCGTCCTGGCGGTGATTCTGCTGGCTGTCTTCGCGGTCACCCGGGCGCCGTACTTTTGGTATAACCCGAGGGTCGACCTCTCCCTTGATTCGCGCAGCTATCTGGACGTCGCAAACCTGTTCAGGGACGGCAAGTGGCCGCAGCTCCTCCTCAGGACACCGGGATATCCCCTCTTCATACTGCTCGTCAGGTCGTGCGTCGACCGCCTGATAGCGGTGATCTTTGTGCAGAACCTGCTGTCGTTCCTCGCGGCGCTTTGCCTTGTCTACTCGGTGTACCGTCTGCGGCGGCCGCTGGCGCTGCCCGCCGCGCTCGCGATGTGCGGTTTTCTGGGCAGCTCCCAGGTCCTGATCTACGACATCTCCCTGCTGACCGAAAGCCTGTACACCAGCACGATCATCCTCGTGGTCGCCTGCCTTTTCCTGGGTTTCGCCCTGGACAGGGCGGCCTTCTTCTCGCTCGCGTCGGCGCTCATGGCGTGGGCCATCCTGATCCGGCCCGCCGCGGCGTATTTTGCGGTCATATTCGCCGTCGTTCTCGCCTACCTGATCTGGAACCGCTTCCGGCGCGGGGCCATCCTTGCGTTTCTGGCGCCTTTCCCGGCGCTCCTCCTCGGCCTCTGCGCCTACAACCGCGCTACGGCGGGCCAGTTCGTCATCACCGCGTCCGCCGAGTCCAATCTCGCCGGGGCCACCTTGCTTTTCTGGGAGCCCGACCCCCGGCTTCCGCCTCAGGTGAACAAGGCGCTGGAAAGGCTGCCGGACTCCTACGGCAAGATGGGCATCACTCAGGAGGAGCTCAAACTCGTGCGCACGTCGTGGGATCCCGGGCCCCTGTTCGACGTTTACACGAAGGCCTACAACAGGCTCGTGTGGAGCTCGGGATATGGCACGGGCCACCAATTCGGTGCCGGCGACTATTTCCAGAGCAGAAAATACGTGAGGGACGCGTCGATCATTGCCATTCGAAGGCATCCGGTCCTGTACGCCAAGTACGTGTGGGTCAACCTGGTGATGTTTTTCGGGGGGGTGGGGTACAAGTTCGATATCCAGTCCTCGCTCGAATACAGGGCGACGGGTCCGATTCCGAGCGAGGTGCGGGCCACCGACCTGGAGAGGGAGGGGGGCCGTCCCGCCGCCTCGATGCAGACGGCGGCGGAGCGGGGCCCCGCGAGCTCGGATGTTCCGGCCTCCGAATACTTCGTGAGGAAGCTGGAGCTCGGCTGGCAGGGCCTCCACGGGTTCGTCTTCCAGAACGTCGCCTGGGCCTGGGCCTATTTCGCAATCACGGCGCTGAGCCTCGTGCAGCTGGTGCGCTCCCGAGGGCGCCACCCCGGCGCCTTCCTGCTGGTCGTCCTCACGCTTGTTCCCCTCGGGGCCAGCCTGGTCGTGTGCCTTGTCGAGGAGGCGCTGGACCGGTACAGCTATCCCACCCAGTTCGTCTACTACATGTCGGTGGCGCTCTGCCCCCTCCTGTGGTATGCGGGCAGGCTCGGGCGGCCTCCCGGCTATTCGAAATCCCCCGGGGCCGCGGGCTGATCGGCTTCGGCCCGCCTGCCCCCGCGGGCTAAAGGTTATTGCTTGGGGCCGAAGCGGCACTCTAAATCGCCCGTTGTCATTCGAGGAGCGACAATGGTCTTGCCCCCGCATTCCATCCCCCAGACCCATCCACCCGCGGCTGACTTGAGGAGCTGGAAGGTGGCGCTGCTGCACAATGCGCGCCCCGGGAACGTGGGCAACGGGCAGCCCGACGACCTTTTTGAGGAATTTGACACGGATGAAACCATCGCATCGATCCGGGAAGCGCTTGGGGAGCTGGTCGCGGAGGTCGTCCCCATCGAGGCGGACAGGGCGCTTCCCAGGAGGCTGGCCGAGGGCGGATTCCAGTTCGCGTTCAACTTCGCCGAGGGGACGGGCCGCCGCTGCCGCGAGGCGATACCGGCGGCGGTCTGCGAGCTCCTGGGACTGCCCTTCAGCGGGTCCGACCTGCTGACGCTGGGGCTCACGCTCGACAAGGCCATGGCGCGGCGCGTCGTGGGTTCGGAGATGCGGCTTCCGCGGGCGGTCCTGGTCGAGCGCGACGCCGATTTCCCCGGGCTGGGCGGGCTGCGCTATCCCGTCATCGTCAAGCCGAACGACGAGGGCTCGAGCAAGGGCATCCGCGACAACCCGATCGCCGACGACGCCTTCGCGGCGCGGCGCCGCTGCGAATGGCTGCGCGATCAGTACGGCTGCCCGGCCATCGTCGAGGAGTTTGTCGACGGGACCGAGGTGACGGTGGGCATCATCGGGAACACCCCGTGCGAACGGATCCTTGGAATCATGGAGATCGAGCCGGTCGGCGGCGACGCGCGCTTTGTCTACTCGCTGGAGGTGAAGCGGGACTGGCGGCGGCGGGTGATCTACCATGTGCCGCCGCGGCTCGCCGAAGGGGCCGTGGCGGAGATTGAGGAGATGGCGGTCAAGGCCTTTCGCCTGCTGGGCTGCCGAGACGTTGCGCGGATGGACTTCCGCCTGGACGGGTCAGGAAGGCTGTTCTTCCTTGAATGCAACGCCCTGCCTGGGCTCAACTCCGCGAACAGCGACATGGTGCTGCTGGCGCGGGGCACGCTTTCCCACAGGCAGCTCGTGCAGGAGATCTTCCTCGAGGCCGTCAGGCGCTGCGCGGTGGCGAGGCCATGAAGGTGCTCGTGGCCCACACTCTGGCGCCCGCGACCGGCGCGGTCCGGCGGATCCCGGGCGAGTTCGACCTGCGCGAGGCGGCCGAGGCGGTCGGCTCTGTCCTGCCGGGCTGCGTCATCCGAGGGATCGCGGGCCGGGCTGAGGAATTCGAGGCCCTGGTGAGGGCGCATCGGCCGGACGCCGTCTTCAACCTGTGCGAGGCGCCGCTCGGCCGGCCCGAGCTCGAGGCGCACGCCGCGGCCCTGTGGGAATCGCTCGGCGTGCCCTTCACCGGGGCGCGCAGCCGCGCCCTGGCCCTGTGCCGGGTGAAGGACCGGGTCAACGCGGTGCTCGCGGCAGAGGGAATCCCAGTCCCAGGGAGCGGGTCCTTCCCATGCGTGGTGAAGCCCGCCGAGGAGGACGGGTCGGCCTGGATTGGACGGGACTCGATCTGCCGCGACGAGGTGCAGTTGCGCCGGGCCGTCGGGCGCCTGCCCGCGCGCGCCCTGGTCGAGGCGTTCATCCCCGGCCGGGAATTCGCGGTCTCGGCGTGGGGACGGGACCGGGCCGAGCATTTTTCCATAGGCGAGACCGTCTTTGCCAACGGATTGGAGCTGGTCACGTACGACGCCAAGTGGCTGCCGGAAAGCGCCGACTTCAGGGACTCGCCCGTCTCGTATGCCACCGAGATCGACGCCGGGCTGCGCGGGGCCCTCGTGGAAACGGCTGGCCGCGTCTGGTCGGCCGTCGGCGCCCGCGGATACATTCGGGTGGACGCGAGGCTGGACGAGTCCGGCGTCCCGCATGTCCTGGACGTGAACCCGAATCCGGCGCTGGGCCGCAGCGGGGGAATTCGCGACGCGGCCATCGCGGTCGGCTGGACCTGGGAGCGATTCGTCGGGTCGCAGGTCGACTGGGCGCGCTGAGCCCGCGCCGGCCGCTCAGGCCCTGTCGCCTGCACCCTGCGCCGGAGCGGGGGCGGCGGGCCGGTCCGCGCGCCTCAGGCGTTCCGCGAGGTCGGGATGGCGCTCCAGGAGCAGCCGGAAGTGCCTGTCCCTGAGAGAAAGCAGGAGCGTGGGAGCCAGGGTGCGGACCGTGGCGGTCCTGGGCACGCGCCTGAGCAGCGCGATCTCGCCGAAGTAGTCGCCGTCGCCAAGCACGGCGACCCTCTCGGGGGATGCACCCGCCTCGTCCCTCAGGACCTCGACCCGGCCGCGCGCGATCAGGTGGAAGCGGTCGCCGATCTCCCCCTGGACGACGACGCTCTGGCCGGCCGCATAGCTCTCGGAGACGAAGAACCCCGCAAGCTCCGCCAGGGCCGCCGGGTCGAGCTGGCTGAGCAACGGGTAATCCTTCAGCCTCTCGGGGCGGACCCCGCCGTCGTCACCGTGTTCGCTCACGACAAAGCCGCTCTGGCGCCGCCACAGGCCCGCGTAGGCTCCGCCGGCGGCGAGCAGATGACGCGGCGGCCCGGACTCCGCCAGGCGGCCGCCCTCCATCACGTGGATGCAGTCGGCATCCTGCACCGACGAAAGTCTGTGCGTGACCGAGATGACGGTGCGCCCCACGGTCAGCCTTCGCAGCGTGGCGTTGACCGCGGACTCGGCCGCGGGGTCGAGCGCCGACGTCGCCTCGTCAAGAAGCAGGATCGAGGGCTGGCGCACCAGGGCCCGGGCGATGGCGACGCGCTGGCGCTGGCCGCCCGAGAGCTTCGCGCCCGACTCCCCCGCGGGCGAGTCGTAGCCCTGCGGCAGCGAGGCGATCCACTCATGGATCTCCGCCTGCCTCGCGGCCGTCTCGACGTCCTCGTCCCGCGCCGCCGGCCAGCCCAGGCGGATGTTCTCGCGCAGGCTGATGTCGAAGAGATGGTTGTTCTGGAAGACCACCCCCATCTGCCCGCGAAGCGACGCGACCGTCGCCTCGCGCACATCCGTGCCATCGAAGGTGACGGATCCGGAGGCCGCGTCATAGAAGCGCAGCAGCAGGTTGAAAAGGGTGCTCTTGCCCGAGCCGCTCGCGCCGACGACCGCGACGAACGAGCCGCGCGGGATCGCCAGGGTGACGGCCTCGAGCTGGCGCTGCGGGCCGCCGTAGCTAAATGAGACGCCGCTGAACCGGATGGCGTCCCGAAGGGGCCCCAGCGCCCTGGCGCCGGGGGCGTCCACGATTCCCGGCGGCTCGTTCAGAAGCTCGTCGACGCGCTGCATGCCGCCGACCGACTGGATGAGGCTGGGCATCACCAGCGTGAACGTCTGCACGGAGTAGACGACGTTCAGGAACACGCCGTGGAACGCGATTATCGTGCCGAGCGTGCGCTGGCCGTGGGCCACCATGATGAGCCCCAGCCCCACCACCATCACCTCGAACGTGATGATGACCACGTTGGGGACGCGCTCGACCAGGTAGGTGAGGAACTTGAACCTGATCGACTGGACGGCCAGGACCTCCGTCAGCCGCTCAAAGCGCGCCGAGAAATGGTCGCCCAGCCCGAACGCCTTTACGACGGGCTGGGAGCCGATGTTCTCCTGCGCCGCGACGCCCACGTCGGACTCGAGCTGGCTGATCCGGTAGCTGGCTGCCGAGGCGGCCCGGACGAGGGGCCTCGGCAGCAGGAGGCAGAGCACCAGGCCGAGCAACGTGAGGCATGCGAGGCGCCATTCCAGGAAGAACAGGAGCGCGGCGCTGATCGCGATTCCGGCGGCGCCCAGTAGGAACCCGGCTATCGACGACGTGATCGCACCCTCGAGAAGGGCGAGGTCCGAGGAGAAGCGCGCGAGCAGGTCGGCGCCCCTGTTCTGCATGAAGAATGCGAGCGACATCTTCTGCAGGTGCCCGAACACCGCCCGCCGCACGTCCCTGAGCACCCGCGAACCCAGCACGGCGTATCCGTAGTCGCGCAGGACCGCCGCCAGCGACGCGACGAGGACGGCGCCGAATAGCGCGGAGACGGCGATGGTGAGGAACCGCGGGTCGCCGGCGCGGGTGATCCGGTCGATCAGGTACTTGAAGCTGAGCGGCCACGCCGAGCTGAAGAGCACGTCCACCCCGAGAAGGACCCCGACCAGCGCCGCCGTGCCGCGATAGGGCGCCAGCAGGCGCGCCAGGTTCCGGGCGTATGCGATGAACGTCATGGCGCCTGCGGGGCTCGTGCCGGCTCAGCCGCTCCTCCGTCGCAGCGCACCCGGGCGCGCCGCCGTGTCCGCGCGCCCGGGTTCCGGCCGGGGTGCAGAGATTGGGTTCGCGGGGTGCGCCGGTCGCCGGCGGTCACGGGCCGGGCGGGACCTGCGGGAGTTTCTGGTGATAGTTCGGATAGGGGGGCTGGGGGTACGTGGGCGGCGGACTCCCCGCCAGCTGTTCCAGCGCGACGGCGACGGCCTTCTCGAGCTGCGGGTCGTGGCCCTGGCGGACGAGCCTGGGGTCCATTTCCACCTCGATATCCGGCGCGACGCCGTGGTTCTCGACCTCCCATTGTCCGTGTGTGCCGTAGATCGCCCATTCCGGAGAGGTGATGCGGCCGCCGTCGATCAGCTGCGGGTAGTCGCCGATCCCGATCAGTCCGCCCCACGTGCGCGTGCCGACGAGCGTGCCGGAATTCGAGGCGCGGAACATCCAGGGAAGGGCGTCGCCGCCCGAACCCGACATCTCATTGATGAGCATGACCTTCGGCCCGGGAATGACCTCGGACGGCAATATGGTGCGAGCGCCTTCGCGGTTCACGGCGAGCATCCTGATCTGGCGGTTGGCGAGGTCGACGATGTAGTCGGGGATCACGCCGCCATGGTTGAACCGCTCGTCGAGGATCGCGCCCTGCTTGCCCACCTGCGCGAAGTAATAGCGGTTGAAGTTGGTGAAGCCCTCCGAAAAAGTGTCGGGCAGGTGCACATAGGCGAGCCGTCCGCCGGACATCTCCTCCACCTTGCGCCGGTTCCCGTCGATCCACGCGCGGTAGCGCAGGTTAGACTCGGAATCGACGGGCACCACGGTTTCGTCGTGCGCGCCGGAGCCGTCGGGTTTGGGGCCGACCCGGATCACCGTCTGTTTGCCGGCGGTCTCCTGGAAGAGCCGGTAGATTTCGTCTTTGCCGCCCAGGTCCCGCCCGTTGACCGCAAGGAGGTAGTCGCCCTGGCTCACGCGCACCCCGGGTTGGGTCAGGGGTGCCTGCAGCTTCGGGTTCCAGTTCTCCCCGTGATAGATGCGCGCGATCCGGTAGCGGCCGTTCTCCACCACGTAGTCCGCCCCGAGCAAGCCGACGGCGACGCGCTCCGACTGCGGCTCCGCGCCTCCCGAGACGTACATGTGGCCGACGACGAACCAGCCCGTCATCTCCCGAAACAGCACGTTGAGGTCCCTGCGGCTGGCGATGCCCGCGACATAGGGCTCGTAGAGGCGCTCGGCGGCGGCGATGTCCAGGCCGTGGTACCCCGGATCGTAGAAATAGTCCCGCTGGATCCGCCAGACCTCGCGGTACATCTGCCGCCATTCGGCCCCGGGATCCACGTAGGCCTCAATCTTTCCCGTCGCGAGGGGGTCCTTGCCCGACTTGCCCTCCTTGACGGCATCCTTGATGAACCACTTCTTGTCCTTCTCGATGAGCATCTTCTCGCCGTCGAATGACACCTTGAAGGTCGAGACGCCGTCGGCGATCGCCTCCGGCTTGCGCGTCTTGAGCTCGAACCGGGTGACCGTCAGGTGCGGCTTGGCGTCGGTATCGTCGGGCACCACGATGGGACCGTTCACGGCGAAGAGCACGCCCTCCTTGCCGGTCTGCAGGTCGACGTAGTTGGCCTCGGCCAGGGGGAGCGCGACTATCCGCTGATCCAGGCCGTCAAAGTCGATGCGCACGGCCTCGTCCACGGGCTTCGCGGGCGCCTTCTCGTCCTTCTTCACGTCCTTCGCGTTGCCTGGCGCGGCGCCCCGGGCGTCGCCCGGCTTGGCCTCGGCCGCGGGCGGCGTGCCCTTCCTTGCGGCGTCGGGGCCGTCCTTGTCCTTCCTGACGTCCTCGTCCTTGGCCGCCTCCTCTTCGTCGCTCTCCGGGGCGACCGGCGAAGGCACGTCCCTCAGCAGCACGGCGGCGTAGATGCTCGCCGACTGCGGGCGCCTCAATCCGGACATGTCGCCCCCGGCCGAGAGGCCCCGCGTGGTGCTGGCGCTGAAGTAAAGGTACCTGCCGCCGCGGTCGAAGCGCGGATCACCCGCGTCGGACAGGCCGTCGGTAACCTGCCAGCTGCGGCGCTCGGCAAGCGAGTAGACGAAAACCGCGTGCAGGTTGTTCTGCAGCTGCTTCGCGTAGGTGATCCACTGGCTGTCGGGCGACCAGGAGGCAACAAAGGGTCTGGAGCCGTAGAGGTCGGTGTCCACGCCAACCGGCGCCCCGCCGGCGACGGCGACATACCAGAGCTTGAGGCGCTTGTCGGAATAGGCGATCTTCGAGCTGTCCGGGGACCAGCGGGGCGAATAGAAGAACGAGGGCGGCCTGCCCAGGTCGATCCTGCGCGGCGCGCCGAGTCCGTCCTGGGTGCGCACGCTGAGCGCATACTCGCCGGATTCGTCGGAGAAGAAGGCGATCGACTTGCCGTCGGGAGACCAGGCCGGATCGCGGTCGGCGACCCCCGGGCTCTGCGTCAGGTTGCGCACGTCGCCCTTTTCCGCCGGCACGGAGAAGATTTCGCCGTGCGCCTCGAAGAGCGCGCGCTTTCCGCTGGGGGAGATGGCGGAGCCCAGGATCTGCTCGGGCCTGATCTTTTCAAAATGGGGCCGCAGCTGGGGCATGTCCGCGGCGACGCGCACCGGCACGGCGCGGCTCTGCCCGGAGGCAAGATCGTAGAGGTGGATCGAGTCGAACTGGGAATACACGATCGCCCCGGGCCCGGCGCTCGCATACGCGATGTCAAAGCCCCCGTTGTCCATGACCTTGCGCACCCTGAGCGTCTTCATATCGCAGGCGAACAGCGTGAAGCGCCCCTCCCGGTCCGAAAGGAAGTAGACCGCGTCACCCACCCACATGGGGCAGCGGTCGTTCGAGTTGTCGCGGGGCACCTTGGTCACGCTCGAGTCGGAAAGGTCGGCGACCCAGATTGGCGTGGTCTGGCCGCCCCGGTACATCTTCCAGTCGGGCTCCACCTGGTAGAAAGGGACGTAGGCGAGACGGCGTCCATCCGGCGCGTAGCTCGCCTGCGTGCCGGACGGCAGCGGCAGCTCCTCGGGCATTCCGCCGCCGACCGGCACCGTGAAGAGCTGCGGCAGGTCGCGAAACGTCGCGCGGTTTGAGCTGAAGACGATCCGGGAGCCGTCCGGCGTCCAGCCAAGCGCGTGGTCAACGCCGGGGTGGTAGGTGAGCCGCACGGGCTCGCCGCCCGCGGCGTCGACAACATATACGTCCACGTTTCCGTCCTGGAGGCCCGTGTACGCGACCTTGCTGCCGTCGGGGGAGAAGATCGGCATGCGGTGGTCGCCGCCGGGTGCGACCAGCCGGTGCGCCTCGCCCCCCGACCGGTCGACCGTCCAGATGTCCCCGCCATAGCTGAAGGCAATCTGGGTGCCGCTTAGGCTCGGCTCCTGGAGCAATAGCGGCGGGCCGGATTCGGCGGACACGGGGATGGCGGCGGCCAGCAGAAGCGCGCCAACGGACATGATGTGCTTAGGGGTCATGGTGGGCGGGATAGGCGCAGATTGCAGGGAGCTGCGCCCCGACCCAAGCCGGAAACCGCGCGACCGCTGTGGGGGGACGCCAGGCCTATCCCGCCTCGGAGGCGCCGCGGCCGCAGGTCAGAGGCCCGCGGGATGCGAGACGGGCTCCAGGATCCGGTTCGCGAACGTCGGCCCCGACCATGACAGGTGAAGGCTGGCGCGTCCGGTGGCATGCGCGTACCGCACCGTGATCGGATAGGTCCGGCCGGCCTCGAGCACGGTCGCCCCGCTGGAGACGAGGCGTCCCCGCGCCTGGCGGTCGACAACCGGCCTGCCGTCCACGAGGACCTGGACGCGGCCGTCGCAATCGGCCGAGAAGGTGTAGGAGCCGCTGTCGGGGGCCGTGAAGGCGCCCGCGTACTGGATCGAGAAATTGTCCTTTGGCACGCCGGCGGAGGCGTCGGGCGAGCCCGTTCCCTCCTCGTCGCCGAGGTCGAAGTCGATCATGGGGGTCACCGAGGTCTTGGCCGGCCTCGAGAAGGAGTCGTCCCTGTAGTAGGTGGCGGTAAAGAACCGGGCCCGGGCGAATCCCTCGCGGCCAAGGAGGGCGCGCGCGTCCGCGAGCGACCAGGGGTGGCCGTCGGGATAGACGATGCCGTGGAAGGGCTTCGGCGTCTCGTCGCCGCGCGGCTTCCCGCGGTTCTCATCCCACGCAAAGCGGCAGTTGTCCCGGCCGATCCCGAATTCCCACATGATGTAGCCGACCTTGCCCCTGAAGTGCTCGACGATGCCCGCCACGGTCTGCCCCTGCCGGTTCATGCACTCCGTGCAGAGCGAGCGGCCGTCACCGAGTACGGCGTAGCCGCCGTACTCGTGCCACGACGGAAAGTCCGAGAAGGGCCCGCCGGAGAAGTCCCCGCCGGTCGCCGTGACGGGAATCTTGGTGCCGGTCTCCCTGATCCAGGCCAGGGCGTCCCTTTCCAGCCGGACTGTCGAGGCGGCCTTCTTGGGCTCGTTGTAGGTTTCCCAGAAGGCCACGCGCGGGTCCGCCCTGTGGGCGACGACGATGTCCTGGACGTAGGCCTTGAGCCTCGCCCTGTGCTGCTCGTAGTGGTCCAGCGCCTGGCCGCCGGGGCAGACCAGCCACTGGCTGTTGTGCACCCCGCGAAGCGGGGCGGGGTAGCGGTAGCCCGGGGACAGCAGCTCGTCCGGCGGCTCGTTCCAGCAGTCGTCGAAGAAGACAAACTCGGTCCTTATCCCGTACTTGTCGGCGCGGCCAAGAAAGTCTCCGATGTCGGCGAGCAGCAGGTCCCTCTTCTTAAGGTAGACATAATAGTGAAGATAGACCCGCACCATGTTTATGCCGTACGCGGAGGCATAGTGCAGCTCGCGGTCGTTGACCGCCGGGTCGTATTCGTCCCACTGCTGGGCCTCGTTCACGCAGTTGGTCGGCACGAATACTGCGCCCTGCACCCAGGTCCAGTCGCGGCGCCCGACGGGGGTCGGGTCCGCCGGCGGGGTGGCCTCCGCAGCCCCGCAGCCGGCGGTGGCTGACAGGAGGCAGATCAATAGGGCGCGGTTGGACGGCTTCATCGGCGACTGGTCTGCCCCGAACGGCGCCGGACTGCGAGCTCCGGTTGCTGAACCCTTCCCCCTGGAATGGCGGCGCCGCGGGTGTCGGGCGGCCGGCGCCCTTCCTTGCCCCGGGCCCGGAATCGGGCGGGCCGCCGCCGCAGGGGTTCTTGGAATCGACAACCCCGGGCCGGCGGGATAGGCAATTCCCATGGTGGCCGCCGGTGCGTCGGCATCATGCTTTTCGGACCCATGAAGATCTCCCGCGCCAGGATCGTCGCGAACGGGATCGCGTGCCGCTGCCCCAATTGCGGGCAGCGGACGCTTTTTGAGCGCGGCAGGCTGTTCAAGGTCAACGCGAGCTGCCCGAGGTGCGGCTTGAAGATCGAGCGGGGGGACGGGGAGTTCCTGGGCCCGTTTGTCATCAACTACGGGGTGACCGCCTTTGGCGTCATCGTCCCCATCATCCTTCTCTACGCCGCCGGCAGGCTGGGCGCGACCGCCACCCTGACGGCGGCCCTCGTGGCCGGACTGGCGGCGCCGCTGCTCCTGTACCGCCTTTCATGGGGCTGGTGGCTGGCGCTTTACTATTTCTTCCTTCCGGGCAACCTACCGGGTAATCTGGAAGGGCGCCCGGAGGACGACGAGTGACTCGGGCGAGACGATGCTAGGCGAACAATCCAATGACGAAAACAATCCGGCAGAATGTGACAGTCGGCGCGGCTCCGAGGAAGGTGTTTGGCGCGCTCATGAACGAGAGGAAGCACGCGAAGTTCACCGGGGCGCCCGCGCGCATATCGCGCAAGGTGGGCGGGGCCTTCACCTGCTACGGGGGCCATATCACGGGGATAAACCTGGAGCTCGTCCCCGCCAGGCGCATCGTCCAGTCCTGGCGGGCGAGGGGCTGGCCCGCCGGGACCCATTCAATCGTCTCGTTCGTGCTCTCGAGAAAGGCGGGGGGCAGGACGAGGATCTCCTTTACGCACCTCGGGGTGCCCTCTTCCAAATCAAAGGACATAGAAGAGGGCTGGCGGACGTTCTACTGGAAGAAGATGAAGGGGTACCTGGAGAAGTAGTCCGGTCCGCGACCCGCCCGAGCCGACCGGAACTTGACTGACAATTCGGTGCCCACTGCACGGCAGACGCCCGGTGCCAGGCTGTCCGGGCTGGCCGAGGTTGGCGGCGCCTTCCTCAGGCTCGGCCTCATCTCGTTTGGCGGGCCCGTGGCGCACCTGGGCTACTTCCGGAAGGAATTTGTCGAGAGGCGCCAGTGGCTCGGCGACCCGGCCTTCGCCGACCTTGTCGCCCTGTGCCAGTTCCTGCCCGGGCCCGCGAGCAGCCAGGTGGTGTTCGCGCTCGGCATGCGGCGGGCGGGTTTGGCCGGCGCGCTCCTGGGATCGCTGTGCTTCATGCTTCCGTCCGCCGCCGCGATGATCCTGTTCGGATATGGCGTCGCGTCGCTCGGCGACATCCGGAGGGCCGGCTGGCTTCACGGGCTCAAGCTCGCAGCGGTCGCGGTCGTCGCCCAGGCCGTCTGGGGCATGAGCCGCAGGCTCTGCACGGACTGGCCGCTCCGGATCCTCGGGATTGCGGCGGCCGCCACGGTCCTTTGCGTGCCGGGCACCCTGAGCCAGGTCGGCGTGATCGCCGCGTGCGCCGCGATCGGATGGCGGGCCTTCCGAAGGGGGGCGGCCCCCGGGGGAACGCCCGCGGGCGGGCTGACCCGGGGCCACATCTGGGCCGCGGCGTCCCTCTCGCTCTTCGGCCTGCTGCTGCTGATCCTGCCCGTCCTCTCCAGGGTGACCGGCGAAAAGCCCGTGGCCGTCTTCGACGGTTTCTACAGGGCCGGATCGCTCGTCTTCGGGGGCGGCCACGTGGTCCTGCCGCTGCTGCGGGCCGAGGTCGTGCCACCTGGGTGGATCAGCGACGACGCCTTCCTTGCGGGCTACGGAGCCGCCCAGGCCGTCCCCGGGCCCCTTTTCACCTTTGCCGGCTACCTGGGGACCGTGATCCAGTCGGGGACCCGCGCGTGGACGGGCGGGGTCCTCGCCCTGCTCGCCATATTCCTGCCGGGATGGCTCCTCGTCGGGGGGGCCTACCCGTTCTGGCACCTTATCCGTGGCAGGCGCTGGGCGCAGGGCGCCCTCCAGGGCGCCAACGCCGCGGTCGTCGGGATCCTGCTCGCCGCCCTCTACCGCCCCGTGTGCACGGAGGCGATCACGGGAGCGCGCGACGTGGCCGCGGCCGCTGCCGCGATCGTCCTGCTGGGAAGGCTGCGGGCCCCGCCCTGGGCGGTCGTCGTGGCGATGGCCGCCCTGGGCCAGTGGGTCCTGGGGTGACGCTGCGTCCCGGGGCCTCAGCTCCTGACGGTCATCCTGTTGTCGACCGACTTCACTCCCCGGATGGTCTGGGCGAGCTCGGTGACCAGCGCCCTTTCGGTCGCGGAGTGCGCCTCGCCCGAGATGGTGACGGCGCCGTTTTCCGTCGCGACCTTGGTCTTGAGCGCGCTCGTGGCGCTGTGGCTTAGCAGCGCGAACTTGAGCTGGCCGGTGATCGAGACGTCGTCGACATTCTCGCCGAAGGATTCGCGCGGGGCGGCGTTGCTGGCCACGACGATCTCGCTCTTCACGGCCTTCACTCCGTCGACCTCCTTTGCGTACACCTCGGTGAGCTCCTTCTGGGCGACGCTCTCGGCCGTGCCGCCGAGGGTGACCTCCCCGTTGCTCACCTTGACGGTGGTCGAGGTCGCGCTGACATGGGCCTTCACGAGCAGAATGCTGCGGATCTGGAATGCGATCCACGCGTCCGAATGCTCGGGCGCCGGAGGCGCGACTTCGATCTGGTTTGAGACACGCACCACGCCTGGAAGGTCGGCCACGGTGTCCTCGGCGAGGGCCTTCAGGTCCCGGTCCTCAACCTTTCCGGTGAGCGTCACGACGCCGTTGTCCGCCTTCACGTCCACCTTGTCCTCGAGGACGGTGCGGTAATTGTAGGAATCCTTCGCAGCCTCCTCGATCTTGCGGTCGGTGTCACTCGACGCGAGCAGAACCGCGGGGCCCGCGGCAATCAGTAGCAGCGCTGACAATGTGTTGATTTTCATGGGGTCAGTAGTCTCCCGGTATTGTACCGGGCGGCGCCGAGTGGTTCCCTATTTGGGTCGCTTGCGGCCTCCCGGATCGCCGCGACCGACGGTCCGGCGCCCGGCCAAATGACCCACCTCACGCGGGCCTGCGCGAAAGCCGGTGAACGAGGAAATAGTACGCCGCCCCGAGAATGGTCGCGGCACCGGTCGCCCACAGCGTCACCTCCCGGATCTCGCCGTGCATGAGCCTCTCGTCCTTGCCCGCGATGAAGGAGACGTAGGTGAGCACCCCGCACCAGATGAGCGACCCCAGTATCGTATAGAGCGAGAACTTCCAATAGTTCACGCGCACGATCCCGGCCGGGATGCCGATAAGGTGCCGCACGACGGGGAGCATCCGCGAGAGGAAGATCCCAAAGCTGCCAAACCGCTGCGACCACCGCTCGGCCCTTTCCACCTTATCGGGCGGGATGAATACAAGGGCGCCGTACTTCACCACGAGGGGCCGCCCAGCGACACGCGCGATCCAATACAGGACGCTCGATCCGAGCCAGGAGCCGATGGCGGCCGCGATGACGATCCCGCGCAGGGTCATCGTGCTTTGGCCGGCGGCGACGAGGATGACCGCGGGCGGGATGACGACCTCGCTCGGCAGCGGGACAACCGAGCTCTCGAGCGCCATCAGGAACACGATGTAAGGATAGCCCCCCGTCTGCAGCGAATGCTGGTAGGAGGCGACGAGACGCTGGAGCAGATCGTGCAATGGCCGCTCAGACGTCGGGCCGCGTCTTGCGCAGGCCGAGGATGCGGTCGCCTGGCTTCCACTGGCCGCGCTTCCTCAGCAAGTCGATGCGCTCGAAGCGCTTCAATACATTGCGCTTGACGATGATACCGCCGGATCCTTGGAGGCTCTTGTGCTGCGACATGACGGAAATGGGGGACGAAAGTTGGGAGCTAAAGGGTTGAGCAAGTAATGTTCGCTCCTGCCAAACACAAGGAGAAATTCGACCTTGACCCCCCCCGGTGCCTCGTCAGCTTTTCCCTTTCCGCTTTGGAATTCTCACCGTTATGAGAGATGATTATATCAAACAGGCGCTTGGCAAGATCTTGGACCCCAACATCCTGATCAATGTGGTCTCGCGCCGCGTCAAGCAGCTCAAGCGCGGCAACCGCCCGTTGGTCGAGTCCCTGGAAAAGCTTTCGCCCGAGGATACGGCACTGCGCGAGATTATTGAGGAAAAGATAAGCTTCGAGGCCGGCGAGAACTGACCGCGGCCGGCGCCTAGGCACCTCCCGGGAGCGGTCGTCCGCAGGCTTCGCAAACGACGCCTTCCATGGCTGCGCAAGAAAAAGGCCCCCCGCGCCTATCGGAGATACGCAATGCCAAGGTCTTCCGTGATTTTGAGGTCGGGGACCGATTTGAGGCCGGGATCCAGCTGCGCGGGACCGAGGTGAAGTCGATCCGCACGGGCCGCGCCCAGATAAGCGACGTGTTCTGCCGCGTGGAAAAGGCCGAGGTGTGGATGCACGGGGCCCACATAGAGCCTTACGCCTTCGGCAACATGCAGAACCACGACGCCAAGCGGGTCCGCAAGCTGCTTCTGCACCGCCGCGACATCCGCAAGATCGCGCTCGCCATGGACGCGGGCGGCAAGGCGCTGATTCCGCTTAGGATGTATTTCAAGGGTTCGCTCGTGAAGGTGGAGGTCGCCCTCTGCACGGGAAGGAAACGCTTCGACAAACGCGAGGACCTGAAGAAAAAAGCGCAGATGCGAGAGGTTAACAGGGCGCTGAGAGAGCGCCGCGGATGAAGGCCGGCGCCGAAACGGTCGTGGTCCGGGTGCCCGCGAGCACCTCGAATTGCGGCGCGGGCTTCGACACGCTCGGCCTCGCCCTGAACCTGTACAACCGCGTGACGCTCTCGCTGACCGGCGGGAGCGATCCGGTGCCGGAGGGACCTGCCGCCGCGCGCGCGCAGGCGATGGTGGCGGAGGCGGCGGCCGCCTTTGCACGCGCCACGGGGCGCCCGCGCACGGGTTTCCGCTACAGGATCGAGGGAAGCATTCCGCCGGCGCGCGGCCTCGGCTCGAGCGTGACGGTTTCCGCCGGTGTCATCGCGGGGCTCGATGCGCTCCACCGGACATCGCTCGAGCGCCGGCGCCTGGTCGCCCTGGTCGCGGCGATCGAGGGTCATCCCGACAACGCGGGCGCCGGCATCCTAGGCGGGTTCTGCGTGTCGAGGTCCGACCCGGCGACCGGAGCCTATGTGGATTCGCTGCGCTTCGAGGTCCCGCGGGACATAGCCTTCGTCGTCGCGTCGCCGCCGGTCGAGTTCGAGACCAAGGAATCCCGGAGCGCCCTGCCCCCGTCGCTGCCCTATTTTGACGCCGTCAGGAGCATCAACAGCGCGGCGTACCTTGTCGCGGCATTTGCGTCGCACGACTTCGCGCGCCTGCGGCACGCGGGGGGCGACTTTGTCCACGAACCCTACCGCCTGCCGCAGATCCCGGGCGGACGCGAGGCGATAGCGGCCGGCGTGGCCGCGGGGGCCTGGACCGGATGGCTGAGCGGAAGCGGATCTAGCGTATTGTGCGTCTGCGAGCGGGCGAAGGCCGACGGTGTGTTCGATGCCATGGCGCGGGCGTTTGCCGGGGTGTCGATGCCGAGCGAGGGGCGGATCCTCGAGGCGGACAACGACGGGCTCAAGGTTGAGGGCTGATCGCCCCGGGGTGGGGATCCACGGCATGCCCGGCCGGCTGGCCGTTTGGCCGGAATGCCGGGGCGTCGGCTCCCGGCCAGACCTTGAGGATTGCATCGGCGAGGGGGCGCCATCCGAACGGCTTGCGCAAGCGCATCTTGAGCCGCCTGAGCCGCGCAAGCTCGTCCGCCAGCGGATCGAGGTCGTCGCCAGAGATCATTATGAACGCCGCGCTGGGCGCGATCCTGGACGCCCTCTTTATGAACTCGATGCCGTTCATCTGCGGCATCGAGTAATCCGTGACGACGACCCCGGCCGAGATCTTTGCGAGGCCGCCCAGGGCTTCCATGGGCCGCGTGTACGTATGGACGTCGCAATCGATGTTGTCCGCGATCATCTGGGCGATCAATTCAGCATAGGACTTCTCGTCATCCACGATGACGATCGACCTGTGGGGCGTCGGCATTCTCGTCCAGGTGCGTTTCATTCGTAAGGCAGGGTTTTGGAGCGTTGGGTATTGGCCAGCACAATGCAACCCGCAAGGCGCTTGCGTTAGTTTCAGCGCGGGTGAAGAACCTTGGATTCGGGCCCCAATCGAATCTCGCTGATGATCCATATTGTCCTCTTCCAACCCGAGATCCCACAGAACACGGGCAATGTCGGCCGGATGTGCGCCCTCTCGAATTCCCGGCTCCACCTCATCCACCCGCTTGGGTTCAAGATCACCGACCGCAACCTGCGGCGAGCGGGGATGGACTATTGGTTCTCCCTAGATGTTCATGAGCACGCGGACTGGCAGGCATTCCGATCGAGCGCGGCCGCGCCCAAGCGCCTCTGGCTCCTGACCACCCGGACCGAGCGCTCGTTCTGGCATGCGCGCTTCGAGGACGGCGACGGGCTCGTCTTCGGGAACGAGGGCAGCGGCGCCCCGGGCTGGCTGCACGACGAGTTGGGCGACTGGCGGCTGACGATCCCCCACGCCAATCCCGGCCTGCGGTCGCTCAACCTCAGCACGGCGGCGGGAATCGCAGCCTACGAGGCCCTGAGGCAAATCGGCGGGTTCGGGAGCCCGCCCTGAATTTTGGGGTAGCCTACCGCTTGGCGCCCCCCAAGGATGGCCGGTCCATGAGCGAGTCCCGACTTAAGATCTTTTCCGGCAATTCCAATCGGAAGCTGGCCGAGGAAATCTGTCGCAACATCGGCGTCCCGCTCGGCGAGGCCACAGTGACTAGCTTCCCGGACGGCGAGACCTTCGTTAAGATCGACGAGAACATCCGCGGCCACGACGTCTTCATCATCCAGTCGACATGCCCGCCGTCGAACCAGCACCTGATGGAGCTGCTTATCATGATCGACGCCGCGCGGCGCGCCTCGGCCCAGCGGATCACGGCGGTGCTGCCCTTCTACGGCTACGCGCGGCAGGACCGCAAGGACCAGCCCCGCGTCCCTATCACGGCCAAGCTTGTCGCCAACCTGCTCGTCTCGTCCGGCGCGAATCGGGTGCTCACCCTGGACCTCCACAGCCAGCAGATACAGGGCTTCTTTGACATCCCCGTGGACCACCTTTACGCGTCGCCGGTCTTCTTCGAGTACCTTTCCAGGACGCCGAGCGATTCGCTTGTCGTCTGCTCGCCGGATCTCGGCGGGATGAAGATGGCCGCCGCCTACGCGGACATGCTGGGGGCGAGCCTTGGGATGGTCGCAAAGAAGCGCCGGAGCGCGACCACGGTGGAGGCGATAAACGTGGTCGGGGAGGTCTCCGGGTGCGACGTCCTGCTCGTGGACGACATCACGGAGACCGCGGGCACGCTGGTTGCTGCCGCCACCATGCTCCGCGAGCGCGGGGCTCGCCGCATTCGGGCGGCTGTAAGCCATTGCATCCTCAACGAGGTCGCCTACGAGCGGATTAAGAGCGGGATCATTGACGAATTGATCACCACGAATACGGTGCCCATCGACACCAAGGGCCTGCCTGTCACCGTCTTGAGCGTCGCCGGGCTGCTTGGACAGGCAATCCAGCGCATCAACACAAACGAAAGCATCACGAGCCTATTTCGCATCAAGGGCTTCTGAAATGACTGTCCGCCGAGGCTTTCTGGAACACGTTCGGTGCCCAGCGGGTCGACCCATTACCACATGAAATACAGAACCGTCTTACAAATCGCCGTTTTTTCGGCCGTCGCATCGGCTCTTGGGCTCGCGACCGCGGCCCTGGGGGCGGGGCCCGCCGCCGCGACGCAGGCTAAGATGCCCGAGCTGAAGAAGGACTTTTCGGCCCTGAACGAGGGGAAGCCGGCCCTGGTCTCAAGCTACGCGGACATCGTTGAGCCGGTCCAGAAGGAGGTCGTCTCAATCGAGTCGTCGAAGATCGTGCACGAGAAGATCCAGGCCAATCCGCTCCTGAGGCAGTTCTTCGGAGACATCCCCGACCAGGACCGCGAGAGCAAGGAGATGGGCCTCGGCTCGGGCGTCATCGTCTCCGCCGACGGGTATGTCCTCACAAACAACCACGTCGTCGAGAACGCCGACGAGTTGACGGTGGAGCTTGCCGACGGCCGCAAGTTTCCGGCCAAGGTCGTGGGCGCAGACCCCAAGACGGACATAGCCGTGGTCAAGATCGACGCGACCGGGCTGCAGGCGGTGACGTTTGCCGACAGCGACAAGATCCGGGTCGGGGACGTCGTCTTTGCCGTCGGCAACCCGCTCGGCGTCGGGGAGACGGTCACGATGGGCATCGTGTCCGCCAAGAGCCGCAACGTCCACATCCTGGACGATGTCGCGGGCTACGAGGACTTCATCCAGACGGACGCGGCGATAAACATGGGCAACTCGGGCGGCGCGCTGCTGGACGCGAAGGGACGGCTTATCGGGATCAACAGCGCGATCGTGTCGCCCTCGCGCGGAAACATCGGGATCGGCTTCGCCGTGCCGGTCGACCTTGCCGCGAGCGTCATGAAGAGCCTGATCGAGACGGGCACGGTCGCCCGCGGATTCCTCGGCGTCGGCGCCATCCCGATCACCTCCGACGTGGCCGAGCAGGTCGGCCTGCCAAGGGACACGAAGGGGGTCATCGTCACCGAGACGGTTGCGGACAGCCCGGCGGAAAGGGCCGGCATCAAGCGCCGCGACGTGATCCTCAGGGTGAACGGCAAGGCGATCGAGAACCACGATGAACTGCGCCTGACGATCTCCCAGCTGGCTCCAGGCAGCAAGGTGGCCCTGGACATCTCGCGCGACGGCAAGCCGATGACTGTGGACGTCACGCTCACGCAGTTCGCCGAGAAGCCCAACGAGATCCTCGACGGGGTCGAGGTCGGCAAGCTGACGGACGAGGTCCGCCGGCGCCTTGGAATCGATTCGCGCACCGCCGGGGTGGTGGTCACGACGGTGGACGAGAAGTCGGAATACGCCCAGGAACTCCCGGTGGGCGCCGTCATCGTCGAGATCAACCGGATGCCGATCGACGACATCGCGTCCGCAAAGGCGGCCCTCAAGTCCGGCCGCAACCTGCTTCTCGTGTACTACCAGGGCTTCAGGAATTACGTCGTCGTCACGAAGCGCTGAGCGCGCGGGCCCCTAGCTCCCCGGCTTCTGCACGGGGAGCTTGGCAAGCGCGTCGGGCACGGCGTCGGCGGGGTAGGTGGGGAAGCTAAGCTCGAGGAGCGAGACCGCCGGCGCGTCGAACCGCGCCGATCCCGCGCTTCGGTCGACGAGCATCGCGACCCCGGCGACCGCACCGCCGGCCTTGCGGACTATGTCCAGGCATTCGATCACGCGGCCGCCGCGGGTCACCACGTCCTCGACGACCAGGACGGCCTCCCCCGGAGCGAGGGCGAAGCCGCGGCGCAGGACGAGGATGTTGTTCTCCTTCTCGCAGAATATGTAGCGGGCCCGGGCCTGGCGCGCGACCTCCTGGCCGATGACAAGGCCGCCCATCGCGGGGGCGAGGACGGTGGAGAACCTCCAGCCCGCGCCGCGGATCCTGCCGAGCAGGAGCTCGGCCAGCCGCTCGACGGCGTCCATGTGCTGGCACACCTGGGCGCACTGGAAGTAGTGGCCGCTGTGGAGCCCGGAGCGCAGGACGAAGTGGCCTGTCAGCAGGGCGCGGGTGCGCGTGAAGATGTCGAGTACCTCCTGCTGCGAAGGGTCCATGGGGGCGCGAGTCCAGACGGTTCCGGGGCCGATTTCAACGCTTCACAGCGCCGGGAGGCGTTGTATAATTGGGCCGTTCGGGATACCGTCCCCCATGCCAGGCCATCCAGAAGCGCTGCCGCACACTGCCCAGGTCCCGCTTGAGGACGAGCTCGGCGACGTGCTCGAGAAGGCGATGACCTGCGCCGGGCTTAGCCCCGAGGCGCTGGCCGACAGGTCCGGGGTGCCGGCGGCCGCGATACTCGACGCCATCGACTACCGTCCCGAGCTGGGCCCGGCCGAGTGCGGCCGCCTGGCCGCCGCGCTTGGTCTCAACGAGGTTGGGCTGTGCGCGCTGGCGACGGGCAAGTACCCGCTCCCGGATTCGGAAGGGCTGCCGTTCCGGGTCTGGCCGCTGCGGATGGTGCACGGAATCGGCGTCGTGAACGCCTACATCGTCGCCGCCGGCGGCGACGGCCGCGGGCTGCTCTTCGACACGGGCCCGGACGCCGCCGCCCTCGAGTCGGTGTGGCCCCACGAGATCCGCGGGATCGACGGCGTTTTCATCACGCACATCGAGGCGGAGCACGCGGGCGGGCTCCGCGGGGCGGTGGAGCGGTTTGGCGTATCCGGTGCATACATACCATCGGGGGCCCGCGCCCCGATGGGAAAGCCGGTGGGGGAGGGGGAGACTGTCGCCTCCGGCGGACTCGAGGTCACCGCATTCAGGACGCCCGGACACTGCGCGACGCACAACTGCTACCACATCCGCTCGGCCGCCGTGCCGTCCGCGAGGTCGCTGCTTGTCTCGGGCGACCTCGTGTTTGCGGGATCGGCGGGAGGGCCGTACTACTGCCACCGGCAGCTGCGCGCCCATCTGCGGCGCGTCCTAGTGGCGGTCCCCGCGGACACGGTCGTCGCGCCCGGCCACGGCCCCATGACGACGGCGGGCAACGAGCTCCGCTACAACCCGTTCGTGTCCTGAGCGCCGCGGGTGGCCCCGCGGCCGCTAGAGTGCGTCGACGATGACGGCCGCAACCGTCACGTTGTCGGGTCCGCCGCGCTGCAGCGCGAGTTCGACCAGGCTGCGCGCGATCGCCTCGGGGTCTCCCGGCCTGCCGACGATGTCCCTCATCTCCCTCTCGAAGACTAGGCGCGTTATCCCGTCCGTGCAGAAGATGTAGCGGTCCCCGGCCAGCAGCGGCAGGTCGGCCGTGTCGACCTCGGGGGGCACCATCTGGCCGATGCAGCGGGTCAGCGCCCCCCGCTGCGCCTCGCTGTAGTAGACCACCTCGCCGCGGGCCCGCCTGCGGCGCGCCTCGTTCTCGACGGTGTGGTCCTCGGTCAGGCAGGTGATATCCCCGCTCCTCCACGAGAAGGCGCGGGAGTCGCCGACGTGCGCTAGCTTCATCCGGGCGCGCCGGACGCATCCCATGGTGAGCGTGGAGCCGATCCCCGAGCCCGGGCTGATCTTTTGCCCCAGGTTCGCCACGGCGTCGTTGGCCGCGGTGACGATCGCCTTTAGGTCGAGCTCGGCGTCCGGTCCGGCGGCCAGCACAGCCTCCGTGACGACGTCGACCGCCTTCTGGGCCGCCTCGGCACCCCCCGGCAGCCCGCCGACGCCGTCCGCGACGCCGAATAGCTGCGCGGTCTCGTTGAACAGGATGCGGTCCTCATTCTCCTTCCGAACGTTGCCAATGTTTGATAGCCATGCGGCGCGAAGGATGGTCATCGGGGCCTGTGAGGATAGGCCCGCGGCCGTCAGGTGAAAGGACGAAATTTGTCGAGGCGGTTCTCCCGGGTGAGCCGGACGAACGAGCGCTGGGGCAGGCCCTCCATGAACAGGCGGCCGTAGGACTTTGCCAGCACCCGGCTGTCGAGTATGGTGATCACCCCGCGGTCGGCCCGCGTGCGGATCAGCCGGCCCGCCCCCTGCCTGAACTTCATGACGGCCTCGGGCAGCGTGAGCTCGCTGAAGGGATCGCCGCCCCGGTCCCGGATCAGCTCCGCCTTTGCCTCGGCGATGGGGTGGGCGGGCGTGGCGAAGGGAAGGCGGGCGATGATGACCTGGGAAAGCGCGTCTCCCGGGACGTCGACCCCGGTCCAGAAGCTGTCGGTGCCGAACAGGATGGCGTTGCCTGCGTCGCGCATCCGCTGCGCGAGCTCGCTCCTGGAGTAGTCCCCGCCCTGCATGAGAAAGGGCCTTCCCGAAAGGCCGGGCGTCTCTCTCACCGCGGCGGCGACGGCGTGCATGTCCCGGTAGCTCGTGAACAGCACGAGCGAGCCCCCCGGAACCCGTCCGCAGCAGAAACCGACATAGTCGGAAAGGGCGTCGATCGACGACCGGGCGTCCTGGGCCGAGGGCGGCGGCACGTCGGCCGCGACAAAGACCCGCATGTTGCGCTCGAAGTCGAAGGGCGATTCGGCGACCTCCGCCCTCGCGCAAGCCGCGCCGATTCGGGCCGCGAACGGGCCCATCTCGCCGCCCGCCGCAAGGGTCGCGCTCGTGCAGACGACGCTCACCCCGGCCCCGAACAGGCAGCGCCCGAGGTCCGCGGCGACGTCCACCGGCGCGCTGCGCAGGCTCACGATCGACTGCTTCCGGCCGACCCTTTCGGCCCAGTACACGTGCCCCGCGTTTGCGAGCGCAAGCCATTCGTCGATACCCCCCCTGATGGTGCGCAGCCGCGCGCGCTGCTCCAGCAGCTCGTCCCGCTCGCGCCCCTCCGCGAGCCCGTCGGCGATCTTTGCGACGCATTTTTCCAGCTCGGCGAGCGGGCCTCGCAGGAGGGGCTCGGCGGCGCCGGCCTCGCGGACGCGGGCGACCGCATGCTCCGCGAGCAGCGCTCCCGCGAGGAAGCCGAAGAACATGGCCGAGGCGTCGAGGGCGTCCGTGACCCGCTGCCCGAACTCGGGGTCGGCGCGCTTCTTCATGATCCCGCGCTGCGTCCTGGGGTTGTACAGGTGCCTGAGCGTCCTCTCGACGCCAAGGCTGCTTAAGGCGAGGCCAAAGTTCTCCTGGGCGACCTCCGGGACGGTCTGCGCCTCGTCGAGGACGACGAAGTCGCCGGGGAACAGGACCCCCGAGGCATCGTGGCCGGCGCCCTCCGCCCGCGCGCCGCCCGCGCTTATCAGCGAGAACAGCAGCGCGTGGTTGACGACGATGACCTGCGCCAGCCGCACCCGCGCGCGCGCCTGCTGGTAGAAGCAACGCGCGCAATCGCAGTTGCGCCTGGAGCAGGCCGAGGAATCCGCGTTCACCGAGTCCCATACCTCGGCGTCGGGCGGAGGCTGGAAGTCGTGGCGCAGGCCGGACGTCGTCGTCTCCGCCCATTCCGCAATGCGCTGGAGCTCCGCGTAGCCGGCGTCGTCAAACAGGCTCGCCCTCTCCGCGAGCGCATGGGACAGCCTGGACGTGCAGAGGTAGTTCGACTTGCCGACGAGGACCGTGGATGCGAATCCGGCGTACCTGCCGAGGTCGGCCACCGAGCTGAAGAGCCTCCTGCATAGCGGCAGGTCCTTCTTCTCTATCTGCTCCTGGAGCGAGATCGTGTGGGTCGAGATGATGAGCTGCCGGCCGCAGTCGGTCGCGTGGATGATCCCGGGGACGAGGTAGGCGAGCGACTTGCCGATCCCCGTCCCGGCCTCGAAGAGCAGGGGCTCCTCGTCGCGAAAGGCCGCGGCGACCGCGCGCGCCATCCTCTCCTGCCCGGGCCTGTG
The DNA here is from genome assembly GCA_035604815.1 of Opitutaceae bacterium. Classification (GTDB taxonomy): domain Bacteria; phylum Verrucomicrobiota; class Verrucomicrobiia; order Opitutales; family Opitutaceae; genus Palsa-1447. The sequence goes on from DATNHT010000106.1 coordinate 25,626, forward strand.
CTCGAGATCGAGGTTCGCCTGCAGCCAGCCGCCCTCGGGGAACACCTTCGCGGCGAGTTCCGGCGCCCTGCTGGGGGACGTCGGCGCCGGGGTGGAGTCGTCGCGAATGCCGATCATGGTCAGAGTCCCGCAAGCGAATGGATTCGCAGCCCCCGGGGGCAAATGAATTACCGGGTATTCACGTAACTCGGACTCAGCCTTGCGGTTGTGGCCGCGGATCGCGACGGGCGCGTCCCGCGTCGCCGCGAAACCTTGTCTGCGGCCGGGGGTCGCGCCCCGCTCGTGCGCCGTAATGCATTTGCAGAGATTTGGCCGCGGGGCATCCTCAGAGCCGAGATGACGTCCGCAGACGGCCATGACGGCGATTGGGTCGGCGCGCTTGTCCGATTCATCCGGGAGCAACCCGGGGTCAATGCGGTGCGCGTCGATCCCGGCGCTCACAGGGTCGCGGTTGCGACCATAGGGCGGGACACTGAGGCCGATCTGGAGCAACGGCTCGCCGAGACGATCGCAGCGGTGGAGGCCGGCCTTTCAGTCGCCCGCAACGCCGGCGCCCCGCTGGGCTACAAACTGAGCCGCCAGGGGGGCGCGACGATCGTGGGCCGCGAGACATGCGAGACCGCCGAGAAGCTCTGGTTGTGGAAGGAGATGGCATGGCCCGACGCGGCCGACGCCCGCCGGAAGGCCCGCGTCCCCGATCATTGGGAGGAAGGGGGCTGGCGCGCACTGGCGCTCCTTGCGGGCGGGTGCGCCGTTGCCGGGATAGGGGGCGCGCTTGCGGGATGGCTTCTCCCCGGGCTTCCCTGGCTAGCGAGGTCGATTTACGCCGTGGGCCTCGTCGCCGGGGGCTTTGACGCGGCGCTCGACTCCTGGAAGAACCTGCGCGAGGGCCGGATCGACATCCACTTCCTCATGCTCGCGGTCGCCATCGGCGCCGTCCTTGTCGGGGCCTGGGGCGAGGCCGTTATCCTGCTCACGCTGTTCTCGGCGGCGGGGGCCATGGAGGAATACGCGCTCGACCGCACGCAGAGGGAGGTGAGCGCGCTCCTAAAGTCCGCGCCGAAGTGGGCGACGCTCGTCGCTCCGGACGGATCGGAAAACGAGATCGATGTTGCCGGGCTGCGCCCCGGGCACCGCGTGCGCGTGAAGCCGGGCGAGGCGTTCGCCGCCGACGGGGTTGTCGCGAAGGGCGAAAGCGCGAGCGACGAGTCGACGCTCACCGGGGAGGCCAGCCCCGTCTCGAAGGCGCCCGGCGACGAGGTTTTCAGCGGCACGGTTAACCTGTGGGGCGCGCTCGAATTCGAGGTGTCCCGGCTGCCGTCGGAGAGCACCCTCGAGCGGATCATCCGGCTCATCAAGACCGCGCAGAAGATGCGGGCCCCGAGCGAGCGCTTCACGGACCGGTTCGGGACGGGGTACACGTACATGGTCATAGGGGGCGCGCTCGCGATGTTTCTGGTGTGGTGGCTCGGGTTTGGGCTGCCGCCTTTCGCCAACGGCGCCGGCGTCCGGTCCGCGTTTTATCGCGCGATGACCCTCATGGTCGTCGCGAGTCCCTGCGCGCTGGTCCTGTCGATCCCGTCGGCGATCCTCGCTTCCATCGCCCGGGGGGCGCGCCACGGGATCCTTTTCCGCGGGGGAGCCGCGGTCGAGAGGCTGGCCGATGTGGACGTGGTGGCGCTCGACAAGACGGGCACGCTCACGATGGGGGAGCTGTCGGTCGAGCGGATCGAGAGTTTTCCGGCCGGCCGCGAGAGGGAAGTGCTCGCGATGGCGGGCGCGCTCGAGGCCAAGTCCCAGCATCCGATAGCCCGGGCGATACTGCGCCGCGTGCGGGCGGACGGAGTCCGGATCGAGGAGGTCGAGGAGTTCCGTTCGATCACCGGAAAGGGGCTCAGGGGTCGCATCGGCGGATCGGCGCTCTTTCTCGGCCGCAGGGAGCTCCTGGAGGACGGGCCGCTCGCCGAATGGGCCCGCGGCCTTCCCCCCGCCTCCGCGGAATTGAGCGAGGTCTGGGTTGTCGAAAAGGAGCTGATCGGCCGCGTGCTTCTCACGGACAGGATCCGCGCCGAGTCGGCCGCGGTCCTGCGCGAACTGAAGTCCATGGGGGTCCGCACCGTGATGCTGACCGGTGACCGCAGGCACGCCGCGGAGCTGGTCGCCCGCGAGCTCGGGCTCGACGAGGTCAGGGCCGGGTTGTCCCCCGAGGAGAAGGTGGCGGCCGTCCGCGCGATCCACGACGCGGGCCACACGGTGGCGATGGTGGGCGACGGCGTGAACGACGCGCCCAGCCTCGCCGCGGCTGACGTCGGCGTGGCGATGGGTGCCCGCGGAAGCGACGCCGCGCTCGAGCAGGCCGAGGTCATACTCATGAACGACCGGATCGAGAACTTCCTGGCGGCCCACCGGCTGAGCCGCCGCTCGCGGGCTATCATCCGGCAAAACCTGGGGATCTCGCTGGGCGTCGTCGTGGTGATGGTGGTTGCCACGACCTTCGGGGCCATCCCGCTCGCGGCCGGCGTGGTGGCGCACGAGGGAAGCACGGTCGTCGTGTGCCTGAACTCCCTGCGGCTTCTGTTCGGAAAGCTCCGGTGACGGGCCGGCCCGGGCCCGGACGCAGGCGCCGCCTACGCGGCGATCCAAACGAGGTCTCCGGTGCGCACGGCGTCGTAGAGTTCGATGACGTCCGAGTTGCGCATCAGGACGCATCCGGCGCTCAGGGGCTCCCCGATTCTCTCCTCGCGCTGGGTGCCGTGGATGTACACGTACCGGCTGTAGGTGTCGACGTCGCCTCCCGAGTTCACGCCCGGCTCGAGGCCCCGAAGCCATAGAATGCGGCTCGTGACAAGATTGCGGGCGTCGGCTTCGCCCGCCGGGATTTCCGAGTAATGAAGGCCCGTCGGCATGCGGGACCGGAACACCGTGCCCGAAGGCTGGCCGGAGCCGATTCGCTCCGCGATCTCGTGAAGCCCGAGCGGCGTGCCCATGGAATTCGCAACGTTTGATGACGGGCGCTTGGAACTAGATATGCCATAGGATCTTACGACTACTCCCTTGCAGAGCAACTGCAGGGTGGACGCCTTCAGGCGCACGACGATGACTCGGTCTGTGGGCTTGATGCCGAGGGCAGATCGGGTTTTGTTGAACGATTCCCAGGACGATTCTATGGACAAGACGGCATCCTTCACAGTCGGCATCGTCGGCGCCACAGGTGCCGTCGGTCAAGAGTTGCTGTGCCTTCTCGAGAAGCGCGGCTTCCCCGTTTGCGCGCTCCGGCCCTTCGCCTCGGCCCGGTCGGCCGGAAAGACGGTGCAGTTCGCTGGCCGCACCGTGGTTGTCGAGGAAGCGAGGCCCGGGGTGTTCGCGAACGTGGACGTCGCGTTCTTTGCGGCCGGCGGCTCGGTGGCGCGCGCCCTCGCTCCCGATGCCGTCAAGGCTGGCTGCCTGGTGATCGACAAGAGCTCGGCCTTCAGGCTCGATCCGGCCATCCCCCTAGTGATCCCGGAGATCAACCCGGAGGCTCTGAGGGGCCACAAGGGGATCATCGCCAATCCCAACTGTTCGACCGCGGTCGCGCTCATGGGGCTCTGGCCCCTGCACCGGCGCTTCGGGCTAAGGCAATATATCGCCGCGACCTACCAATCCGTCTCGGGAGCGGGAACTGGGGCGGTGCGCGAGCTCGAGGCTCAGATTCTCGCGCACACGAAGGGGAACCCGCTGCCGCGCGAGGTCCTGCCCCACCAGATAGCGTTCAACGTTTTCCCGCAGGTCGATTCCTTTGGACCAGACGGCTATACGGGCGAGGAGACCAAGATGATGCTTGAGAGCCGCAAGATCATGGGGCTTCCGCAGCTGCAGGTGTCGGCGACGTGCGTCCGGGTTCCGGTCGTTCGCGCCCATTCGGTCGCCATCAACGCGGCGTTCGAGCGCCCCGTGAGCGTCGAGGAGGCCCGCGAGGCTGTGGCCGCATTTCCCGGGGCGCAGCTCGTCGATGATCCCTCCGGCAATGGGTACCCCACGCCGCTCAATTTCAGCCGCACGGAAAGATGTGGGGTGGGGAGGATCCGCCTCGACACGGCGCTCCACAACGGCCTGGCATTCTGGGTAAGCGGAGACAATCTCTGGAAGGGCGCCGCGCTAAATGCCGTGCAGATCGCGGAATTCTTGATCCGCGAGGGCCGGCTCAGGCCCAGGGCCGCGCTAGCGGCTGTCTGACCGGATTGGACGCCTAGCTCAGTTGGTTAGAGCACCTCGTTTACACCGAGGGGGTCGGGGGTTCGAGTCCCTCGGCGTCCACCAGTTACTCATTGTAATGAAGGTATTTAGGCCTTGTTTGTTAGGCTAAGTTTGCATCAAACAAAAGCATAATTGATCATAATAGCAAAGCATAGGTTGACATTATAAAAGAGCGAAATAGGGTTTGCCTATGCCCGTGAATCCACAACGCGACTTGGCAGAAGCATTGCGTCGCGCCCAGGCGGCAGCCGCGGACCACATTCTTAGGTTCCGTCAACTCTCCCGTGCCGACCGGGAGTTGCTCGTTCGGAGGGGGTTCCTGTTCGAGATTATCAAAGGCTGGTATGCATTGATGACGCCGCAGGCGCAGCCCGGCGACACGACATTCTGGCACCTTCATTTTTGGTCGTTTGCCGCGGCCTATTTGAAGTCACGTTATGGGACACGCTACTGCGTTTCAGCCGAGCATTCCTTGGATCTGTGGACCGAGAGCACGAACATACCAAAACAGCTGGTTGTGACGACGGCTCGCAGTGGCACGTTCTCGTTGAATCTCCCTAACGGGAGTTCAATCCTAATCTATCCTGGAAGGAGATCGCTCCCACAAGGCCTCGAGGTGAGACAGGGCGTGCAGGTCATGCCGTTGGCCGTCGCTCTCGTGCGAGCCACTCCGTCGTACTTCACGAAGTCCGCGGCCAACGCAGAACTGGCGTTGCGCATGGTGCGGGCCGAGGACCTTTCTCGCGCCCTCCTGACTAGCGAAATCAATCTTGCCGCGGCGGGCCGCCTCTTGGGCGCGTTAGAGCGCTTGGGTCTTCGGAAGTCGGCCGAGCGAATTGAAGCCGACGTCGTGGCCGCCGGGGTCAAGCCCAAGCGACAGAACCCATTCGAAGGCCCTCCCAAGCTGGAGGAGGGAGCAGTTTACCGGTCACCGTATGTCGGACGAATCCAGGCCATGTGGAGGGGCCTTCGTGATTCCGTGCTCGCTCAGTTCCCGCCGCAGCCGCGCTCTATGCCGGATCAAACAACGTATCTCGATCGCCTCAAGGCTATATATGCCCACGATGCCTATCACTCGCTCTCAATCGAAGGCTATCAGGTCACCCCGGAACTCATTCAACGTGTAGCCGATGGCAAATGGGATCCGGGTGCAAACCCTGAGGACAATGCCCAAGTGAATGCCATGGCCGCCAAGGGCTATTCGGCGGCGTTCTCCGTGGTGTTGGGCAGCTTGGGCGACGTCTTTCGCCATCAAAGGCCAGGCTTGGTTTTCGATCGTGATCTTCAGGCATGGTACCGTGCGTTGTTTAGTCCTTCCGTGCAGGCCGGCATTCTGCCGGCTTCCGCTCTAGCAGGGTTTCGCGAGCGCCGTGTCTTTATCCGTGGTTCGGATCACGTGCCGCCTTCTTACGAAGCCGTACCGGAGCTTATGGAGACCCTATCCAAGCTCCTCAGGGAGGAGGAATCTCCTGCGGTGCGTGCGGTGCTCGGCCATTTTGTCTTTGTCTTCATACATCCCTATGCGGATGGAAATGGCCGAATCGGGCGCTTCCTGATGAATCTTATGCTGGCTTCGGGCGGATATGACTGGACGGTCATTCGCGTGGATAGGCGCAAGGCCTACATGGCTGCGTTGGAAAGGGCGTCAGCTCACGGAGAGATTTCCGACTTCACCCGCTTTATTGCTGAGGAGATGGAGGCGTCCACAAGATACATCCCGGGCAGATCTAAGTAGGTTTCGAGTGATTGGCTGAAAATCTTTGGGAGAGCTGGGCTCCAGTTGCAGGGCCTCCGCGAACCAAACGACGATTCCGCGCAACCAGCTGCAACTAAAACCACCTCGTCACTCGAAGGCGATGGACTCCCTCGGCGTCCACCAGTTTATTCAATTCGGATGCCGACGCACCGAAATCGGCGCAACGATGCGCCGCCCCCGGTGCAACCTAGTATGCGTAACGTTGCACCGTGAGGGAGATAGACGCGGCGTGTGCGATGGTGGCGGTTGCCGGTCTCAATATTGGCTCGCATCGTCGTATGGAAATCAGGATCCACATATTGGGCGTCGGACGGAACCTGGAGTCAGAACTCACGGATCTTGTTGCGAAGCGCCAAGGCTGCGTGCGGGACCTGGGAAGTGCGCCTTTTTGCGATCGGGATACGACGGAAGCGTGAAGCTTGTTCGCCTCGAGACCTTCGAGCATCGATTTCAAATTGCCCCAGTAGCCGCGTGGAACTTGTCGCTCGCGCGGATTGTCGATTCCTAACTGGGGACAAGGTGTTGGGCCTTGCGTCTCGGGGCGCCAAACCCAAGATGCGAAACTGGGTTCTGCCTACCCCTCGGGCCCTGAATTCCAGCGCCCGGCTTCTGGTGGATCCGCCGCAAGAAAGGGTGATCCAATGAAGACTTCCGATACCCCCGTGGGCGGCCCGCCGAAGTGGTGGGCCCTCCGACTCGCCCTGCTAGCGCTGCAGTCCGCCGTAGTCACGTTCTTGGTATTCTTGTGCCTGATCGGGACGACCCACACCTTCCAAGATCAAGTCTTTCAGATGCTCACCGGCGATCTTGGCGTAAAGGTCGCCTACTATGCGCTGGGGGCGGGTCTGGTCTTTGCAGCTGTACTGTACCTTTCCTGGCGCCTGTTGTCCCGCTCATGGCCGCGCATCACCGGCGTTTTTCTGGCGCTGGCGGCAATCTTCGTGTATCTGGCGCACGATGATGGGGCATTCCGCCATCCGGTTACGATGGAGGAGATATCGCCTGTCTTTCCGGGCGCAGCGGCCAGCGACGCGGTGCTGATGCGGTATGGGAAGAACCATCCGCTGGGGCAAAGCTTCAAGCAGCCTGGCTTCAAGGACCCCTATCCGTGGCTGAACCCCGAGCAGACTGACAAGTGGCGCGCGAGCCTCACGGCGCACCGGTCCGAGTTTGAACAGCATTGGGCCGCAATAGCGTCCGAGCGCTCCTGGTGGGCCGAGCTGAACGCCTTTGACCGAATCGGCGACCTGATGCCGGCAAGCCCGGACGGCGAGATCATCACCTTTCAGGTCATGCGCACGCTCTCGCAGCACGGCGCGGCCATCGCCAGCCTGCAAGCGCTCGACGGCCATGGCGACGAGGCTATCGACACGCTGCTGCCTGTCCTAGGGGTCGGGCGCAAGATCCAGCCGTATTCGCGCACGTTGGTCCGCAACATGATTGGCATCGTCATAGAGCGCATGGCCATCAACACGGCCAACTTCATCCTGGACAACGCCTCCGTCTCGGCGGGCGCCCGCGCTCGCCTAGCCGCCGCGCTCCAGGGGGGCGAGCCCGGGGTTAGCGCCCGCCATCTCTTCGCCATCGAGTACGCTTTACATTACAACTGGATGAGCCAATCCCGGATAGGCGACATTCTCCAAAGGAGCGGGGCCAATGGTAAGCCGAGGCGGCTGACCGCGGCGCTCGATTGCCTGAGCCCGGTCCTCTACAATCCGCGCCTCACTTTCAACCAGATGGGTGACCTTTATACCGGTTGGGAGGAGCTCGCTGCACAGCGCAAGCTGGACCAGTTGGACGCGAGGTGGGCCAGTTTCTACAGGGAGGAGACCCGCCCGAGCCCGAAGAATCTCTTGGGGCGGCTCCTGCTGCTAGAAGAGATTCCAGCCTACTCTAAGGTGACCGAGAACTGCTGGAAGACGGCGGACCTGCGCGCGGCGCTCCTCGCCCGCCTGGCCAAGCCCTGAGCGGGTGGAAAGGTGCCTGTGTAAAGGAAAGGAAACAGGGCTTTAGCGCCAATGCGATGGACTGTGGGCCGCAGGCGGCCCGCGGCCCCTCGGGTGCAACCTAACATGCGCAACGTCGCACCGGGCAGGGGCGCACCGGACGCCATCGCGTAGATTCAGCGGTGGGCGCTAGCCCTGGGCCTGCAGCCGACGACCAGTCGGCGACGCCGGCCGGTCGAATAATCGGGGCAATGCGTTGCAAAACAGTCTATCCCTATTTGCAAGCAAGACCTTCTGCAACTGACAGAGATAGATAGGCACACGCAGCCTTCAAAAAGTGAGGGAATCCGAGCGCTTTAGATATCACCCTTTTTTGCAGCGGGTGGTTTATCGGACGGCTGCTGCCCCGATGCCCCGGTTGGAGCGCATGAGGACCCAGGGGTTGTGCCGCAAGTGACGTGAAACGGGGCCCTCGGGCTTTGCTCTAGCCAGAGTCCTGCCATCTTGCCAGCATACGCACTGCACCCGATTCATGCCAGACGGCCCCCACATCGGCACGCCCACGGGGGCGGTCTTCCTAAGCTATGCCTCGCAGGACGCGGAGGCGGCCCGGCGCATTTGCGAGGCCCTGCGCGGGGCCGGGATCGAGACCTGGTTCGACCGGAGCGAGATTCGGGGCGGCGACGCCTGGGATCAGAGCATCCGCAGGCAGATCAAGGGCTGCGCCCTGTTCATGCCGGTGATCTCGGCCAACACGCAGGAGCGGGCCGAGGGATATTTCCGTCTCGAGTGGCATCTGGCCGAGCAGCGTTCGCTGTTGATGGCCAAGGGCACACCGTTTGTCATCCCGGTGAGCATCGATGCTACCAGCGACAGTGAAGCCATTGTGCCCGATGCCTTCCTGGCCGTTCAATGGACCAAACTGCCCGACGGTGAAACGCCCGCGGCATTTGCCGAGCGCGTCAGGAGGCTCTTGAGCGTGTCGCACGCGGCGCAAGATTATCAAAAGCCGATTGCGGACGGCCCCACTTCGGTTTCGCGCCAAGCCAAGGCTTCACGCCTGTGGCTCATCCCCGCCGTTGGAGGCGTGGTCGCGCTCGCGGCTCTGGCCATCTGGCAGCCGTGGCGCAAGGGCGGGAAAGGCGCACCGATCGAACCGAATGGTGTATCGCCACAGCTAACGTCGCCGCAGTCCGAAGCTCGCCAAATCGTTCAGCGTGCGGGAGCCGTCTGGGACAACGGTGATGAGCCGAGCCGCGACAAGATGGTGGCCGCCGATGAACTCTACGCCCGGGCACTCACTCTCGATCCAACCGACGCCGAGGTCTGGGCTGCAGCAGCCCGGCTCGACGCCTTCATGATGTACTATAATTTCGACAGGTCGGAAGAGCGCCGGCAAGAGGCCCAGAGGGACGCTGCAAGAGCCGTCTCGTTGGCACCCAACCTGTTCGCTGCTAGGCGTGCCCAGGCCTGCGTCTTTGGATTTGTAGTCCACACTCCCGAGATGCTGTTGGAAGCCGAGAAGATCTACCGATCGCTGGTGCTCGAGCGACCGGACCTAAGGTCCCTCGAATCTGAGTTTGGTATCGTGCTGCGGGATGAGGGCCATTTCGACGAGGCCGGGGCAATATTCGAGAAGGCGGGGCTGATCAAGGAAATCGGCTGGAACAACTTTGTCGCCGCGAAATACGCCGAAGCAAATAAGATTTCCGACCTCCTGTTGGCACGAGGGCACTCCAAGAGCGCGTTGCTTCTTAAAGCCCATGTTGAGTACTTAGGGCTTGAAGATATTAAGGCG
>DATNHT010000107.1:0-31948 GCA_035604815.1 Opitutaceae bacterium
CATCCAGACGGTCGACCACGATCGGAACCCCAGGCTGGCCAGACTCCTGGAGGCGTTCGCGGCCCTCACAGGCTGCCCGGTGATGATCAACACGAGCTTCAACATCCGCGGCGAACCCATCGTATGCACGCCGGGCGACGCCTACCGCTGCTTCATGTCCACGAACATCGATGCGCTAGTCATTGACGATTTCCTGCTACTGAAGACGGAGCAGCCCGAGGGCGCGCGGCAAAGCCTCGAGGCGTATCTGGGCCGGTACGTCAACGACTGACGCCTGCGCTACCCGCAAAGCAGACCCAAGACGCCATCGCACCCATTCAAATGTCCCTGATCCGCATCAACAGGAACCCCAGCAGGCGCCAGCTCCGCTTCTTCGGGCTGGCGTGGCTCGTCTTCCTCGGGCTGCTGGGCTGGGAATCATGGTACCGGGGCCGGCATTCGGCCGCGGAGGCGGCCTGGGCGCTGGCCGCGGTCGTGCCGCTGGCCGGCCTGCTCAGCCCGCGGTTCCTGCGGTCCGTCTACCTCGCGATGAGCTATGCGACGTACCCAATAGGATTCGTCGTGTCCCGCGTCGTCCTCGCGCTTGCTTACTACCTTGCGCTGACGCCGATCGGACTGGCAATGCGCCTGTTCGGCCACGATCCTCTTTCCAGGCGTTTCGACCCGAAGGCGCCGAGCTACTGGATCCGACGGGACGCGACGAAGACACCCGAGAGTTACTTTCGCCAAAGTTAATATGCCAGCCAAGGGAAAGGACACGTTCAGCGCGCAGGCCGAGGGCAAGCAAAGGGGGCCGGTGGCCGAGCTGTTTGTGTTCATGCTCCACAACAAGAAATGGTGGCTCACGCCCATCATCATCGTGCTCGTCCTGGTCGGCTTCCTGGCCGTCCTTGGCGGCTCCGGCGTGGCGCCCTTCATCTACACGCTGTTCTGACTGGCGCCCGGGCCCGCGCACTAGGCCGACTCTCCGCGAATCCGGGCGATGAGGCGGTCGATCGACTCGGTGACCGCGGGACTTCCCTCGTGCGTCGAGAGGTTCCTCGCCTCGGCGAGGTGCGTCATCATCTCCCCTCGGCGCTTCAACCGGTAGAGCTTCAGCGCGAACGTGAGCTCGAAGGTGGCGTTGACCGGGCCGCTGCGCTCCACCGCCTCGAAAAAGTGGACCGAGCGGGCCTCGTCGCCCCGCGCCTCGCAGATCTTCAACGCACGAAGGTTGTTCTCCTGATTCCTCGGCTGATGTTCGGCCGCGGCGAGGCTCACGTTCTCGGCCTCAGCCGTCCTGCCCGACTCGGCGAGCAGGCCGACAACGGCCTCGAGCGCGTCCTCGTTCGAGGGGTCCTCCGCGAGGACCGCGCGAAACTCCCGCTCAGCCTCGGCGCTCTCGCCCGCCGCGCGCGCCAGGCCTGCGCGCACCAGGCGCAGCCTCCGGTCCGCCGGGTGCGCCGCAACCGCCGTGTCGAAGAAGCGCTCGGCGACGTCGAATCGCTTAATCCCCGTCCAGAGATTCGAGAGGACGGGCGCAAGCAGGTCCAGGTCGGCGCCGGATCCGACGGCCTGCATGAGCACCTTTTCCGCCTCGGCGGAGCGGCCCAGGCGCACCAGGATCGTGGCCTCGTCGGCGGAAAGGGCGAAATCGCGGGGCAGCAGCTCCTCTGCGCGCCGCGCCATCCCGAGGGCCCCGGCCAGGTCGCCACGGTCGCGGTCGATCCCCTCGAGTATGCCCGCCAGGGCCGGATTCTCCGGGTCCCGGGCGATGGCGGCCCTCGACACCTCGGCGGCCCTGCCGAGGACCTCGGGCGTCCTGCCACCCGGGCCGGCGGCGTCCATCTCTCGGGCCATCCGGGCCTCGTCCTGGACGTACGTGAGCTGGTTGGTGAACGGCGGCTTGCGGGTGAGGACGTCGATCCTAAGGAGCATGGGGAGTCGCTCGTGGCTCGTGTACGCAAGCGCGTCCGCGCACGCGGCCGAATCCAGCCATCCCGAGCTGGTCTCCGGGACGCCGGACAGGGCCGCCGCGGCGCTCCGCGCGATCATCCGGGCCAAAAGGTAGCTGCCGTTCCAGTCAAGGTGCACATGCTCGAACAGGATCTCCCGCCCGCTCGGGGAGGTGTTCGAATACGGATCCGCACCCATCGCGACGGCGGCGTCGACAAGCCTCGCGCCGTACCGTCCGTCCCGGGCGACCCCGCGCACGATCTCGTTTATCCTCGGGTCCGGCCGGAACCTGAGCGCGTCCCAATGCAGCGCGTCGACAAGATGCCGCCTCGCGGCTTCCGTGTCGCCGGCCCGCATCTCGAGGAGACCGAGCATGAATTGGGTGTCCGCATACTGGGGATCGATCCGCAGGGCTTCGGCGAGCCGCGCCCGGGCCCTTTCGCCTTCGCCGAGACTCCAGGCGAGCCTCCCCTCGTCGAAGGCGGCCTGCCATGCCGAGAGCTGCGCATGGGAAAACCCCGGGCGGTGGAGCGAGAGGAAGGGAGGGCAATCCTTAAGGTTGGCGACCACCGTGCAGAGGATCGTCTTCGCACCCGCCTCGGCCGCCACCTTCACGATATCCCGCAGGTTCTCCTCGAAGTTGCTGTAGACGGTCTCAAGCCGCGGGTCGTCCCCCGGCACCGCGCTGTCGATGAACATGGCCATGCCGCCCCATTCGGCGGGACGGCGGCCGCGCGCCGTCAGCTTGCCCGCGAGTGCGCCGATCAACTGTCCCGTCCGCGTCGAGCGCACGAAAACGCTCGCCCGAATTACCCAGAGGGGCGGCATCTGTGAGAGATAGGCGCAGCCCGGGCCGTAGGGACCGACGACCTCGTTGTTTCCCATGTACACCACAAACAGGTCGGGCTCGAAACGGGCGAGCTCGCGGGCGATCTGGTAGACGACGTGGGAGTTGATCGCGACGATCCCGGTGTTGATGACCTCGATTTCCCTCCCCGGATAGTGGGCGCGCAGCTGCGCCCGAAGCTGAGGGGCGAACGCGAAGCTGGGGACGGGGACCCCCTGGGCCGCAGATTCGCCCAGCAGGACGATCCGCACGGCGCCCGGCGCCTTGCGCCGGGAAACGCGAAGGTTGAGCGGCCTCAGGTCGAAGCTACCGGGCAGGAAGAGGCGGGCGAAGTCGGGATTGCTCCTGAAATACCCCGGCTTCTCGTCGGGGATGAGGAAAGTCGTCGGCCTGCCATATCCCGCCAGGCGCAGCGCGAACTCGAACGCGAGAAGGAGCGCGACCGGGGCGGCGACCGCGAGCGCGGTCCGGTACATCCACAATCGCGGAGCCGCGCGCTCCATCCCTTCTGTGCTCTCGGGCGGCGTTGGGGATTCGGCTGACACTGGAGGAGAATCGAGCCTGCGCCAGCGCTCCGCGGCCTGTCAATCGAACCCGTCCCGGCGCGGTCCCCCGGGGAAAGACTCGGCCTAGCGGGCCGCCTTTCTCAGCTCGTCGAGAACCCTCCGCGCCTGCTCAAAGTCGGGTCGAATCTCCAGCGCCCGCTCAAGGTGCCGCGCCGCCTCATTGCGGGCGCCGCCGGTCCCCAGGAGCCCGACGGCCAGGCAGTAGTGTGCCACGGCGAAGTCGGGCTTGAGCCGGATCGCCGCCCTGAACTCCGAGACCGCGTCCGGCAGCCGGCCCCTAATCCCCGAAAGGAAGGCGCCAAGGTCAACATGGGTCTGCGCGTCGTCGGGGTCGATGCGCAGCGCCGCCGAATACTCGGCGAGCGCGTCCTCGGCCCGACCGGGAACCTTGGCCAGGGCATTGGCAAGGTTGGCATGAACCTGTGCGTTTTCCGGGGCCAGCCTGATCGCGGCCTCGAACTCCGAGATTGCCTCGGAGGCGCGGCCGGGCATGCGGGAGAGCGCCGCGCCAAGGTCGCTGTGGGCCTTCATGTAGCCCGGCCTCAGGCGGAGCGCCTCCCGGTACTCGGCGACCGAATCGCCCAGGCGGCCGGGTGCGAGCGCCAGCGCATTCGCAAGATTCAGGTGATATTCGGGGTTGCCGGGCGCGAGGCGCAGCGCGGCCTCGTATTCACCGATCGCCTCTGCCGATGAACCCGGCTGCTCCATCAGAAGGTTCGCAAGGTTGTAGTGCGCGAGGTCGTTGTCGGGCTCAATCCGAAGCGCCGCCCTGAGGTGCGAGATGGCCTCGGCCAGACGGCCGGGAATGCGGCCCAGCGCAACGCCGAGATTGTTGTGCGCGTCGGCGAAGCCGGGATTAAGCCGAAGGGCCGCCTCGTACTCGGCGATCGCGTCGGCCGAGCGGCCGGGCAGCTTGAGCAGAGCGCTGCCCAGGTTGCTGTGCGCGGCCCAGTGTTCCGGCCTCAGCCTCAGTGTCGCCTCGTATTCGGAAATGGCCTCCCGCTGGCGATCCGGACTCCTGCCGAGCGACACGGCGAGATTGTAATGGGCCAGCCACGCCGCGGGGTTCCGGGCAAGGGTCGCGCGGTTGAGCGTGTCCGCATCGCTGTAAATCCGGCATTGCCTCCACGACAGGAACCCAAGCATCGCCGGCGCGGCGAGGAGGAGGCAGGCCCGGCCCCGCGCGCCCGCCACAATCCCGGCGGCGATCCGGTCCAGCCCCCAGGCGACAGGCACGATTATTCCGATGGAGGCCAGGTATTGAAAGTGGTCAGCCACGAACGAGAAAATGAACGGGTAGACGTTCACGAAACCGAGGGCCGGGAAAAGCGTCCCGGCGAAGAACAGGAATCCCGCGAGCGGGCCGCGCCGCCTTCGGGCCAGGAGCGCGAGGACAGCGACGAGCGCCAGGACGCCGAGCGGGTACAGGTATTGCCCGGCCTCCCCCGCGCGTATCGTCCATCGCGGATAGATGAACATCAGGTTGCTCGGGCAGATGACCTTGCCCGCATAGAATACGATCACCCTTCCGGCGAGGAGCGCCCGCTGCAGCGCGGTAAGCGAGAAATCGGCGCCCTCCGCGCCGATCAGCTTCCTCTCGACCCAGGCGGTGAAGAGGCCGCACGCCGCCCCGACGGCAAGCCATGGCAGGAGCGGAGCCACGTCGCGCCTCCAGGCGAGCCGGCCTCGGCGCCACCAGAACACCACGAGGAGTGCCGCGGGCAGCGTGGCGGTCACGGTCTTCGTCAGCAGGGCAAGGGCGAAGAGGCCGAATGCGCACCAATACAGGCTTCTGCTCCGGGTCTCGTCGAAGCGCAGGTAGATGAGGGCGGCCCCGAGGTAGAACACCGCCGACAGCGTGTTCTTTTGCTCGGAGATCCAGGCCACCGACTCCACGCAGACTGGGTGCAGGGCAAAGAGCAGGCCCGCGAAGACGGGAGCCGGGAACGAGAGCCCGCGCAGGATGAGCACCAGCAGCCACGCCGCGGCCGCATGGAGCGCCGCGTTCGCGAGGTGATAGCCGAGCGCCGAGTCCCCCCAGATCCGGTGCTCGGCCCAGAACGCGCTGTGGAGGACCGGATAGTACTGCTGGGTGGCGGTCAGGTCGAACCAGATCCGCCACAGCCCGTGGAGCGAGCGCAGCAGGGGTTTCGTCACATGCGCGTCGTCGTCCCAGAGGAAGCCGCCCCCGAGCGCCGGGAGATAGGCGAGAAAAACCGCGGCCAGAAACAAGCCTGCCGAACCGACGACCTTGGCGTCCGCCCAGGCTGGCTTCGCCGACCTGACGACGGGAGGGGATGCCACGGCGCCCATTCGGAAGGATCGGCGAAAAAGCGTCAAGAGCCCGCTCCGCCTGCGGCTATCGCGGGCCCGCATCCGGCCGGCGGGACGGGAGCCGAGTAGCAGCGATGTTAAAAACATAGTCATTTCTGCCATTTTTTAACGGAGTCGACGCGAATATCATCGCTGCTGCTCCACGGATACCCGAGATTTTCCAGCGCAGGCCCCCCATGACCGGTCCATCGCCCGCAACCCCAAGCCGATTCGAACACGTTCCGGTGGCCGCGTATCCGACCAGCGCTGAGGGCTCCCGCGCGGTCGCGCGCGAAATTGCGGCCTTGATCCGGGCCAAGCGACCCGGCAACCGGCCCGCGGTGCTGGGCCTGGCGACGGGCTCCACCCCGCTCAGCCTCTATGCGGAGCTTGTCAGGATGCACCGCGAGGAGGGCCTGAGCTTTGCGAACGTCGTCTCCTTCAACCTGGACGAGTACTACCCGATCCAGCCGGACGACCCGCGGAGCTACAGGCACTTCATGAGGGCGCACCTGTTCGACCACATCGACATCCCCCAGGGGAACACCCATGTGCCGGAGGGCACCGTGCCGGCAACGGCGCTCGACGCGCACTGCCGCGACTACGAGGAGAAGATTCAGGCGGCAGGCGGGATCGACTTCCAGATCCTGGGGATCGGCCGCACGGGCCACATCGGGTTCAACGAGCCCGGAAGCGCACGGCGCTCCCGCACGCGCCTGGTGACACTCGATTCCATCACGCGCAGGGACGCATCCGAGGAATTCGGAGGCGAGGAGAACACGCCGCGCCGGGCGATCACGATGGGAGTCAAGACGATCCTCGAGGCCCGCCGAATCGTCCTCATGGCATGGGGGCAACACAAGGCCGAGATCGTCCGCGCGGCGACCGAGGGCCCCGTCACGGCGCAGGTGACCGCGTCCTTCCTCCAGGAGCACGACCAGGTCCAATTCGTCGTCGACGCGGCCGCGGCCGGGGCGCTGACCCGCAACCGGACGCCTTGGCTGCTCGGGGCGCTGGGCGACCTGGGGCTAGAGTGGGACCCGCCCATGATGCGCCGCGCCATCATCTGGCTCTCGCAGCTGCGCAGGAAGGCCATCCTCAAGCTCACCGACGACGACTACAATGAGGCGGGGCTGCAGGACCTGCTCCGGATCCACGGCTCGGCCTACGAGGTGAACTTGGCGGGATTCTACCAGCTGCAGCACACGATCACCGGATGGCCGGGGGGCCGCGATCCCAAGCGGACGAGGCCCGGGGACGCCCCCGTGCGTCCGCTGCGCTCCCCCTCGGCCGCCGTCTTCCCGAAGCGCGTCCTCGTCGTCGCCCCGCACCCGGACGACGACGTGATCGGGATGGGCGGCACGCTGTGCCGGCTGGTCGAGCACGGCCATGAGGTCCACATCGCCTACCAGGTCTCCGGTTCCAACGCCGTCTCGGACGAGGCCGTCATGCGCGCCCTGCGCTTCGCCGGCGACGCGGGTCTTGCGAGCCAGGCGACCGCGGAGCGGCTGCGCCGCCTGTGCGCGGCCCACGAGTCGGCGGGATCGCTGCCCGAGACCGCGGAGATCGCGCACTGGAAGGGCCTTGTCCGCCGCCAGGAGGTGCTTGCCGCCGCCCGGGTCTGCGGTGTGGCGCCGGGAAGGCTCCATTTCCTCGACCTCCCCTTCTACCATACGGGCCCCGGAAAAAGGAGGCAGCTGGGGGAGGAGGACGGGGCCATCATGCGGGACCTCCTGAGCGGCGTCCGGCCCCACCTCATATTCGCGGCGGGCGACCTGGACGACCCGCACGGCACCCACAGGCTCTGCCTGCACGCCCTGCGCGACGCGCTGGCCCGCTCGTCCGGGGAGCCGTGGGTTCGCGAGAGCGAGCTCTGGCTCTACAGGGGCGCCTGGTCCGAATGGTCCGCCGACGAGATAGATCTCGCCGTGCCCTTGAGCCCTCAGGAGGTGCTTCGGCGCCGGCGCGCGATCTTCTGCCACGAGACACAGAAGGACATGGCGCTCTTCCTGGGCGACGACCGGCGCGAATTCTGGCAGCGCTCCGAGGACCGCAGCCGGCGCCTCGCGGAGACCTACAACGCCCTGGGCCTGGCCGAATACGAGGCAATCGAGGCCTTCAAGCGATTCACCCCCGATGAATTCCTGCGCGATCTGCCTCTTTAGCGCGGTCGCAGCCTCCATGACCGCGCCTGCGCCGGCCAAAGCCGCTTCCCAGCCGCTCGACGTCATGCCGGCGCCCGCCGACGTGCGCGTGTCCGCGGGGCGGGTCGCCGTGTCGGGCAACCTGGTCGCGGCCTCGGCCGGCATCCCGGACGCTCGCCTGGAGGCCGCGATCGCGCGGGCCGGCGCCCGGTGGCGCTCCCGGCTGGGCGGGGCAGCCGGCGCCGCCGACTCGGCCCCCGTCAAGCTCTGGATCGACTGCAGGGGACCCGGGGCCGCCGTCCCGTCCCTCTCCGAGGACGAATCGTATACGCTGGACGTGGGCCAGTCGCAGATCGTTCTGCGGGCCCCGACCGCGGTGGGAGCGATGCGCGGACTGGAGACGTTCCTGCAGCTTGCCCGGCGGGACCAGGCGGGCTGGTGGCTTCCCGTGGTCTCGATCCGGGACGCGCCTCGGTTTCCGTGGCGGGGCCTCCTGATCGACGTCGGCCGCCACTGGCAGCCCGTCGAGGTGATCGAGCGCAACCTGGACGCGATGGCGGTCGTCAAGTTGAACGTTCTCCACCTCCATCTCACGGAGGACCAGGGATTCCGCATCGAGAGCCTCACCCATCCCGAGCTGCAGGCGAAGGGCTCGGACGGCCTTTACTTCACCCAGGCGCAGATGCGCGGGATAATCGCGTACGCCGCGGACCGCGGCATCAGGGTGGTCCCGGAATTCGACATCCCGGGCCATACGACGAGCTGGGTCGTGTCGCACCCGGAGCTGGCGAGCCTGCCCGGGCCCTACGGGATCGAGCGCCACTGGGGCGTGTTCAACCCGGTGCTCGATCCCACGAACGAGGCGACTTATGCGCTGCTCGGCGACTTCCTCGGCGAGATGGCGGTCCTGTTCCCGGACAGCTACATCCATATAGGGGGCGACGAGAACAACGGCGTTCAGTGGAACGCGAACCCCCGCATCCAGGAGTTCATCCGCACACACGGCCTCAAGGACAACGGGGGCCTCCACACCTATTTCAACGCGAGGATAGCCGCGATCCTCGCAAAGGACGGGAAACGGCTCGTCGGGTGGGATGAGATCCTCCACCCGGGCCTGCCGCAGAGCAGCGTCATCCACTCCTGGCGGGGGACCGAGGCCCTGGCCGCCGCGGCCGTCCTTGGCTACGACGGCATCCTCTCGAACGGGTACTACATCGACCTCTGCTACCCGGCCTCCCAGCACTACCTCGTCGATCCCATTCCCGCATCGTCCGCGCTCACGAGCGCCCAGCGCGCCCACGTTCTCGGAGGCGAGGCCACCATGTGGGGCGAGTGGGTCACCCCCGAAACGATCGACCACAAGATTTGGCCGCGCACCGCCGCAATAGCCGAGCGGCTCTGGTCGCCGCGGGACGTGAGCGATGTGGCGGACATGTACCGCAGGCTTGCCGCGGTGAGCGACCGCCTCGACGAGGCGGGCTCCCTCCACGTGCGCAACCGCGACGTCATGCTGCGCCACCTTGTCGGCGAGAACCTCGGCGCGCCGGGCGTGGATTCGCTGCGGACGTTCCTCTCCGTGATCGAGGAGGTGAAGGGGTACCGCCGCGGCGCGCTGCAGGTTTGGAGCAACCAGCTCGTCCCGCTCATAGGCATCGCCGACGCGGCGCAGCCCGAAAGCACCCTATGCCGGGACTTCGCCGGGGCCGTGGACCGCATGCTCTTTGCGCCGGGCGGGATCGACCGGTCGCTGGCCGGCCCCATCGCCGAACGCCTCAGGGGCTGGGGCGCGGCCGGAAGGCAGGTCGCGGAGAGCCTCGCGGCGGAGTACCCGGCGCTCAGGGAGGCGATCCCCACGGCGCGCGGTCTCGCCAGTGCCTGCGCGGTCGGCGGCGACGCCGTCCAGGCGCTCGCCTCGGGCAAGCCCACCGCGGGCGGCGCGCTCGCGACGAGCCTCGCGGCGCTCGACCGCGCCGCCGAACCTAACCTGTCGGCCACCGAGCTGCCTATCCTCGCGCCCGTTCGCCTCCTCGCCGCGGCCGCCGCGGAGCAGGACGAGCGGGCGAGGCTCTCCGACACAGAGTGGCGCGCGAAGGTCCAGGCGACCGCGTCCCCGGCGCCCGCGGCGGCGGCGCGCTGATCCCCGGGAGCCCGTCCGATCATCCGGCAAGACCCCATGCCCGACCTCTCCAGTCCCGCCCCCGCCTCCCCTGGGACGTCCAAGGCCGGCTACAACCGCATGCTCCTTCTCGTCGCCGGGCTCGGCGGCCTGCTCTACGGGATCGACGTCGGCATCATCGCGGGCGCGTTTCCCTACCTCAAGGCGACCTCCGGCCTGGACGCCGGCCAGCTTTCGTTCGTGGTCGCCGCGGTCCTCCTCGGAAGCGCCGTGTCCACCCTGGCCGCCGGCTTGCTCGCCGACTGGATGGGCCGCAGGAGGCTCATGGCGGCGAGCGGCCTTCTCTTCGTCGCAAGCATCCCGATGATCGCCCTGTCGCATGGGTACGGGCCCCTTGTCATCGGCCGGCTGCTCCAGGGCGTCAGCGGCGGGCTCGTCGGCGTCGTCATCCCCCTTTACCTCGCGGAGTGCCTCGGTTCGAAGAACCGGGGGAAGGGCACAGGCGTATTCCAATGGATGCTGGTGTTCGGCTTTGTCGTCGCCGCCATCGTCGCCCTCTACTTCAGCTACAAGGTCGACACGGTCGCGAAGCTGGGCGACCCGGCAAAGCTCTTCGCCGTGAACGACTCCGCGTGGCGCAGCATCTTCTGGGTTTCGCTTCCCCCCGGGATACTGTTCGTTATCGGAAGCCTGGTCGTGGCCGAATCCCCGCGCTGGCTGTTCCTGCGCGGCAGGAAGGACGAGGCCCGCAGCGCGCTCCTTCGTTCGCGCGACGAGGCCCAGGCCGGTCTCGAGCTCAGGGAGATGGAGGCAAACGCAGCGGCCGAGAAGGCGAAATCCTCCGCGGGCGCCCCGGGCGCCAAGGACTCGCTCCTCAGCCGCAGGTACGTGGTCCCCTTCATCCTCGCGTGCGTGATCCTCGCCTGCAACCAGGCCACCGGGGTCAATTCCATCATAGGCTACAACGCCGACATCTTCATCCAAGCCGGCCTTTCCGACGTCCAGGCCCACTACGGCAACCTGATCTTCACGCTCGTCAACTTCTTCGCGACGATGGTCGCCGTCATGCTCGTGGACCGGAAGGGGCGCAAGTTCCTGCTCACGATCGGCACAGCCGGGATCATCGCCTCGCTTGTCGTCGTCGGCGCGCTTTTCCAGCGTACCGAGAGGCTTCGCGTCGACACCCGGCAGGCCGTCCAGGCATCGGTCGGCCCGGGCCAGGACGCCAGGATCGTCTTCAATGCGGACACGGCGGGCAGGCTGCTGGCGACGGCGGGCGACGCGGGCAGGGCCCTCATTGGCAGGCCGCTGACCCTGAGCGTGATCTACTCGTACGGCGGCTTCCGGTCCGCGACCGCCGTGATGCGCTCGGACGATGCGGCCGCGGAGCCTGTCGTGATCAACCGGGAGGCCGGCCTTCCCGGCAACAAGGTGAGCGCGTTCCTGTCGAATCCTCTCGCAGGCCTTGAAGAGGCCAGGACCGCCCCGCTGAGAATCGAGAACGCCCTCATCACGCCCGTCCCCAGCGCGCGCAACGGCTGGCTGACCGCCCTCTTCACGTTCAGCTTCATGGCCTTCTTCGCGATCGGCCCCGGCGTCGTCGTCTGGCTGGCCCTCTCCGAGCTGATGCCGACCCGGATAAGGTCCAACGGGATGAGCATCGCGCTCACGCTCAACCAGGCCGTATCGACGACGATCGCGGCCGTCTTCCTGCCGACGGTCGGCAAGTTCGGCTACTCGACGATGTTCTTCATGTTCGCGGGCTTCACGGTGATCTACTTCGTCACGGCAGCCTTCTTCCTCCCGGAGACCAAGGGGAAGACCCTCGAGGAGATCGAGCAGCATTTCGAGAGGGCGTCGAGGAAGCCCTGAGCGGCTGTTTTTTATCGAAAAGCGGCCCGACCCGCCCAAGCATGGCCGG
The DNA here is from genome assembly GCA_035604815.1 of Opitutaceae bacterium. GTDB lineage: Bacteria > Verrucomicrobiota > Verrucomicrobiia > Opitutales > Opitutaceae > Palsa-1447. The sequence goes on from DATNHT010000107.1 coordinate 11,843, forward strand.
CATGGGTGTCACGACGCCTCACGCCACACGCGGCAGGATAGCCCGGCTCATTGCGGCCGCCGCCCTCATTCTCTCCTCATACCCCATGGCAGCAAGCATCGCCAAGTCCACGTTCGGAACCATGCCCGACGGCACCGTCGTCGAGCTCTACACGCTGGCCAACGCCAACGGCCTGGTCTGCAAGGTCATCACCTACGGGGCGGCGATTACCGAGCTCGATGTCCCCGACCGCGGCGGGAAGCTCGGCGACGTCGTCCTCGGATTTGACAACCTGGCCCAGTACGTGAAGGACAGCCCCTGCTTCGGCGCCGTCGTCGGCCGGGTGGCCAACCGGATAGCCAAGGGCAGGTTCGTCCTCGACGGGAAGACGTACAACCTTGCGATCAACGACGGGCAGAACACGCTTCACGGGGGAATAAAGGGCTTCGACAAGATCGTCTGGACGGCCGAGGCGGCCGAGGCGCCCGGCGGCCCCGCCGTCATCTTCCGCCACACCAGCCCCGACGGCGACGAGGGCTTCCCGGGCACGCTCAAGGTCCGTATGACCTATACCCTCACGAATGCGAATGAACTGCGGATCGACTACGAGGCGACCACCGACAAGGCGACGCCCGTCAACCTGACCAACCACAGCTACTTCAACCTCGCCTGCAAGGGCGACATCCTGGGCCACGTGCTGCAGCTTAAGGCGGGCAGGTACACGCCGGCCGATTCCGGCCTGATCCCGACCGGCGCCATCGAGTCCGTCGCGGGCGGCCCGCTCGACTTCACCAAGGGAAAGCCCATAGGCAGGGATATCGGGAAGCTTTCCGGGATGAGGGGCTACGACAACAACTTCGAGATCGACGGCGGCGGCCGCGACCTGGTGCTCGCGGCGCGCGTGATCGAGCCGGTCTCGGGCCGCGCGATCGAGGTCCTGACGGACCAGCCGGGCGTGCAGCTGTACACCAGCAACTCGTTCAACGGCAGTCTCGTGGGCAAGTACGGCATGGCGTTTCCGCTGCACGCCGGCCTCTGCCTCGAGACCCAGCACTATGCCGATTCCGTGAACGAGCCCGGCTTCCCCTCAACCATCCTGCGCCCGGGGGAGACGTTCCGCAGCACGACGATCTACCGCTTCTCGGCAAAGTAACCCGGCCGGTCACGAGGCGGCGAGCCACAGCCCGCATCCAAGGGACGGCACCTCCAGGTCTGCCGCGACCCGGCGGGTCGCGGCGCGGCTTCCCGCAAGGATGAACCGCTCGTGGTCGGCGATCTGCCTCCAGTTTCCCCAGCCGGCGACCTCCCCGATCGCGATCGTGACGTCGGCCGCCGTGGGGTTGATCGCGTACAGCAGGCGCTCGGATCCCTTCGACAGGTCCGCGTTCAGGACGACCGCGAGCGGCGCGCCGCCCCCGTTGAAGAACCGGAAATACCCCTCGGAGGGGCGGCTGAAGTGCCGCAGGAGCCGGCCGCGCGCGCCCCGCCGGAACGCGATCCAGTCCGCGAAGTAGGCGTGCGTCGCCAAGTGCCGGTACATCCGCCTGTAGTCCAGCGCATTCACGTCGCCGCGCCGGTACGTGTTTCCAAGGCCGCCCTTTGACCGGAGGAAATCCTGGCCCTCGGCGATCATCGGGATACCGACCGACATGAAGAGCACGGATGCCATGAGGTGCGTGCGCCGCACGTCGCTCGGCGTCGGACGGGTCCCGTCAAACCCCGGGTTCTCGGTTATGGAGTCCAGCCACGTCTGGTCGTCGTGCGACTCGGTGTAGTTGACGGTCTGGGCCGGCCACTTCGCGAAGTACCAGGGCGAGCCGCGCAGGAAGTACTCGAGGCGCTCCGCGGGTCCCCCGCCGCGCACATACTCCTTAAGGAAGTTCCTGAACCCGTCATTCCAGGAGGCCCAGCCTGTGTCGCGCAGCGCGCCCGCGATGTGCCCGCGGAAGCTCCAGGGCTCCGCGACCAGGATCACGCCTGGCTTCACGCGCTTGAGCGCAGCCTCCACGTCCCTGAGCACGTCGATCCCCAAGAGCTCCGCGAGGTCGAACCGGAACCCATCGACCCCGTAGGCCTCGATCAGGTGGGTGCAGCTGTCGATGATGAGTCTTTTCGCCATCGCGGCGCTCGCGCGCAGGTCATTGCCGCAGCCGCTCCAGTTGGCCAGGCTGCCGGTTGAATCCTGCTCGAAATAGTAGAGCCGGTCGATGGAGAGCAGGTGGGGGGGGTCGCCCACATGGTTGTAGACGACATCGAGGACGACCGCCATCCCGCGGCCGTGGAATGCCTGCACGAGCTGCTGGAGCTCGCGGACGCCCGAGGCCTCGGCCGGCGACCGCGAGTAGGTGCCCTCGGGGGCGAAGCTCCCGGCGGGCATGTACCCCCAATTGTACTCCTCGGGCGTCCTGCTGTCGAACGCCTGCAGGGGCTGGAGCTCCACGCAGTTGACCCCGAGGTGGTGCAGGTAGAAGTCCGGGTCCTCGACCCACTTCTGCAGGCCGGCGAATCCCCGCCTCTCCGCGGGCGCCGCCGCGACGGGGGCATTCGCGGCCAAGTCGCGCAGGTGGGCCTCGGCGATGACCAGGTCCTGCCAGGCCGGCGTCCGGAACTCCGTGTCGCCCCGGCCCACCCACTCCCGGCTGAGCACGATCCCCGGGCCGGCGCGGTCCACCGCAGCGAGCGCGTAGGGGTCGAGCACGTCGGTTCTCGCCACGTGGCCGCCCGTCACCTCGTCAGCCCCCTCGATCGTGTACCAGTAGAACCAGCCGTGAAGGTTGCGGTCGAGCTCGACTTCCCAGGCGCCCGCGGCCCCGTGAGCGTCGCCTCTCCTCGCGAGGGGAAACGAGGCGGCCGCCTTCCTTTCGGCGAGGTCGCGACAAGCGTGGACGGTCACCGACTCCGCCCGGGGCGCGAAGATCCTGAACGTGGTCGATTGGCCGGAGATCAGCGCGCCGAGCGGCAGGTCCGTTCCAAGGTCGAAGAAGAAGTCCCCGGGGACTAGCGGCAGCGAGCCGTTGGACGTGTCCGCCCCCGCGGCCACGGACCATGCGCCGGCGAGGTCGAGGGCGGCCCCGAGTTCAAAGCGCCAGAGGTGCCCGCCCGTCCGTTCGGGGTATATGATGAGGTTGACGTTTCCCCCGTCGTCCTGGACGCAATTGGGCGCATCGTCCAGCGGGCGAAGCCACTGGTTTTCCCCGGTGACAAACTTGAACCGGTTGTCGTCGCCCTGGACCACGCTTTGCGCCGGGCCGGTCCACATCAGCACCCGCTCCCCGTCCAGCTCGACGGGCTTCAGGCGCCACGCCTCGTCGCCCACGGCCGCCTGCCACCCGTTGAACCTGCCCGCCACGTACACCCGGTCGGCGGCGGGATCGACGCCGCCGTGCTTGACGGGGAGTGCGAACGCAAGGGTGGCCGGCTCCCTCAGGAAGTAACGGTAGGTCATCGCCGCGGTCAGGTCGGGCGCCCTGCGGAACCGGACCACCTCCACTCCCCCGGAGAGCGCGATCGCCGGGGGCGCGGGCGACTCCCAGTCTCGGTCGAATTCGACGATCCCCGAGGAGAGCGAGTCGAGCCAGGCGCGTACGAGTCTGGGGGCGGGTGTGGACATTCCGATTGGGTCTTAGCCTAAATCGTAACAACCGGCCGGGCGATCCGGCAAGCGCTGCGCGCGAAATTGGGCCGAAAATATGCGGACGACACGGCCGCCCGGCTTTGGTAGGGTATGCGCCTCCACCAGGCCCCTCCCATGCGAATGACCCACGCGCAAATGTACTCCCGCTTCCTGGCGAGCGACCCGGCCTGGAACGGCCGGTTCTTCACGGGGGTCCTCACCACCGGGGTCTACTGCCTTCCCTCGTGCAGGGCGCGCAAGCCGAGGCCCGAGAACGTCCGCTTCTTCCCCTCGTGCGACGCCGCGCGCGCCGCCGGCCTGCGCCCCTGCCTCAAGTGCCATCCGGACGACTTTGCCCGTGGAGCCGATCCCGTGCTGGAGACCACCGAGGCGCTCGTGGCCGAGGTGCGCGCGGATCCCGGGCGCTTCAGGGACGCGCGGTCCATCGTGCGGCGCTCGGGATTCGGCACGACCCGCTGCTTCGAGCTCTTCCGGCAGCACTTTCACGCCACGCCAGCCGACCTGCTCCTCAAGGCCAGGATCGACGCGGCCCGGCGCCTGCTGGTCAGCTGCGACGCCCCCCTGACCGACGTCGCCCTGGCCGCGGGCTTCGAGTCGCTCTCGGCGTTCCACGAGCACTTCCGCTCGTTCAACGGCATGACGCCGGCCGCCTACCGGGACCTCCGCTCGGAGGAGGGATTCTCCGTGGGGCTTCCGCCCGGCTATCCCCTTCCCCACCTGCTCCGGACCCTCGGGCGGGACCCGCAGAGCGTCACGGAGCGCCTTGCTGGGGCGGACTACGCGGCCGCGGCGGAGCTCGACGGGGTCCCGGAGGTGGTGAGGATCCGATTCGGGCGCGGGAGCGCCCGGGTCTCGCTTGAAGGCGGGACCGAAGCCGGCCTGAGCCAGAGGATTGCCGCGCACCGCCACGTCGTGGGACTCCTCGGGCTCGAACAGGACGCCGCAGCGTTCGCCCGCCTCGCCCGCCGCCTCGGCGTGGCCCGGCTTGTCGCGGGGCGCCCGGGGCTTCGCCTGAGCCGGACCCCGGGCGTCTGGGACGGCCTCCTGTGGGCGATCATCGGCCAGCAGATCAACTTCCCGTTCGCCTGCGTTCTCAAGCGCCGCCTCGTCGAGGCCACGGGAACGCGCCTGCCGGGCGGCCTCTTCTCGTTGCCCGCGCCCGCGGCCGTCGCGGGCCTCGAGCCCGCCCTCCTCCGCCGCTGGCAGTATTCGAGGAAGAAGGCGGAGTACCTCATCGGCGCCGCACGGCTCGCCGCCGAAGGCAAGCTCGACCTGGGCGCGCTGCCCTCCATGTCGGCGACGCGGGCCGAGCGCACCCTGATCGCCGTGCGCGGGCTCGGCCCGTGGTCCGTGAACTACCTCATGATGCGCTCCCTCGGCTTCGCCGACTGCGTCCCCATCGGCGACACCGGCGTCACGAGCGGTCTGCAGACGCTCTTCAGGCTCGAGGAGCGCCCCGACGCCGACGCCACGCGGCGCCTGATGTCCGTCTTCTCCCCGCACAGAAGCCTCGCAACCGCCCACCTCTGGCAGATCAACCAGCCCCACCCATGACCCGCGCCCCCACCTTCCATTTCACGCAAATAGACACGCCGATGGGCCGATTCTCCGTGGCGGTCGATTCCGCCGGCGCCGTCGCGGCCACGGCGTTCGGGGGCGTGGGCGCGCTGCGCGGCAGGCTGCGCGGGGCCGTGCTCGTGCGCGACATGCGCCGGACGGCCGCGGCAAGGGGGCAGATCGAGGCATGGTTTCGCGGCGAAAGGCGGGACTTCTCGATCGAAGTCTCCCCCGCCGGCACGGCCTTCCAGCGCCGCGTCTGGGACGCGCTCCGGAGGATTCCATACGGGGAAACCCGCTCCTACGGGCAGGTCGCCCGCGCCGTCGGGAGCTCGGCGCGCGCGGTCGGGCGCGCAAACGCGACGAATCCGATCTGCCTCATCATGCCGTGCCACCGCGTGGTAGGATCCGGCGGCTCGCTCACGGGCTACGCGTTCGGCGTGGGCAAAAAGCGGCGCCTGATCGAACTTGAGGCCGCCCGCCGGAGGCCCGGTCACCGGCCCATCGCCTTGTGCACCGCGGCGACAAAGGCCTTGAGCCTCGCGTGATCCTTCACCCCCGGGGCCGACTCGACGCCGCTGTTCACGTCGACGAAACGGGCCCCCGTCCCCGCGAGGGCCTCGCCGATATTCTCGGGGGTGAGCCCGCCGGAGAGGACCCAGGTCTTGCCCGGCTGCTTCTGGCGGTGCCTCTTGAACTTGGCCCAGTCGCCCGTCCTGCCCGTCCCTCCGAAGAGGGACGGGTCAAACGTGTCGAGGAGGATTCCCCTCGACAGCCCCAGCCACGACGGCGGGACGTCCACCTCGGGCGGCAGCCTCGGGGCGAGCCAAAGGGTCTCGGCGCCCACGGAATGCGTCCAGCCCTCGATCCTGGCTAGCGGCAGGTCGTGGCGGAAATGCACCTGGAAGTGGTCGAACCCCGCATCGCGCATGGCCAGGAGCGCCCCGGGATCGGGTTCGACCGTCACCGCCACCTTGTGGCGTTCGGGAAGCCGCCCGGCCATCGTGCGGTATTGCGCGATCGAGACGTACCTGGGGGACTTGGGGTACAGGACAAAGCCGAGAAAATCGACGCCGCAGGCGTCGGCGAATGCGGCGTCCAGGAGGGAGGTCAGCCCGCAGACCTTTATCTGGACTCCGCCGATCATGGCCCAAGCGGGTTCTGGCGCAAAGCATTCACCGCCTCCGCGACGGGAGACGGGCCCTTCCCGCACCCCGGGGCCGCATGGCGGCGCGGCAAATCATCCACGCCCTTGCCGGGGCGCAGACGCATGGCGTCGCGGTTTGCCGCAAGCGCGGAAAGCGCGTCGCACCGGAGCGCCCCGTGCCGGGGGCCGAGATCGGGGATGGGGACCTTCACGGGAGCGACCTTAACAGCTCGGACACGAGCTCGTCGATCCCGGGTGTGGGGGCCTCGAAATCCACCCGGAGCCCCACCCTGCGCATCGTCTCGCTCGTCTGCGGCCCGATGCTCCCGTTGAGCGGCTGCCTCGCGCCCTTGGCGATCTTGAGGCTCTCCCCCTGCTCGGCAAAGAACTGTGCCGAAGACGAGCTTGCGAAGAGGACCGCGTCCGCGCCGCGCCTGCGGAATTCCGCAGCCGCGGGATCGCTCGACAGGTCCACCCCCTCCGTCTTGTACACCTGCAGGCAGTCGACGATGGCGCGGGCCTGCTCGAGCCTCTTGACCAGGGCGTCGCGGTTGAGGTTGCCCGTGATGACGAGCACCTTCGCGCTGTCCATGCTGCCGGTGGCGACAAGCGCCTCGGCGAGCGCTTCCGCCGTCGCCGTCGCAGGCCGGACCTCGACCGTGAGGCGCAGCTGTGCGACGGCCCTAGCGGTGGCGTCCCCGACGCAGGCGATCCGGATCAACCCCAGGGACCGGACGTCGTCGAAGATCCGGAAGAATTCCCCGAAGAAGTGGTCGACCCCGTTCGCGCTCGTGAAGACGAGCCAGTCATACGCCCCGAACTCCAGCATCACGTCGGCGAGCGCCTGCTTGGAGACCTCCCTTGAAATGCGGATCACCGGGAGCTCGACCACCTCGGCGCCAAGGGATGCCAGCCTGGCGGTAAGGCCCGAGGCCTGATCCCGCGTGCGCGTGACCACGATTCGTCGCCCCGAGAGCGGAGGTTTGCCGGGTTCTGCCATTGCCGCCGCCAGCCGCCTATCTGAGCCCGAAGCGGCGCAGGATCCTGTCCGCAGCCGCGGTGGGCGAGGCAAAATCGCCCCCATCGAGCGGCGTCGTCCTCAGGCCGACGGACTCATGGAAGAAATAGAGCGTGTCGGCCGCCGCATAGGCGCCCAGCGCCGTGTGGCATCCGCCGCCCAGCGCCGACTGAATCGCCCGCTCGAGGCCCAGCCCCCTTGCCGTCGGGGCATCGAGGATCCCGGCGAACCGGGCCTCGTCCGCCGTCCGGCACTGGACCGCGATCGCGCCCTGGCCCACGGCCGGCACCATGCTCCCGAACCCAAGCGAATGGAATTCGAGCCCGGGCCAGGATCCGATTCCGAGGCGCTTGAGCCCCGCGGCGGCGAGGATCGTCGCGTCGGCCAGGCGCCGCTCGGCTATCTTGTTGAGCCGGGTGTCCACGTTGCCGCGGATCTCCACGAAGCTCAGGTTGGCGAAGAGCATCGCGGCCTGCTGCCGGCGCCGCGGGCTGCCGGTCGCGATCGTCTTGGGCGACGCCAGGCCCGCGCGCAGGATGAGCACGTCCCCTGGGTCCTCGCGGGGGAGGTAGCCCGCGGTCGAGAGCCCCGGGACGGACTCGCCGGGAAGGTCCTTCGCGCTGTGGATCGCCGCGTCCGCCTCGCCCCTGAGCAGGGCCGCCTCGAGCTCGCGGGTGAACAGCCCCTTCCCTCCCTTTTCCTCGAGAGACCACTCGGCCTGCCTGTCCCCCGTCGTGACCAGCTCGAGGAGGCCGACGTCCGCCGAAAGCCGCTCGCGAAGATGCGCAGCCACCCGCCTCGCCTGGGCGAGCGCGAGCGGGCTCCTTCGGGTCGCGAGGACGAGTCTTGTTCCCATTCTCAGGCGCCCCATCCCATCCGGGGGACGCGGGGGCTTTTAATATGCGGCCTGGACGCCTTTCAGGTTCTTCTTGGACATCCAGGGCATCATGCTCCGAAGCCGCTGGCCGACCCTCTCTATCCTGTGGGAGGCTCCCTTCCTCAGGAGCCTGTGGTACCTCTTGAGCCCGCCCCTGTACTCGGCGACCCATTGGCGGGTGAACTTTCCGGACTGGATCTCCGAAAGGATCTTCCTCATCTCCCGCTTCGTGGCGGCGTTTATGACCCGCGGACCGCGCGTGATGTCGCCGTATTTTGCGGTTTCGGACACCGAGAACCGCATCCCGGCTATCCCGCTCTCGTACATAAGGTCGCAGATGAGCTTGAGCTCGTGGAGGCATTCGAAGTAGGCCATCTCCGGCTGGTATCCCGCCTCGACCAGCGTCTCGAACCCGGCCTGCACAAGCGCGCTCGCGCCGCCGCAGAGGACCGCCTGCTCCCCGAACAGGTCGGTCTCCGTCTCCTCCTTGAACGTGGTCTGAAGGACGCCGGCGCGGGTCGATCCGATCCCCTTCGCCCACGCAAGCGCCACCCGCTTCGCCCTTTTCGAGCGGTCCTGGAAGACCGCGACAAGCGACGGCATGCCCTTGCCCTCGACGTAGAGCCTGCGGACCAGGTGCCCGGGCCCCTTGGGGGCGACCATGATGACGTCGATGTCCCCGCGGGGCTTGATGAGCCCGAAATGGATCGCGAGGCCGTGGCTGAAGATGAGGGTCTTGCCCTTTGCAAGGTTCGGAAGAATGTCCTTCTTGTAGACCTCCGCCTGCCTCATGTCCGGGAGCCCGACCAGTATGACGTCGGCGCGGCGCACGGCCTCCGCGGTGGAGACCACCTCGAACCCGTGCTGCCTCGCGACCCGGCGCGACTTCGAGCCGGGATAAAGGCCGATGATGACCTTGCATCCGCTGTCCTTGAGGTTCAGCGCGTGGGCGTGGCCTTGGGAGCCGTATCCGAGCACGGCGAGCGTCTTGTTCCTGAATACGCCGAGGTCGGCGTCCTTGTCGGTGTAGACTTTGGCGGGCATTGTTAAAGGGGTCGCGGTGCCGGGGGCCTTCTCACCGCCTGAGGGCAAGCCGCCCCGTCCGCGCGATTTCTAGAATCCCGAAGGGCTCGAGCAGCCCCAGAAACGCGCTCACCTTCTCCTCGTCGCCCGTGACCTCGATGATGAGCGAATCCTGGCCAAGGTTGGCGATCCGCGCCCTGAAGATCTCCTTGATCTGGAGGATCTCCGGCCGCGTCTTGGCGTCGGCGCGGACCTTGACGAGAACCAGTTCGCGCGCGATCGTCTGCCCGTCCTTGAAGTCCATGACCTCGACGACGTTGACCAGCTTGCGCAGCTGCTTCGTGCAAAGGTCCAGCGCGGCGTCGTCCCCCTTGAGCACGATCGTTATCCTCGAAAGCGAGGCATCATGGGTCGGCGCGACATTGAGCGAGTCGATGTTGAAACCGCGCCCGGAGATCATGCCGGCTACGCGGGCCAGGACCCCGAACTTGTTCTCGACGAGGACTGATATCGTGTGTCGCATGATGAGCTTGTGAGCGGATGGCCCGCGCGCCAACCCATGTGACGGCGGGTCCCAAGGTCAACCAAGCCTGGCCTCAAAAGGGAAGCATAAACGGTCGGAGGCCAGGACGCAAAAGGATGGCTGGTCCGGACGGCGACCGGCTATTGCCAACCGGGCGCACAATGAATGTCTTGGGCACCATGGCATCCCCCCGTACGGACGCCCGTGTTCGTCTCGCCCTGGCCCTTGTCCTTGCTTCGCCCGGTTGCGCCGCGGCCGGCGCCGAGGCCGGGGCGACGGAAAGCCAGGTCACGGTCGCCGGACCGGCGGGCGCGCGGCTCAGGATTGAGGCGCTCGACCCCCATGTCGTGCGCCTCTGGCTGAAGCCCTCAGGAGATTTTTCGCGGCCGCGTTCGCTCGCGATGGAGACGGCGCCGAGCACGCGCTCGCCCCTCGTCCGGGCAGAGAAGGCCGACGAGGTCTCCGTGGACACGGGCGCCCTCACCGTGACGATAGACCGCGGCACGCTGGCCTTTGGCGTGCGCGCCGGCGCCGGCGGCCCGGCGCTGCTGGACGACGCGCGCATCGGCGCGCCCGCCGCGGGCGGACCCTGGACGCTCACCGAGCGGCTGGCGCCGGCCGAGCACCTCTTCGGCCTCGGCCAGGACAACCACAACAACGGGCGCCTCGACCGCCGGGGAGTCGTGCGCGACCTCTGGGCCGGCCAGCAGATCACCTCCGGCAACGTCACCGCGCAGTACCCCGTGCCGTTTATCCTGAGCACCGGCCGCGACGGCCACGCCTACGGCGTCTTCTTCGACAACGTCTACCGGCTCAAATTCGACCTTGGAAAGACGCAGCCGGACCAGCTCCGCCTCGACGCCGACGGCGGCGAGGTCGACCTCTACGTGATAGACGGGCCGCGCCCGGCCGACGTCGTCGAGCGCTACACGGGCCTCACCGGCCGTCCGCCGCTGCCCCCGCTCTGGGCGCTAGGCTACTGGCAGAGCAAATGCACCTATTACGACTGGGACGCGCTCGACGAGGCCTACGGACAGCTCTCGGCGCGCGGATTTCCCGTCGATGTCATGGTGATCGACGCGGACTGGCCCGAGGTGGTCACCGACTATGTCTGGGCCAAGCGCTGGATAGAGACGGGGCACGGCCTCAGCCCGGCGCAGAAGATAGCCGCATACGGCAAGAGGGGCGTCAGGATCGTCGTGTCGCAATCCGGCCCGATGGTCAGGCAGGACTCGCCGACGTTCGCGCCCGGCTGGGCGATGGGTGTCTTCGCGACCGACGGCAACGGCAATCCGGTCGAGTGCGGCTACTACGGCGGCAAGCTCCTCGACTTCACCTCGCCGAGGATCAACGAATGGCTGTGGCCGCAGACGAGAAGGCTGAACGAGCAGGGTGTCGCCGGCTGGTGGCTCGACCTGGACGAGCCCGAGGGCGAGCCGCCCCAGACGCACTATCACGCGGGCAGGCCCGCCGGGATTCACAACGAGTACTCGCTGCTGTGCGCCATCAGCTTCGAGGGGGTGCAGCTCGCCGTGCATCCGCAGCAGCGGCCCTTCATCCTCTCCCGCGCCGGCCCGGCCGGCCTCCAGGGGCACCACGCCGCGGTATGGACGGGTGACATCTACAGCGACTACGCGACGTACCGCGCCCATCCGCCGGAGATGCTCAATTCGGGCCTGTCGGGACTCGTGTACTGGACGTGCGACACGGGCGGCTTTCTCACGGGCTACTACAAGGACGACCAGCTCGGCGCGCATGCGCGCCTCTATGAGCGCTGGATGCAGTTCTCCGCCTTCAGCCCCATCACCCGCGCCCACAAGGCCGGCGGCGCGCCCGAGCCCTACGCCTTTGGCCCGGCGACGGAACAGGGGACGAAGCACTACCTGCAGCAGCGCTACCGACTGCTCCCGTACATCTACTCCTGCGCCTGGGAGGCCAGCCGGACGGGCATGCCGATCGTGCGGCCGCTCGCGCTCGAGTTCCCGGACGACGCTGCCTCCGTGGCCGCGCCCGGCGACGAGTACCTCTTCGGGGGCGAGCTGCTAGTTGCGCCCGTCCTCTTCGAGGGCCAGTCAAACCGAAAGGTCTATTTTCCCCCGGGCACGTGGATAGACTGGGACTACGGCTACGACTACGCCGGCGGCCGCGACTGGGTCGTGGCCGCGCCGCAGAACCGCATTCCCGTCGCCGTCCGGGCCGGGGCCATCATCCCCATGGCGCCCGACATGAGGAACACGGCGGAGAAGCCCTGGGATCCGCTCACCCTCGAGGTCTTTCCGTCGGGCAAGTCGCAGTTCACGCTCTACAGCGACGACGGCCGGACCTTCGCCTACGAGAAGGGCGAGTCCACGACGACGCGCTTCGCCTGCGACGACTCGGGCGGGCGCGTCAGCCTCACCATATCCGAATCAAACAGGCGGTTTGCGCCGCGCGAGTACCGCGCCCGCCTTCACCTGCGCCAGTCTCCCGCAGCCGTCGCCGTCGACGGCAGCAAGGTCCCGGGCAGCGCGTGGACCTGGGACCCGGACGAGCGCGTGCTCACCGTTGGGTTCGCCGCTGGCCGGGCCACCCGCCACGAGCTCACCGTCGACCTCGACGGCAGCCCCCTGCCCGCGCGGCTCGCGCCGGTGCTCAAGGCGGTCGCAATCGACCCGACCGGAGAGGCCGCCGGCTCCGGCGGCAGGCCGACACCCCATTTCTTCCCGGCGCCCGCCATTCCGGCGACAATCAAGGCGAGCAACTACGACAACGGCGGGGAGGGCATCGCATTCCACTCCGCGAACCCGCTGCCCGCGGGAAAAGTCTACCGCGACGATGACCTCGGGCTGGCACCCACGTCCGATGCAGGGGGCGGTTACGCGCTCACCGGGCTCAAGGCGGGGGAATGGGTTCGCTACTCGATCGACTGCGGCAACGGGGGCTACTTCGACCTTGCGGTTCGCGCCGCGAGCGCCCGGGGCGGCGGCCGGGTCCGGTTTGTCGCGCTTGATCAGACCGTCGCGACGGTCGAGGTGCCTGCGACGGGCGGCGACGATGCCTTCAGGGACTTCAGGTTCCCCGCGGTGTACCTCAATCCGGGCGAGCTGGCCCTGCTCGTCTACGTGGAGGCCCCGGGGGCCGTCCTCAACACGTTCAGCCTGGAGCCCGCGGCCCGGGTTCCGTCGACGTACGCCGCCGCGCTCGCGTTTCGCCGCGGCGTCGCCGATTTGACAGGCCGGGGAGAGGCCGGCCGGCCGCTCGGATACGTCCGCAACCTGGGCCGCGCAGGAAGCAGTCTCACCTTTGGCGTCAGCGGCGGCGCGGGCGGGCCCCGAACCGTGCGCCTGCGTTACTCCAGCAACCAGGCCGGGCCCGTCGCGCTGACGCTGGCGGTCGGCGACTGGCCGGCGGCGAGGCTGTCGATGCCGCCCACGGGCGGTGAATGGAAGCCCTTCGACGTGCCCGTCAGCCTTTCGGCCGGAGCCAACCGCATCGTGATCGAGGGGCGCGAGGACGGCTGGAACTCCGTCCAGCTGGACCAGATCGAAATACTGCCCAGGTGACCCCCGGGCTCACCGCAGCGTGCGGTTGAAGAACTCCATGATCCGCTGCTCCTCGCGCAGCCTCACAACCGACGAATCCGCACCGGCCATGTGCGTACCGAGCATCGGCATGAACTCGTAGGGCTTGCCGGCCAGGAAGAGCGCGTCGGCGAGCTGCACCGAATGCTGGAAGTAGACGTTGTCGTCAGTCAGGCCGTGGATGAGCAGCAGCGGGCGCGAAAGCTGGCCCGCATAGGTGAGAACGCTGCTGGCGCGGTAGCCCTGCGGGTTTTCCTGCGGCAGGCCGATGTAGCGCTCCGTGTAATAGGTGTCGTAATTCTCCCACGTAACGACAGGGGCCCCTGCGACGCCGGCCCTGAAGACGTCGGGCCTGCGGATAACGGCCATCGCGCTGAAGTACCCGCCGAAGGACCAGCCGACAACGCCCACGCGGGCGAGGTCCATCTCCGGGTTCTGCGCGCCGAGCGCCTGCAGCCCCTCGACCTGGTCGTGCAGGGCGAGGTCGATGAAGTTGCCGCGCATCAGGCGCTGCCAGTCGCGCCCGCGCAGGGTCGTGCCGCGGCCGTCGAGGCGCGCGACGACATAGCCCTGGTCGGCCATCCACTGGTCGATGAAGTAGGCGCGGGCGGAGGCGGTCACGTGGGTCGTCTGCGGCCCGGCATAGACCGAGAGAATGACGGGGTACCTCCGCCCGGGATGATCCCGGCGCGGCCGAACGAGCGCGGCGCAGTAGGAGCGCTCGCCGCCTGTGCGAACCAGGTCGACCCGCGGCAGCGCCTTCGGCGATTCCGCGACCGAGACCAGGCTGGCCAGCCTCGCGCCGGAGGAGGAAAGGACCTCGACGCCGGACGTGGCGTCGAGGAGGCTGAACGCGTGGACGAGCGTGCGGCCGTCGTCCGAGAGGACGGCACCGTGCACGCCCCGCGAGCTTGTCAGCGGCTGTCCGGCCCCGCTGGCAAGGGGAAATCTCCAAAGCTGCGTCTCGGTGGGGTCCTTGCTGGCGAGGACGAAGACAAAGCCGCCGGCCTCATCGGCGCCCACCAGGTCCCGGTAGCCGAGGTCCGGCGGGGTGAGCTCGCGCACGAGCGCGCCGCTTGCGTCGCGCAGCTCCAGCTGCCAGAAGCCGCGCCGCTCGGTGGTCCACAAGAACTGGCGGCCGCCCTTCAGCCAATGGGGGATATTGGGCTCGACCAGGTTCACCCATGCCGGGTCGGTCTCGGCAAGGAGCTCGCGCACGGTTGAGGTGGAGGGATCGGCTGCAAGCACGCGCTCGTCCTGCTGGCGGCGGTCCTCAACGACAAGGGTGAGCGGCGCGCCGGCCTCGCGCCACTCGACGCGAGCAAGGTAGGGGTATTTCTCCGCGTCCCGCGGGATCCAGCGGGTCGCGCCGCCGTCCCGCGAAATGACGCCGAGGCGCACCCGGGCATTGGCCGAGCCCGCGCGCGGATAGGAGTATTTCCGAGGGGCGGCCTCGGGGTGGAGCGGGTCGGCGATGTAGCGCGCCTCCACGGCGGACTCGTCCGTCTCCTGGTAGGCAATCCAGAGCGAGTCCGGGGACCACCAGTATCCGTCGTCGCGGCTCATCTCCTCCTGCGCGATGAATTCGGCCGCCCCGTGGGAGAGCGTGGCCGAGCCGCCGGTTGTCAGGGCGCGGTCCGCGAGCGTCGCGAGGTCGATGACATGCAGTTCGCCGGAGCGCACGGCCGCGACAAAGGCGCCGTCGGGCGAGAGGTGGGGCGCGATCCAGTCCTCGCCCGGCAGGGCGGTGACCCTGAGGTCGGCGCGATTCAAGACGTACAGCTTGCCCGAGAGCGTGACCAGCAGGCGCGATCCGTCCCTGGAGAGGTCGAAGTCCGTGAACCCCCTCAGGGTGTTTCGGGTCCGCTCGCGGTGGGCCTTTTCCTCCGGCGAAAGGACCTCGGCGGCACCCCCGAGGAGCTGGGCGGGAGTGATGATTTCCCGCTCGCGGCGGGTTGCAATGTCGAGCTCGTACAGCCGGAGCACGGGATCGCGCGGCCCGCCGCGCAGGAAGATCACGGCGGCGCCATCGGGCGTGGGCCGGGGAGACACCGGCTGGCCGAGCGTGTAGTTCCGAGTCTCGGCGAGGTCGCGGAAGAACGTGATGCTGGGGTCCTCGCCGGCGGCAAGCACCGCGGCGCATGGCAGAAGCAGGGCAAGCGAGAGGCGGGGTGGTCCCATCATCCCGCCAGCAAATGGGGCGCCGATGACGGTGTCGAGACGGCGTCAGAGGCGCCTCCGGCGGCGGCGGAAGGGGGGTTAGGGCGGGCCCGGGACCTAGGATTTATCCGGGCCTTTAAAGTTGCATCGCGGGGTCCCTTCTGGCGCGGTTCCGGCCGGCGGGGATACTCTTGTCGCCAGAGCTCCGCCGCTCCCCTCCAACGACCCCAGTGAAGACCTGCAGAATCCCGGCAGGCACGAATTCATGAATGCCATCACCCGTTCCCGGCGCCCCTTGTTGTCGATAATGCTCGCCCTACTGGGCGCCCTGCCCCTCGGGGCCGAGTCACCCAGGGACTGGTCCGCCGTTGCGGCCCGTCCGAGCCCGGCCTGGATACGGGAGGCGGTGGTGTATGAGATCTTCCCGCGCCAGTTCTCGCCCAAGGGCGACTTCGCCGGCGTCGCCGCCCGCCTGGATGAGCTGAAGGCCCTCGGAGTGGACGTGCTCTGGCTGATGCCGATCCATCCCATAGGCCACCTGAAGGCAAAGGGCACCATCGGTAGCCCCTACGCGGTGCAGGACTACTATGCCGTGAACCCCGACTACGGAACAAAGGAGGATTTCCGCCGGCTTGTGGAGGGCGCGCACGCGCGGGGGCTCAAGGTCATCATCGACATCGTCGCAAACCACACCGCCTGGGACAGCGTGATGATGTCCAACCCGAGCTTCTACAAGCGGGACGCCTCGGGCCAGGTCATACCGCCCCACCCCGAGTGGGCGGATGTCGCAGGGCTCAACTATGCCAATCCCGAGACCCGCAGGTACATGCGCGAGATGCTGCAGTACTGGGCGCGCGACTTCCAGCTCGACGGCTTCCGCTGCGACGCTGCTGCGGAGGTGCCGACGGATTTCTGGGAGGAGGCGCGCGCGGACCTGGACAAGGTCCGCCCGGGTCTGTTCCTGCTGGCCGAGGCGGACAAGCCCGACCTTCTGGTACATGCTTTCGACGCGGACTACGCCTGGTCCATGCTGGGCACCCTGAACAAGGTGCTCATGAAGGGGGCGCCGGCGAGCGAGCTGCGGCGCACGTGGGAGGAGTCGGAGCAGCGGGCGTTCCCGCGCGGGGCCCTCCACCTGCGCTTCACCGACAACCACGACGAAGCCCGCGCCATCAGCCGTTTCGGGTGGAACGGCGCCCTGGCGGCAAGCGCCATGATGTTTACTCTGGACGGCGTGCCGCTCCTTTACAACGGCATGGAGGTGGGCGATACGAGCGAGTCCGGCGATCCGGCACTGTTCGAGAAGCTGCCGATCTTCTGGCAGCCCAAGCAGCGCGAGTCCTTCCGCGAGACCTACCGCCAGCTGATCGCCCTGCGGCACGGCCATCCCGCCCTAAGCGCGGGCGCGGTCGTCTGGCTCGAGAATTCCGCCCCCCAGAACGTCGTCACCTTCCTGCGCCGCGGCGACGCGGAGGAGCTGGTCACTGTCGTCAATTTCTCAAACCGCCCCCAGTCCGCGGCTATCCGCGTCGAGCATGGGGGGGATTTCTCCCTCGTGCTCAAGCCGTCTGCCAAGGTCAGCGAGGCGAAGGCCGGACTGCCCGAAGTCGCGCTTGGCGCCTACGAGTGGAGGATTTACCACCGGCCGCTCTAGCCTGGACCCGGGCCGGCGTGCCCCGGGGATACTACACCCGGAGGTTCTCGCGCATCCAGTCGTCCAGGACCGCCTTCTCGAAGTGATAGGGTTCGTTCTCGAGCGCGTTGGAGCCAAGGTCCATGAAATCAGCCCCGATCAGATTCTCGGAGGCCATCTTGACGACTGCGCCTGAGCGGTCGGTTATGGCCCAGCCGAAGACGAAGACGGGGGGAAAGTTGCGCGTCACGACCCGGTAGTCCCAAAACCCCCCAGGGGGGAATTGGCCGGCAAGCCCCATATCGGTAAACCTGACGTAGAAGTGATAGCCCTCGGGAAGGTAGGCGACCGCCCGTTGCGTGATGTAATCGCGGAATACGGCCATGACATGGTTCCTGTCCTTCACCTCGTCGATGGGGTACCGCAAGAGCTTGATATCAGAAAATCTCTCCGGGTGGTCGAAGATGACGACGACGCGGGCACTTGGCGTTGGGCTGGCGGCGCGGACGGCGCTGGGCGCGAGGGAGCCGAAAACAGAGGCAAGGGCGAAAACGCCCTGTAACACGAGGGATGTTTTCATGGACGAGAGTGACGCGTTTCCCATCGGGGTTCATTGTAGGTAGACGGCTTTCAGCTGTAAAGGGTGCGCGGGTGTGCTGCGAATGCTGAAGACCGCGCCTGCGCGGGCGCTGGGCGGGGCGACCCGGTCTGCAGGGGTGTCGGGATGGGCCTCCCGGCCCTGGCGAGTCCGCCGCCTGGAAACCCCCGGCAGCAAGCGTCGGATCCGGTGAGTGCCCCGCTCCGCCACGAATTCGCTTTCATCCACGTATTCCTGATGCCGCGCGGGCCCGCCAAATCCCTTCTCCGCCGCTTAGTCTCGGTCTTGGTCAGCCGCGCGCCCGCGGCCAGCACGATCAAGAATATGGGGTTAATGCCGGGTACGACCCGCGAAGGATTCACAGTGCGCGCGACCGGGAACTATCAGCTGCAATCTATACACGAATGGCGCTTAGATAAGCTGCAAAACTTTCTTATTGATTGGTTTGCGGCGCTCGGTATCGGGGAACCGGAGACGCATGATGTGGCGGGATAGTCGGTGCATTTCGCCGAGGATGGCGTTGACCTGTCGATGCTGGGCGATCGCCTTTTCCAGCCAGTCGGCCTGTTCCTCGGATAAGGCGAGGCTGACGGTTTTTGCCTTCACCTTGGTTGACCAAGTGAAGCGCGTTCCAGGCTGGCCAGCCGGTCGGCGATAGACGGAGCCGTGGCTCAAATACCCGATGCCGGCGAGTTGCTGGCGCAGGGCGGCGTAACGCGCTTCCAGTGGAGCTAGGCGAGCCGAGGGCATCGCGGCAGTGTATTGCAAAATAAGCTGGTCGCGTCAAGTAGGGCCGTATAGGTACGGCCTATGAAAGACCTTACGCCTTATTTCCCGCTGTTGCGCCCCCAGTGCGCCCCAATGGGTGCCCAGACCAAGCGCGCGGCCGCGGCCACCGAGTCGCTCGTCGGCCTGGCCGCGCTTTTCGGGGGCTTCCTTGCCGGCCTGCTGGTGCCAGCGAAGAGGGGCGCCGGCAGCCGCCGGTGGGAGTTTTCCCGGGTGGAGATCTTCTGGGCCTTCCTCGGCCAGGTTCTCACCCGCGGCGCCAGCTGCCGTTGGGCGCTCAGCCGCCTGCAGGCCGACGCCGCCGCCAAGGGGCGGTGCCCGCCCGAGGATTCCACCAGTGCCTATTGCCAGGCACGCACCGCCTTGTCCGTCGGGTGGCTGCAAGCCTTGTTCGACGCCTTGGCCCGGTGGTTTGAGCCGCGCCTCAGGGGCGCGTGGTGCGGACGCACCGTGCGGTTGATCGATGGGACCGGGTTTTCCATGCCGGACACCCGAGAGAACCGTCGACGCTGGCCTTATGCGCCCGGACAGAAGCCCGGCTGCGGTTTTCCCACCGGCAAGCTCGTGGGCCTGTTCTGCCTGCACTCCGGTCGCTTGCTCGCCTTTGTCGAAGGCCCGTGGAAACGCCATGACCTGCCCTGCGCTCGTCGGCTCCTCGATTGGTTGCAGGCAGGAGAAGTGCTGATGGCCGACAGGGCTTACTGCAGCTGGCAATTCCTCGCGCTTTTGCTGGGTAGGAAAGCCGATTTCGTGATCCGCCTCAATCAGTCCCGCACCGTGCGCGCTCGGCGCCGCAGCTCATGGCGGGCGGTCTGGAAAAAGCCGCAGTGCTCGCGTTGGCAAGATCCGCTCGCCTGGAAACAGCTGCCGCAGGAGTTGTCGGTGCGCCTGGTGCGCTTTCAGGTGCACGTGCGCGGATTCCGCACCAAGACCATGATCATCGTCACCTCGCTCCTCGATGAAAAGCAATTCCCCGACTCGGCTATCACCGAACTCTACGCCCGCCGCTGGCAGGTCGAACTGCACTTCCGTCAGATCAAGACCAACCTCGCCCTTGATGTCCTGCGCTGCCTCACCCCCGAGATGATCGAGCGAGAACTGTGGATGCACGCCATCGCGTACAATCTGGTCCGAGCGCTGATTCTGGAGGCCGCCCTTACCCACGACGTTCCGATCGAACGCCTCAGCTTCAAGGGCACCCTCGACGCCTTGCAGGCGTGGGCCGATCGCGCTCTGCGCTCCCGCCGCCATCGGCGTATGGCCCGCCGCTGTCTCCTCGCCCGGCTGGCTTCCGATCAAGTCCCCCTGCGACCTGGACGCGCCGAGCCCCGCGCTCGCAAACGACGACCCAAAATGTATCCTCCTCTGAACCGATCCCGTCACCTCATGCGCGTCATCCGCTGGCGGCCACTTCGATGAACTCGTCTTTCATCTTCATTCGAGGCTTATCTTAGCGCCATTCGTGTATAGAATTCATCGTAGCCCTCTCTGTCTTTTCGGGATAGCAAAGTCGCAATACTCGGGCTAGACGTCGCTCATTCTTGGCCCAAACGTGCCTTCCGTGTCAGTCCCATGGGCCAACAGGTACGAAATCCATCCCGTCAAGAACCC
>DATNHT010000108.1:0-14199 GCA_035604815.1 Opitutaceae bacterium
GAGCGTCATCGACTTGCCGGACCCGGTGGGCCCGCAGTGCAGGATCATCCCGTAGGGCTGGCGGATGCACTCGCGGTACTTCGCCAGGTTTGCCTCGGTGAAGCCGAGCGCCGTCAGGGGCAGCGTGCTCTTCTGCTTGTCCAGGATGCGCAGCACGACCCCCTCGCCGTGGTTCAGGGGCGCGGTCGAGACGCGCAGGTCCAGGTCGAGGTTCTTCTTCGTGTACTGCTTGAAGACGATGCGTCCGTCCTGGGGGAGCCGCCGCTCCGAGATGTCCAGGTTGCACATGATCTTTAGCCGGGCGACCAGGGCGGGGCCCACCTTGACCGGAAGCCGGAGCTTCTCCTGGCACATTCCGTCGACCCGGTACCGCACGATGACGTCCTTTTCCTGCGGCTCTATGTGGATGTCGCTCGCCGACGCGAAATAGGCGTCCTCGATGATGCGGTTGCCCAGCTGGATGATCGGGCCCGACTCCTCGTTGACGTCGGTGTCCTTGATGACCTCGGCGTCCGCAATCGTGCCGTACTCGACGCCGATCTTCTGGACGACATCGTCAAATCCCGCGGACTCGTCGCTTCCCCTGCTGAACTTTTCCTTGATGTCCTTCTCCCGCGCGAGCAGCCGGACGACGCGCATGCCGGTCATCTCCTGGATCTTCGCGGGAAGGGTGACCTCGAACGGATTGGCGAAGGCGACCAGGAGGAGGTCGCCCACCTGACCGACCGGAATGACGAGGTTCTCCTTGCAGTAATCCAGGGGGATGCGCTCGAACGTCGAGTTCGAGACCTTGTAGTGGGCGACGTTGAAGGGGGCGAGGCCGAGCGCCCGGCCCTTTGCAACGAGGCATTGGAACGGGGTGACCTTGTAATCCTCCTGCAGCAGGCGGTCCAGCGCGTCCCCGTTCAGGTCCTGCGGGCGCGCCGCGATCTGATCGCGCTGTTCGGCGGTGATCCGGCCCATCGCAATGAGCTTCGCGACAATCTGGGACTGGACTTTGCCTAGTGGCACGCGAGGCGGGGGTTCATCAGGCGGATTTCTTCGCCGCTACGGCAGGAGCCGTCTGCGCCGTCGGAATCGGCGGCCGGGAACCTGCGGACGCAGGGCCCGTCGGCATCGGCGGCCGGGAACTGGCGGACGCCGGGCCTGTCGGCATCGGCGGCCGGGAACCTGCGGACGCCGGGCCTGTCGGCATCGGCGGCCGCGAATTGGTGGAGGGTTCGCGGATCGTGGGGTCGGCCGCCTTATAGCCCGTGGAATCGGCGAGTCGGTCGAGCTGCTCGCCTATGCCCTCGAGCGTCGTTCCATACCAGAGCAGGGGGCCGTCAAAGCGCTTTTCCCAATAGGTGCGCACAGCCGGGCTCAGGTAATAGGCCGAGGCGACGAACATGAAGCCCTCCTCAAGGTCGAAGGGAACCGACCATGTCGCCCAGCAGGCGTCCAGGTCGAGCCCCTTCTTGATTTCATCCGGCGGGTCATAGGCGCGGAGGTCGACGAGGCCGAGGCCCTCGGTTTCCACAAGATGTTGCAGGATATCTTCTTCCCGGATCACCTTAATCTCGTATGCAAGGACGCCGAGGACTGTCGCCTGGCGGGGCAGGTTCGCCGCAATGAGCTCGAGGAGGCGTTCGTTCGCCTTTTCGAGATCCTCGACCTTCACGAGGTTGTGCTCGACAAGGGACGTTCCGAGCAGGCGGTTCGCCCGCATCAGCAGCGAACGGTTCTCGGGAGACATTGCGGACGTCGTTGCCACGGCAATCGGAGTTTGCCCTAAGCGGCGGCCGCTGGCGACTCCTTTTCCTTCCTCCGGAACGCGGCGACCCGCTTGAGCAATTCCCTCTTGAGGCGCCCCAGGCCGGTCCCCTCCAGGCACGAGATCTCGAGGGCATCTACCCTGTTGCGGCGCTTGAACTTCGCGAGGTTGCCGGCCGCCGGCGCCAGGTCCATCTTGTTCGCCGCGACAAGCCTGGGCTTCCCGAGCAGCGCGGGATCGTAAAGCTCAAGTTCGCGCAGCAAGTGGATGTAGTCGTCGCTCGGGTCGCGGCCGTCCGCGCCGGCCATGTCGATCAGGACGAGCAGGAGCGCGCACCGCTCGACATGGCGAAGAAACCGGTGTCCCAGGCCGCGGTTCTCGCTTGCCCCCTCGATGAGCCCAGGGACATCGGCGAGCAGCAGGCGCGGATTGCCCCGGACCACGTCCGCAAACTCGATGACCCCGATCTGGGGATGAAGCGTGGTGAAGGGATACGCCGCGGTCTTCGGACGGGCCTTCGTGATCGCGTTGACTAGCGACGACTTCCCCGCATTGGGAAACCCCACCAGGCCGACGTCGGCTATCGACTTCAGCACCAGCCGAAACGCCCCCTGTTCGCCCGCCTGACCGGAATTGGCGCGCCTGGGCGCGCGGTTTGTCGAGGTCTTGAAATGGGTGTTGCCCCAGCCGCCGTTGCCCCCCTTGCACAGGACTATCCGCTGGCCGTCCTCGACCACCTCGGCGACGACCCGTTGGGTCGCCTGGTCGGTCACGACCGTCCCTAGCGGCAGCCTGAGGATGGCGGCGCGCCCCTCCTTTCCGTTGCAGTCCTTGCCCTGGCCGTGCTCGCCCCGCCCGGCCCTCCAGTGCGGCTTGAACTTGTAGTCGACCAGATTGTTCGTGTCGTGGTCGCCGAGGAGGACGACGTCCCCCCCCCGCCCGCCGTCGCCTCCGTTGGGGCCGCCCCAGGGCTCGTACTTCTCGCGGCGGAACGAGACGCAGCCGCGCCCGCCGTCGCCGGCGGCGACCTTGATCACGCATTCATCGACAAACATGGCGCAGAGACTACCGAGATCACGCCCGGGATCAAATCGCTATCTTGATGCCCTTCCGGAGGTAGGTCGGAACATCGAGGTCCTGACCGTCGAAGAGATTTCGGTCTGTGCGCTCGAACTGTCCGCGGCTCTCCACCTCGCCAAACCCAAACTCCTCCTGGGCCGGTTTTGGAGTGGCGGCCTCGGCCGCGGCAGGGGCAGCGGCGGTCTTTTGCGGCGGCGCCGGCTCCTCGGGCCGCGGCGCCAAGGCTCGCGGCCGCGCGGCAAGGGGTCTGCGTTGGATCGAACCCCGCGCACCCATGTCGCTCGCGCCCAGCACCGAGATCTCGACGCGGCCCTGCATCCCCTCGTCGATCACCGCGCCCATGATGATATGGGAGTCGCGCCCGAATTGTTCCGCGATGGCGTTCATGATCTCGTTCACCTTGGGAAGCGTCAGGTCCGTGCCGCCGGTGATGTTCACGAGCAGCCGGTCCGCCTTGCGCGAGAACTCGGGCGTGTGAAGAAGCGGACAAAGCTTGAGGCTGGCGATCGCCTCGGCCGCCGCGTTCTCCCCCGCTCCCTCGGCCAGACCAAAAAGCGTCTTGGCCCCGCGCTGCTGGAAGGCCTGGCGCAGCGTCGCGAAATCCACGTTGATCAGCCCCGTCTTCGAGAGCATCGACCAGATGGACTTCACTCCCCTGCCGATCCACTCGTCGGCGCGCGCGAACGAGTCGAGCACGGTCTCATTGTCGGCGGCCTCCTGAAGGAGGATGTCGTTGGGAAGGGGAATGACCGCGTCGCACACCCGCCGGAGCGCGGCGAGCCCCTCCTCCGCCTGCTTCAGACGGCGCCCCCCCTCGAAGCTGAACGGGAGCGTCACAAACGCGATGACAAGCGCCCCCTGCTCGGCGGCGATCTCGGCCACGACCGGAGAGGCGCCGCCCCCCGTCCCGCCCCCCATGCCGGCGATCAGGAAGACCAGGTCGCATTCCTTGAGGACGCCGGCGATCTTCTCGCGGTCGGCCTCGGCCGCCTCGCGCCCGAGCTCGGGGTCGCCTCCCGCGCCAAGGCCGCGCGTCGTGCCCATGCCGATGAGGACCTTGTCCTGGACGGGGGAACTCGACAGGGCCTGGTGGTCGGTGTTGATGACCGCGAGCCCGAGCCGATCGAGGCACTCCATCTTGAGGCGGTCCACGGCGTTGGAGCCCGCGCCGCCCACGCCCACCAGCTTGATGGCGACGCTGCGGTCGCCAAGCGCCTGGTGTTCGAGGGGAAGTTCGTTGGGATTGTTCACGTCGGTGCGAAAAGGCGCGTGACGTTGTGCAGGAAGCCGCCCCTGCCGCGGGCCGCCGCGGCCCGATCGCCCTGGGCGCTCACCCCATAGTAGAGGATCCCGAGGGCGGTGTGGAATCCGGGATCGCGGAGGTTTTCGTTTACCCAGGACGGGGCCTCGCCGAGCCGGGCCTGGGTGCCGAAGACCTTCGCCGCGCACACCGAGAGCGCGGGCAGCTTGGCCGCCCCGCCGGTGAGGACGACTCCGCCGGCGCATGTCTCCGGGGCGAACGCGTGCCCGAGCTTCTTCTTCACCACCTCGAGGAGCTCCCAAGCCCGGGCCGCGGTGATGCTCTCGATCGCCTGCCGGGGAAACTGGCGGTCGCCGATCGAGAAGTTGCCGTCGAGCCACACCTTCTCGTTCCTGTCGCGCGCCTGGACGACCGCGCGGCCAAACCGCAGCTTGAGCTTCTCGGCCTGCGCCTCGGTGAGCCTGAGCCCGATGCTGATGTCGTTCGTGAAATGCCCGCCCCCGACCGCCAGCACGCCGGTCGTGTGGGGGACGCCGTTCCGGTAGAGGACGTAGTCCGTCGTGCCCGCGCCGATGTCGATCGCGAGGACTCCGTTCTGCCTCTCCTCCAGGCTGGTGACCATGTGCCCGGAGGCGAGGCTCGAGAGCACGAGCTCGCTCACCTCAAGGTTGAATCCGCGGATCACGTGGATGTTGTCCGCGAGCCGCTGCTCCTGTCCGTGGACCGTCCAGTACCCGACCTCGAGCTTCTGGCCCACCAGGTTCTCGGGCGAGGTGGGCACCAGGCGGCCGTCGACGCGGAAGGGCCTGCGGATATTGTGGACCACCATGCGGCCCAAGGGGAGGTCCTTGGCCTTCGCGAGCTCGCAGACCGTGCGGATGTCGTCCTTCTCGATCATGTTGTCCGCCGCCTTAACATTGAGGGAGGCCTCGTTGTAGAATCCCTCCAAGTGGCCGCCGGTCTGGGCAAGGAAGACCTGATCGATCCGCTCGTTCGCGTCGCGCTCGGCGAGCTCGAGCGCGGTCTGGGTGCATTCCGTCGCCGCCCGGTAATCGACAACCGATCCCTTGATGACTCCCCGCGACGGGCACTCCCCGCACCCGATGATGACGATCTCGCGGCCCGTGTACTCGCCAACGAGCGCGGCGATCTTCGCCGTCCCGATTTCAACTGCCCCAATGTATGCGGTCTTAAAGCTCACGATGCGCGTCGATGTGAAAGTTTGAAAACGCGGGAAGGACGATCGAGGGCCGCGCCAGGGCCGGGCTCGCGGAGGCGGGCGCCAGGTCGCCCAGGGTCGGGGCCGCGGTTCCATAGACCACGGGCACCTGGGGCCCAAGCGCGAGGTTGACCGCCCTCAGCGGACGGGTGGGATCGGAGGAGGCGTCGATAAGCAGGTCGAGCCGGGCGATCTGCCTGAGGTAGTCCTCGTTCGCCCCGAATGTGATCTTCATCCCCCCCCGGGTGTGCACGTCGATTTCGCCGTCCGACGCCAGCCGCTCGAGCGAAATGACCTGCC
Organism: Opitutaceae bacterium; assembly: GCA_035604815.1. Taxonomy (GTDB): domain Bacteria; phylum Verrucomicrobiota; class Verrucomicrobiia; order Opitutales; family Opitutaceae; genus Palsa-1447. Next base: position 5,614 of record DATNHT010000108.1, read on the forward strand.
ACGTGCGGTAGAGAGTTTCCGCCTCGAGCTTTGCCGAGGCGAGGAGGTCCGCGACGGCCGCCATTCCGTCTATGGGCGCGATCGACCCGCCGCGGCGGACGAGCTTGACGCCTTCGACCCAGGGGAGCGTGGCGACCATGGCGGGGTCGAATCCCGTGCCGGCGAAGGCGACCCCGTCCCTTGATACAAGCAGCATTCGGGGCGCGTCGCCACCCGACTGGGCCATCAGCCGCGCGACGGGCGAGCGCTCCGAGATGCGGACGGTGAGCGTTGAAGGAAAATTCCGAATGATCGTCGCCGAACCGACCTGGGCGTCGCCAAGCACCCTGGAGCGCAGCTTGATCAGGTCGAGGCCCATGAGGGCCGCGTCGCCGGGGAGCGCCAGGGTCCGCGCGAGCCAGTCCTTGTCGAGGACCCCGTCGGTGACGAGCACGAGGCTGCGGACTCGGTCGGACTTTGCGACATCGGGCATCGCCGCGGAGTTCTCGCGGAGCACAGCCGCCATCTCCCACGCGCCCCACGCCACCGTGCCGAGGGCGAGGGCCCCCAGCGAGGCGCGTATGGCGCCCATCGTCAGGCGGCGGCGGCCCTCGAGCGACATCGCCCGGGGCCTCACCTGCTGGGGTATGTCCCTCCAGGTGCGCGTCTCGGGCAATCCAAGGGCGTCCTTGCTCATGGACGGCGTGCGGCAATGGCCGAGCGGAAGCGCCCGACCGCGGGTGAGACCATCTCCCTGACGAGGGCCGTGAAATCCAGCCCCGCGCAGCGCGCACTCATAGGCAGCAGACTCGTCTCTTTCATGCCGGGAAGCGTGTTGATCTCGAGAAAGAACGGCTCGCCCCGCGCGGAGAGGATGAAGTCGACGCGGGCGTAGTCGCGGCACCCGCAGGCGGCGAACGCGGTCTCGGCGGCCGTCCGGACCGCCCCGCTGAGTGGGCCGTCGAGCGGCGCCGGCGCAAGGTACTCGGTCATGCCCTTCGTGTACTTGCTCGCGTAGTCGTACACGCCCGAAGCCGGCCTGATCTCGACGATCCCCATCGCCGAGCCCCCGAGGACGCCCACCGAAAGCTCCCGTCCGTCGACCCGGCGCTCGACGATCCAGCGGCCCCGTGTGACCGCACCCAGCGCGGATTCAAGGCCCCTCATGTCCCCAATGACGCTCAGCCCGACGCTGCTCCCCTGGTTGTTGGGTTTTAGGACGACGCGCACCCCGAGGCGCCGCGCGACCTCGGGGGCCTGCGGCCTGGCCTCGGCCTCGAAAAGGATCCCGTCGGCAACCCGCACGCCCCGCGACGCCACGGCCGCCTTTGCGAGCGCCTTGTCCATAGTCAGCGCGCTCGACGCCGCATCGCAGCCCGCGTACGCCCCCCCGGCCGCGTCAAGCAGCCGCTGCATGCCCCCGTCCTCGCCAAACGTGCCATGGAGCGTGGAAAAGGCGACATGCCTCGCCGGATCGTAGCCGTCGGGAAGCGCATCCGAGGCGACGGCGAAGAGCCGGGTCGTGAACGACCGCGCCATGGCGTTCGCGCACGCGCGGCCCGACCCGCTGGAGACCTCGCGCTCGGCGGACGTCCCGCCGGCAAACACGGCGATCACCGGCCCGTTCACAGGACGTCCCTCCAGTCCTTCCCGTACAGAAGCACCTCGGGCTCGAGCTCCACCCCCTTGGCAAGGCGGACCCCGGCCCTAACCCGGCGCACCAGCTCGAGGATGTCCGCACTCGTGGCGTTCCCGCGGTTCACGACGAAGTTCGCATGGACGCGGGACACCTCCGCGCCGCCCACCCGCGCGCCCTTCAGCCCGCTCTCCTCGATCAGCTGGCCCGCGGAGGCGCCCGGCGGGTTTTTGAAGATGCACCCGGCGCTCGGCTCGCGGGGTTGCGACTCGTGCCGCCTCCGGCGGTAGTCGTCGATCTTCCTTCCCACCGTCCCGGCATCGCTCCTGGAGACGGGCCTAAGGACGGCGCTCAGCGCAATCGCCTCCCGCAACTCGGCGCAGTGCCGGTAGTCCACGGTCATCGAGGACCGCGGGAGCGTGCTCACCGCGCCGTCCGCCGACATCAGCCGCACCTCGTCAACGATATCGAAGATCCATCCGCCCATGGCACCCGCATTCATCCTCAGCGCGCCGCCAACGCTTCCCGGTATCCCCTCGAGGAACTCAAATCCCGCGAGGCCTGCCGCCGCCGCGAGCCCGCAGAGGTTCTTCAGCCTCAGGCCCGCCCCCGCCCGCACCCTGCCGTCCGGGAGGGTCTCGAAGCCGGACCACGATTCCTGGGATAGCGAGACGACCAGACCCTCGACTCCGTCGTCCGGCACGATCAGGTTGGAGCCGCGGCCGAGGATGAAGACGGGAACCGCATTCTTCCTGGCTTCGACCAGCAGCACCCGCAGGTCGTCCTCCGCCCAAGGCTCGGCGTACAGCCGGGCCGCGCCGCCCACCCTGAGGGTCGTCTTCGCCGACAGGGACTCGTCCCGTGCGAGTTTCGACGCCTTGGACAGAAGCGGCCGAACCGACTCGGCAAACCGATCCCACCTGAGCGAGCGGGCCAGCTCCCCCCTTGCCGCCTCGACCCAGGCCCTGGCGCCGTGGTCGATGTCGCCCGCGCCGACAAACACGACGAGGTCGCCCGGCTTTGCGTCGCGCAGGAGCGCGGGGAGGCCCCTCGAGGCTTCCCCTGGAAGGTAGCTCACCGGCAATAGCGGCGCCCCCCTCTTTATTTCGGCGTAGACATCGGCAGTGGTCCCGCCCGAAACCGGAGACTCTCCAGCCGAATAAACGTCCAGGAGGTGGACGCCGTCGGCCAGCGCGAGCGACGCGGCGAATTCCGCCTTGAACTTCGCCGTTCGGCTGTGCCGATGGGGCTGAAAAACCGCGATCAATCTCCCCTGCGGTGCGACCCGCCTGCGAAGGCTCGAGAGAAGCGCTCGAATCTCGGCGGGATGGTGGGCGTAGTCCTCCATGACCGTCATCCCGCCCTCCTCCATGAGCACGCCCTGGCGCCGGCGAACTCCCGGGAAATCCGCGAGCGATCCCCGCGCCGGCTCCACGCCCATAAGCTGGGCGGCCGCGAGCGCCGCGGTCGCGTTCGCCGCGTTGAAATCGCCCCGCGCCCTGACAAGAACCTCCGTCGGCCTGAAGCGGCCGCCAAGCGAGAGCGTCATCCGCCCCTGCGCCTCCCCGGAGAGGGTGCCGGAAAAGCTTCCGCTGCGACCGAACGTCGCGGCGGAAGGGGCGAGCCGGAGCGAACGGGCGCAAGCGTCGCTGACGAGGACGGTGCCCCGGGTGCGAGCGCAAAGGGCGGCGAATTCCGCCTCGAGCTCGGCCGGGCTCCCGTAGTGGTCCGGATGGTCCCAGTCGAGATTCACGAGCACCGTTATCTCGGGCGCAAACCCGGCGATCGTGCCGTCGCTCTCGTCCACCTCGGCCACGGCCCATTCGCTCGAGCCCGGGCTCGCGGGCGGCGTCGAGTCGTTGAAAAGTCCCCCGGCGACGTAGCCCGCCGGAAATCCCGCCTCCCGGAGCGCGGTGACCAGCATGGCCGTCGTCGTCGTCTTCCCGTGCGAGCCGCACACCGCGACAAGCTTCTTGTCGCGCAGAACCTCTGCCAGCAATTCGCCCCGCCTGAAGGGCGCAAGGCCGCGCGCCGCCGCAGCCGCGAACGACGGATGGGACTCGGGGATGGCCGAGGACCGGACCACCAGGTCGCACTCGCCGGGGAGGGGGCCCAACTCGACCGAGGCGTTGGCGAGCAGCAGCGCCACCTCGGGCGAGAGCGCATCGTCCTCGCCCGAAACACGCCAGCCCGACCGCGCGAGGTAGATCGCGAGCGGAGCGACGCCCATTCCGCCCACGCCGAGGCAGTGGATTCGGCGCGCCGCGCGGCCGAAGAGCGTCGGCAGCGGGGACGGTCTCATACGGCGGCCTCCGCGGTCTTGGCGGGGTGCACGTCGGCCCGCGGCCGGGCAATGTCCTCCACGTCCGCCAGCATCAGCTCGAGCGAGTTGCCCCGGTCCATCCGCCTTAGGTTGCTGCGGAACTGGCTCAGCAGCCAGTCGTTGAAGATCAAGTCAAGCACCTCCGAATGCAGGGTGCCAAGCTCCGCCTCCTCCACGACGAAGCCGCCGCCCTGGCGCTCAAAAAATGCCGCGTTTGCGCGCTGGTGGTCCGAGGCAGCGCGCGGAAACGGGACAAGGATCGCGGGAACCTCGCAGCGGGCCAGCTCGGCCAGCGTGCCGGCCCCCGCCCGCGAAACAACGACATCGGCCGCCGAAAGCAGCTCGGCGACCCGGTCGCAGAACGGCATGAAAACCGCCGCAACCCGCTCTCCCGTTTGCAGCTGAAGGGCGAGCCTCTCCGGCCAGCCCTTGCCCGGCCCCGTGACGCAGACCGCCTGGATTCCCTCGGACGCCAGGGTCTCGAGCCGCCCGCGGACCCATGCGTTGAGCGCCGCCGCCCCCTGGCTTCCACCCAGAATCACAAGCACCTTCTGCTTTGGATCGAGGCCAAGCGCCCGCCGCGCCGCGGCGGCGGGAATCCGCGCAATCTCGCGGCGGACGGGAAGGCCCGCATGCCGTGTCGCCGCCGCCCGCACGCCCCAGACGCGGATGCCGAGCGGGAGATAGACGCGGGCCGCAAGGGGCCCGAGCGCGCGTGTGGCGAGACCCGGGACGCGGTTTGCCTCGTGCAGCGCAACCGGGATGCCCAGCATGCGTCCCGCGAGCGCGGCAGGCGCCGAAGTGAAGCCGCCGAACCCAACCACGGCGTCGGGACGCATGGCCCGCATGAGCCGCAGGCAGCACCTGAGCGCCGCCACCTCGGAGGCGACGAACCGCGCCATACCGGCCGGGCGCCATGAAAACCCCGACCCCGGCATGCGCTCAAACTTCAAGTGGGGGTATTTCTCGGCCAGGCGCGCGTCCACCTGCTTCATGCTTATCAGGAGCAGGGCCTCGTGCCCCCGCGCGACGAGTCCCTCGGCGAGCGCTATGCCGGGCGAGACATGCCCGCCGGTGCCGCCGCAGGATACGAGAAACCGGCTCATGCCAGGACCTCGCGCATCGATCCTGCGCCGGGCCGCAGCGCCGCCCGGCCCCAGGTGCGCTGCGTGTTGACGAGGATGCCCACCAGCAGGCCCATGAGCAGCAGATTGGACAGGCCCGCGCTGATGAAGGGCAGCGAAATCCCCTTCGTGGGCAGGATCCCCGTCACGACGCCAAGGTTGATGATGGACTGCAGGCACACGAGGAGCAGGCAACCGGCGGCGAGCAGGAAATGGAAGAGATTGGGAGCCCTTCGCAGGTGGGCGAGTCCGGCCAGAAATATGACCGCGAAGATCCCGACAACGCCCAGCGTGAACCAGATCCCCAACTCCTCGCCAATGACGGCAAAGATGAAGTCCGTGTGGGCCTCCGGGAGGAAGTTGATCTGCTGGCGTCCCTGGCCCAGCCCGGCGCCGCTGATCCCGCCCGCAGCAAATGCCTCGAGCGACTGGTAAAGCTGGTATGTGCCGCCCTGCCTGTTGCCCACGACGTCCAGAAATGCCGTGAATCGGCGCAACCGGTTCGGGTTATGCGCGACCAGCGCGGCAAACGCCGTTGCCGAGAGGCCGATAGTCGGAAGGATGTAGCGCCACTTGGCCCCCGCGAGGAAAAGGAGGATGAGACCCACCGAGAGCGCAAGGGCTGCGGTCCCGAAATCGGGCTCGATCAGGATGAGGCCTGTGAACGCGCCGATGATGGCGAGCGGATAAAGGTAACCCCTCTTGAAATCCCCGATCCGCGTCTGGTTGAGGGCAAGGTAGTGGGCCATGCAGAACACCATCGCGAGCTTCGCGAACTCGGACACCTGCAGCCGGGCGGCCCCGTAACCAAGCCAGCGGCGGCTGCCCTTGACCGATACCCCGAGGTGGGGAATGAGAACGAGGACGAGCAGGACCAGCGCCCCCGCGGCTATCCAGGCGGACGCCCGGCGGGCGTAGTCCAGATTTATCCTGCTGGCGAGAAAGCAGAGCAGCCCCGCGGCGACAACGCCCAGCACCTGCTTGTCCAGGTAGAAGTAGGGGTCCTGCTTGAGCGAGACGCTGGCGCTGAAGAGTATCGTCAGGCCGAGAAAGGTCAGGCCGATCGCGCAGACAAGTATGACGGCCACGGGATTCGCGATCGACCGGGCGCGGAAGGATTCAGCGGACCTCTCTCTTGCCATGGCGCGCGCGTCAGGGGTTCTTCGGCTGCGCGGCCGGGGCATCCTCAATCTTGACTACCGGAACCTCGGCGGCGCTTGGAGGCTTAAGCCCCGCATCCAGGTCCTGGTCGGAGCCCGGAGCCGCAACCGGCGCCTTGCCCGGCGGCGCCGCGGGCGCGGGCTTTGCCGCGTCGGCCGCGTCCGCCCGGGACTTGGCACCCTTGGGCGGTTTTCCGGCCAGGGTGGACCTGGCGGGAATGATGAGCTCCTGGCCGGGCTGGATCCTCCTCGGGTCCGTTATGTTGTTCGCCACCGCGATGTCTCCCTGGCGGACGCCATACTTGCGCGCGATGCCCCCGAGGGTCTCGCCCGCTTTCACGACATGCTTCTCCGCCTCGCCCGCCGCCTTCTCCGGCGGGTTGGCGCCGGCCGAGGTGCCCACGGTCGCAGGGGCTGCCGCGGTGCCAACGGGCGCCGCGACGGCGGCGCCCGCGGACGGCATCGGCTTCGTCGGAATGATCAGCTTTTGGCCGATGTGCAGGATCGCGTTCGCGCTCAGCTTGTTTGCGGCGGCAAGATCCGTCCGCGAAACCTGGTTCGCCTTGGCGATGGTCCACAGGTTGTCACCCCTCGCCACGGTGTACGTGGTGGCCGGGGTCACACCGGAGACCGGTTGTGTCTCGAGCGCGGATGCGACCACGGTTCCGGGGCGGGTGGGGCTGTACCGGATCGTCGGGGTCTCGGAGGAGGCGGCTGGCGCGGAAGCATCGCCCAGAGGCGCCGGCGTTATCGGCGGCGTGTCGGGGGCGGCCGCCTTGGTGTAGCTGCAGCCCGGATTGGAAAAGATGAGGATCAGGGCAAGCGCGTGAAAGGCCGCCGCAATTCCCAGGATCTTGATTATTTTCATCGAAGTGGTGCGAAATTATCGCGTAGGTCTCGGGTTGTCGTATGTCGTTTTCAGGTCTGTATCAAACATGGGCTGCATGAAGCTCGGTGACGGCCCTTTCGAAATGGTCGCCCCGGTCCTCGTAGTTGCGGAACATGTCAAAGCTGGAGAAGCCCGGGCTGAGCAATACGTTTCCCCCCGCCTTGGCGGCCGCCGCGGCGGCTCGAACCGCGTCCTCGAGCGTGTCGCACGCGGCGTGGGAGACCCCGCACTCGTCGAACGCCGCGGCAAGCGCCGGGCCCGTTTCGCCGATCAGCACGGCGTGCGCGACGCGCGGGGCGATCCTGCGAACGAAGCCCGCGATGTCGCCGCCCTTCGACTTGCCCCCGGCAATCAGCACGGCGGGCCCCGGGAGGCCGGCCAGCGCAGCCTCCACGGCGTGGAAATTCGTGGCCTTTGAGTCGTTCCAGTAGGCCACCCCTTCGATCTCAGCGACCCTGCAGAGCCGGTGGCGGCCCAGGCGGAATGTCCTTGCGGCGGCGTAGAGGGCGGCCTCGTCCAGGCCCTCGCTGCGCCACCACGCGGCCGCGAGAATGAAATTCTCCCGCTGGGGATAGGAAGCGAACGGCGTCCCGTCGAGCCGGGGATCGGCCGCCTGGCCCTCCGTTTCGACGGACGCACCGGGGGGCATCGCCCGTCCGGACCGCGCGGCAAAACGCCTCACCGAGCTTCCCGCGAAGAACCGATTCGCCGGGGTCCGGATCACCAGCTCCCATTTGGCGGCAAAATAGGCCTCCATTCCCGCGTGGCGCTCGAGGTGGTCCTCGGCGAAGTTTGTCCAAAGCAACGCATCGGCGCGGAAATGCCCCAGCTGCTCGGCCTGGAACGAGCTCACCTCGCAAACCGCCATGGCCTGCGGCGCGCCTCCGTCCTCGTCGGCGACAAGCCGGCTTAAGGGCAGCCCGATGTTGCCCGCCGCGCGCGCGCGCCTGCCCGCGCAGCCGAGCGCGTGGGTCAGGAATTCCGTGAGGGTGGTCTTGCCGTTGGTTCCCGTCACCGCGACGATCCGGCCGAGCCAGAACACGGACGCAAAGTCGATTTCCGCCATGCAGATGCAGCCGGCCTTCCTCGCGACCTCGAGCCAGGGATGGTGCAGGGAGAATCCAGGCGAGAAGACAACGAACCGGTGCTCGCGGGCCCTCGCCTCCGTGAAGGGCTCCCCGTCCCGGTCATATATCGCGGTGCTCGCGCCGAGGCTCGACAGGAGCGCCCGGGCGCCGCCTCCGCTGACGCCGCCCCCAAGGATGGCCGCCGGGCGGCTGAACCTTGCGCTGAGGAATTCTGGTATGACGAGGGGCATCGTTTAGCGTATCTTCAGCGTTCCAAGCCCGGCCAGGGCGAAGATGAGCGAGAGAATCCAGAAGCGCACGACCACCTTCGACTCGGGCCACCCCAGCTTCTGGAAGTGATGGTGGATGGGCGCCATGAGGAAGACCCGCCTCCCCTCCCCGTAGCGG
>DATNHT010000109.1:0-22537 GCA_035604815.1 Opitutaceae bacterium
GGGCCACCTCGTGTTCTCCACCCTGCACACGAACGACGCCCCGGGCGCCATCACGCGGCTGGTCGACATGGGGATCGAGCCCTTCCTGGTGGCCTCGGCGATCGAGCTCGTGATCGCGCAGCGGCTGGTGCGCAGGCTCTGCCCCGAGTGCAACCGGCTGGAGCCCGTGACGAAGATCAAGCTCCTCGAGTCCCTGGCCATCCTCGGCTGCAACCCGGCCGAGGCCGAGTCGGTCGGCGCGCTGCGCTCGCCCGTCGGCTGCGACCGCTGCCGGGGGACCGGCTACCGCGGCCGGATCGGCCTGTTCGAGATCTTCCGGCTGAACGAGGAGATGCACGCCCTTGTCCTCAAGCGCGAGAGCACGCGGACCCTCGCCCACTGCGCCCGCGAGAACGGCATGCGGACCCTGGGGCAGAGCGGATGGGAGAAGGTCAAGGCCGGCCACACCACCCTGGAGGAGGTCCTGCGCGTCATCACGGTCATCGAGAAGTAGGCGCGCCCGGGAAGACGCGATGCCCCGCTTCGCCTACAAAGCCCGCGACCAGGCCGGCCAGGCCGTCGAGTCCGCGATCGACGCCCCCAACCGCAAGGACGCGCTTCGCCTGCTTTCGGCCAGGGGCCTGAGCGTCGCCGCGGTCTCAGAGGCGGCGGAGGGGCCCGCGGCGCCGGCGGGCGCCGCCCCGCGCAGGCGGGCGCAGGCGCCCCCGCCGCCGTCCGAGGCCGCCGCCGGCCCCCGGCCCCGCGCCGACACCGCGCCGCGCCGAGCCGAGAGGCTTCCGTTCCTCGAGTCCCTCCACGACCTGACCTCGAGCGGGATGTCCGCCGGCGAGGCCGTCCGGCTCCTCTCGATAAGGATCAAGGAGCCGCGCCAGAGGATGCTCTGCGAGGGCCTCTGGGCGCGGCTGAGCGAGGGGGCGCCGCTCTCGCGCGCGATGGAGGCGTTCCCCGAGGTGTTCGACTCCGCCACGGTCAACCTGATCCACTCCGGCGAGGCGACGGGTTCCCTCAACGACACGCTCTCCAGGCTGATCGAGCACCTGACCGAGCAGCGCGAGCTGCGCGCGGCCCTCATGACGGCGATGGCCTACCCGGTCCTGATCGTCGCGGTCTCGTTCGGGGTCATCCTTTTCTTCCTCTTCTTCCTGCTTCCCCGGCTCCAGACGCTGCTCAATTCGCTGGGGGGAAAGATGCCCGTCTCGACGCAGATCCTGATCGGCTCCGCGAACTTCGTGCTCCACTACGGGATCTTCGTGGCGCTGGCGGCGGCAGCCGGGCTGGTCTCCTTCTGGCGGTGGCGCGCGACCGAGGCCGGCCGCGAGAAGAGCGACGCCTGGCTCCTCAGGATGCCGCTCGTCGGGCCCTTCATCGTCTCCCAGACCGTCCTGGAGTTCAGCCAGACCCTCGGGGTCCTGCTCCAGAACGGGATAACCGCCGCGGACGCGCTGCGCATGACCGAGCGCCAGATCGAGAACCGCGTGCACCGGAGGGCGTTCGGCGTCGCGATCGACCGGGTCCTCGAGGGCGAGTCGCTCTCGTCCGCGCTCACGCGCACCGGCTGCTTCCCCGAGCTCGTGCTGGACCGGGTGGCCATCGGCGAGAACACGGGCAACGTCGTGCCGAGCCTGAAGGACATCGCGGCGACCTACCAGAAGGGGATCTCGAGGCAGCTCAACATGTTCACGAAGGTGATCGCGGGCGTGATCCTGACCGGCGTGTTCATCCTCGTCGGGTTCATCGCGGTCGCGATGGTGATGGCGGTCTTCCAGGTGAGCGCGAGCTTCAACGTCAGGTGACCCCTAAGGGACCTCGTAGATCTCGATCAGCGCCACGCCGGTGTCTGCGCTGGCGCCGGACACCTGCGCCGTGTAGGCCCCGGGGGGAAGCGTGACAAGGATCGCCGAGTCGTTGGTCGGGAGGGACCCCCACGAGAACGCCCCGACCGAGGCGGCCGTGGAGGCGATCTCGGCATCGCCGGCCCAGCCGTTGTCGCTCTCGACGAGCGCGGAGCCCGAGTAGAGCTGAAGCCGGGGGTCCGGCAGCGTTCCCGCGACGCCGAACTGAACCAGGGCGGGGCCCGAGGCGCGGATGAGGACCGTCCTCGACGTCGCGCCCCCGATCACGAAGCCCGCGATCAGGATGTTGCCCCCGGTCCCGACCTGGACGCGGGTCGAGATGTTGACGAGCCGCGGGGTCGCCGGCGTGTACGCGCCCGCGGGCGTGGCGTCATAGACCTCGGCCAGCGCGACGCCGGTGTCGCCGCCCTGGCCTGCGATCTGGGCCGTGTACGGGCCGGCCGGCAGCGTCTCCAGGAGCGCCGAGTCGTGGCTCGAGGGATTGGTCCAGGCAAAGGCACCGACCGAGGCCGCGGTGCTCGCGACCTGGGCGTTTCCGGCCCAGCCATTGTTGGCGCCCAGCGAGGTTGAGCCCGAGAAGAGCTGCAACTGCGGGTCGGGCAGCGCGCCCGCGACGCCGAAGGCGTCAAGCGCCGGGCCGGACGCGCGGATGAGGAGCGATTGCGGGCCCAGGGTCCCAGCCCCTCCCGCCACGAATCCGGAGATCAGGATATTGGCCCCCGTCCCGACCGCCGCCCGGCAGGAGATGTTGATCAGCCGGCCGATGTTGGCCGTGCTCGTCAGCCCGACCGCGGCGGCGGCGCTGGTCGCCGAGCCGGAGGAATTTGTCGCGACGCACGTGTAGGTCCCCGCGCCGGAGGCCGCGTTCCTGATGAGGAGAATCGGGCCCGTCGCCCCCGGGACCGGCGTCGTGCCGTTTAGCATCCACTGGTACGCCGGCGAGTTGGTCGCCACGGCGTCCAGGGCCACCGTGCCGCCGGTGACCGTTGCGGGGATCGGCTGCGTCGTGAAGACCGGGGCATTTGGAGCGGGGGTTGGGGTCGGGGTCGGGGTCGGGGTCGGGGTTGCACCGGGGTTGACGATCACCTCGTAGGTGAAGACGTTGGTCTTCAAGTTTCCGCTGTCCGTCGTGGTGGCCGGGTTCTCGACAGCCTGGAGCATCATGACGTAGTCGCCCGGCGCCGTCGGGGTCCCGAACAGGGCGGGGAAATTGCTGTCGACCAGGGTTCCGGTCGACGTGATCACGGGCCCGCCCGGCATGCCAAACTGGAGCCCCGGCGGAAACGATCCCGTCACGATCCAGGACCCGGGTTGATTTGAAGTGATCGGGAGCAGACTGAACACAAACGCGGCGATCTGCGACCCCTCCGTGGCCACATAGGGGCTCGGCGTGCTGGGGGTTGTCACCAGCGTGTACGTGGTGGCGCCGGCAATCGAATCCACCGCGCCCAGGGCCGCAGCCGAAACCGCGGCGGCCCTGATGACCGCCCCGAGCGGCGACTCGAGGATGCGCTCCGAAACCGCGGCGGCGACCCGGATGGCCGGCGTCCTCTGGAGAAGCGCCAGGAGGAGCGCCGCCGGCAGCCTTGCCTGATCGATCCGGAACATGAGGCTGGGCCCGAGCATCATCGGCACCGGGCGTCCCGTTGCATCCGCAGCCCGAGCCTCCGGCGCCGCGGCGAGAAGCCGGCCCGGGCGGCCGGCCGGATCAGGTCGAGGCGACATAGCTCAAGAATCCGCGGGTCTGGGCCCGCTCCTTCTCGGTCAGGATGATCCCCTCGGCCCCGGGGCACGAGCGGATGAGCTCCAGGCCCGCCGTGACCCCGGCGATGAACGCCGACGTCGACAGCATGCCCGCCTGCAGGCACGTGTCCGCGATCACGGTGGCCTGGGTGCACCCGTTGGCCACGGGCCATCCCGTCCGCGGGTCGATGATGTGGCCGTAGCGCCGGCCGCCGATCGTGAAGCACCTGATGTAGTCGCCCGAGGAGGCTATCGATTTTCCCCGGAGCCCCACGCTCGCCCAGGTCTTTCCGGGGCTCTTCGGATCCTCGAGCCCGATGTGCCACGCCGGCTTTCCGGGCGGCGCACCGGTCGCGCGCAGGTCGTGCCCGAAGTCGACGAGCGAGTCCACGACCCCGTGGTCCTTGGCGATCAAGGCCACGATATCCACCGCGTACTCCTTGCCGAAGCCCCCGAAGTCCAGGGCCATCCCGCGCTCCGGAAGGAGGACCCTGCCGGGCTCCCGCCTGACCTTGGACCAGCCGACAAGCCGGAGCGCCTCCGCGATCGCCGCCTTGCCGGGAACCGCCGGCGGATCGGCCTTCCAGTTCCAGATGCGGATCAGGGGCAGCGCGGACGGATCGAGGATGCCCCGCGTCATGAAGTGGAGCGTGTCGCACATGGACAGCAGGCCCTCGGTCTCGGCGTCGACCGGGACCCAGTCCTTCCCCGAGGCGTCGTTGATCCGGCTCACGATGCTGCCGGGCTGGAACCGGGAGAACTTGGCCTCGAACGCGTGCACCCAGCCCTCGGCCGCCGCCTCGAACGCCTTTGCCTGGGCGTCCCCGCCGGGCGCCGTGTACTGCACCTCGCACTGCGTCGCCATCGCGCGGAAGGCGAGGCGCCTCGGCGGAAGCTCCGCGCCCCGGCCGGAGGGGACCGGGTCGGGCGCCCGGTTCTGCTGCGAGATAAGGGCCATGGGAATTGGGGCTGCGAAGGTAGCCTACCGGGAGACTTTTGCACCCGCGGCCACGATATTCGCAACCGGATAGGCGCTCCGGGGAGTGGCGCCGTCGCGCCCCCGCATCCCGCAGCGGCCGAGCGCGAGGGTAGGCCCGGGGTGCTCCGCGGGTTTCCAAGTGGCCTTTCGGCCGCATGTTACGCCATGAGGCGGCGAAAAGCGCCCATCGGGTGGATAAGCCGGTCCGTTCGGATTCGGCACATGGGTTGGCGCAATGTCCGTGGTTGGCGTGGAACGCATGGCGCCTGCGATGTCCCGGTCGACGGCCACGCCCCGGGCGTGCGCGCCAACCCGGCCCCCGGCCCCGGCGCAGTCCCCGTATCTGCAGGTGACCGAGCCGCCGGCCCGGGCCGACGGCCGCGCAGCTCCAAGCATCGGGAACATTGCAAGCGGGGCCGCCTCGGGCCGCGCGGCGTTCTTGGGGCTCCTTTGGGTCATCGGCTCCCGGATGGACGAAGGGACCCTCAGTTCTTCGAAATCTCGACCGACGATATCTGGAAGTTGGCGCTCAGGAGCAACTGGTTGGCCCGGTCCACCTGGAGGGAGCACTGCTCGATCCCGATGTACGGGGAGCGCTTGCTAAGCGCCAGGTAGAACTGCTTGAGCGTGCCCCAGTCGGCCTTGGTGACGTTGAACTGGAGGGTGTGGACCGAGAACTGGCCGTTGCTCACGTCCTTGGGCTCGCCGCTCGTCGAGTTCTTGAGGCCCGACTCGACGGCGATGGCGGAAACCTCGGCGAGGAGCCTCGTCGTGTCGAGCGTGCGCACGGCGTCGAGCCGGCCCGCGGCCGCCTGCGCCGAGGCCTCGATCGCCGCCCGGTCGGACAGCCAGCGCGCCTGCTCGTTCAGGGAGCTGGTCGTGACGCGGACCGCGTGGACGAACCGGACGGCCCTGTTGCCGATGCTCGAGAGCCAGAGCGCCGCCACCAGGACGGCGATCCCCGTGACGAGGAGCTTTTCCCGGAGGAAGCGGGAGAGAAAGAAGGCGCGCAGCGTGCGGATCATGAGGTGGCGGGCGCGAGAGCCCCGGGCTTGAACGTCACGATGAGCTTGAAGGAGACCACGTTGTTCTGGGTGCGCTGGTCGCGGATCTCGACCCGCTCGCAGCCGGGCGTCTGCTCGATCGCCGTCCTGTAGGCGGCGATCTCCCCGGCATTGCTTGTCTGCGCGTCGATCTGGATCGTGTTGACGGCGCCCGCGCTCGCCGCGGCGCGCAGGAACTGGATGGCCGGGGGATTCTTGGGCATGGCCACCTCCGGGGAGACGACGGAGATCATCTCCAGGGGCAGCAGCCGCTTGGTCGAGAGCTCGTCGATGCGGCCCGCGAGGTCCTTCTCCTCCATGATGCGGGCGACGGTCGGCCTCTGGGCGGCGACCTTGGCGATCCGGGCCGACTGCCACAGGCCGGCGCCGAGGAGCGCGAGCTCCCCCGCGGCGAAAAGCAGGCACGCCGCAAGGGCCCCGATCGCCGTGCGCCATAGGAAGAGGTCGCGCCTGCGGGCCCGGGCGAGCGCATCCAGGTCCGCCTTGTCGCGGACATCGAGCGCGGCCGCGACCGCCGAGGGGAGCCTCGAGCGGAGCCCACCCGCCTGAAAGACGACCTCGCCCTCGCTCCGGCCGGGCTGCGGGACAGGCGGCGACGGGGCGTCCACGATGGTCCTGGCCTCGCCGGCGCTCCTTATGAGCTCGGCCCGAGCCCGGGCCCTCTCGTCCTCCGTGGCATCGGGCTTGAGGGGGTGGTAGAGCACGACCGCGGGCACCGGCCCCTGGTCCCAGTGGACCGCCGTCAGGCCGTCCGGCGCCGCGAGGACGACGGTCGTCGCGGGCTCGGCGCCGCAGCCGAGGATCGCGGCGAAGGCCGGCAGCACGTACTCGGCGCCGGCCCATTCCGCGAGCTGCTCGGCGGTGAACCGGCGCCTGTAGGAGGCGAACGCGAGCACCCGGTCGGCGCCCGGCGGCAGGTAGTAGCCGAAGTAGAGCTGGGCGAGCGGGAACGGCGACAGCGCCTCGAGCGCCAGCCCGACCTGGCTGACGACCTCGGCCCGCGGGGTTCCCGCCGCGAGGGAGACGGTGCGCGAGAAGAAGACGGCGTCGGGCAGGACCGCCACCCTCGGGGGGGGCGGGCTCGCGCGCAGGAAGTCAGACAGCGAGGCGCACATGCTCAGGGCTGGGGCAGGTCGGGCGGGGGTTGCGGAATCTCATCGTTCTCGAGCATTTCCAGGAGCGTAAAGGGATAATTGATGCTTTGCGAGGCCGCGGCGGCCGCGGTCGCGCTAGTGGCCGTCGAGGAGGGGGCGGAGGTGTTGGTCACGGATGTGGAGGTCGTTGGAGACGCGTTGGTCGCGGCCGCGGTTGCATTGGTCGCGTTGGTTTGGTTGATCGTCGCCCCCCCCTGGGGGGCGACCACGGCCGAGAGCCGGTACTGCGAGCGCCCCTCGCGGACGGTGACCTGGATCCTGAGCGCCGCGATCGTCGTCCCGAACGGCGCGGCGTTTCCGCCGAGGCCGGCGACCGAGGCGAGGGTCGTCGAGTTCTGGAACCACTGCTGGCCGAGCTGCGCGAACTGGCCCGTGCCGGCGAGGTAGTCGCTGATGTGCCGGAGCTGGGTGTCCGTGTACTGGCCGACGGACGCCACCACGTCCGGATTGGCGCCGTTCACGTTCGGCTGCTGGAAGGTGAAGACCGACACGTCGTTAACGAGCCTCCAGTAGCTGCCGTTGGGGATGCCGTTCTCGTCGAAGAGCACGTCCTTCGCGTCGTCTATCGCGGCGAGCTCGCTGAACGAGCGCAGGGCCCTCTGGGGCTCCGCGTACGGGACCGCCGCCGTGGCGTAGTCGGTCGTGATCGCCGTCGCGTAGACGTATCCCTTCTGCATCCACCCGAGGAGGGCGTCGGCGAGCTTCCCGGCGTCGGCGGGCGACATCTGCCAGTACTCGAAGAGGTTCGTGAGGGTCGTCATGTCGGCGCGCCCGAGCGGGATCTTGCCGCTCTCGTCCTGGAAGGAGACCTCGACCGTGCGGCCCTCGGACGGCGTCCAGCCGGCCCAGCCCAGCGGGTCTCCCCAGCCCTCGGCCGTGCTGTGGAGCCCGTTGTCCGCCTGCCGGAAGTCCTCGAGGACGGCCAGCGTCACCTCGAGCGCCGAGAACGCCTCCTGCCTGAGCCGCCTCGAGTCGGCCTGGCGGACCTCCACAAGCAGGTCGGAGCCCGCCTTCTCGACGAAGGCCGTGAGCGCCGTGGCGGTGAACACCATCATGATGAGCACCAGCACGATCACCGACGAGCGGCGCGGGGCGGCCTGGAACGGGTGCGGCATCCGGTTCACCACGGGTTGGGCAGCCCCTGGCTGGTCGGGGGGACGGCGACCACGGCCTCCCGCGTGAGGCGGTCGTAGGAGAAGGTGAACCGCAGCCGCTGGGGCGGGAGCGGGTTGCCCGAGGCGTCCGTGCGCAGCGCCGTCTCGGTCGTCCACTTGTTGAAGTCGGTGTCGAAGTAGTCGTAGGCGAGCGCCGTGACGAAAGGCGAGACCAAGGTCTCGCGCGGGGGGTCGTCGTTGAAGTGGTTCTCCAGGTCGGAGTGCCAGAGCATGAACAGGCCCTGGTCCCTCCTCACCTGCAGCGAGCAGAAGACCTCGGGCAGCGGGTTGTCGGGCCACTTGAGGATCCGGTTTCCCGACAGCTCCATGTAGGTGACCAGGTTCTCCTGGGACCGGCCGTCCGGCGTCACCGGCTGGACGCCGACGGGGGTCGCGTTCACCGCCGCCGCGGGGGGGAGCGTGGCCCGGAGCATCTCGCGCTGGAGGAACCGCGTCACGGCCCGCACGTGCTGGTCGAAGAGCCGGACGTCCGTGCCCCTGCCCCACAATTCGCCCATCGAATAGACGAACACGTTGAGCCCGACGAGCACGAGGGCGACAAGCGCGATCGAGAGCAGGACCTCGACGAGCGTGAAGGCGCGCCGGCTCACTGGGCCTGCCTTCCCTGGACCTGGGCGATGCGGTTCGCGGCATTCTGCCGGAGCGTGCTCCGGGCGGTCGGGTCGGACCAGGTGGGGCGAAGGAGCAGGAACGTCTCGACCACGTTCCTCGGCTCCGGCGCCGAGGGCTCCGCGACCGTGCAGGTGAAGGTGACGGTGAACAGGTCGGTCGTGTTCTCGGGCTCGATGTCCGCGGTCCACTTCACGTGGCGGTCCCCGTCGTCGAACTCCGCCCCGTTCTCGGCCGCCTGCAGGTCGGACTGCGCGAGGAGCTGCGACCGCGCGAAGTACACGTCCTCATCGCTCATGTTCGCGCGCCGCGCGGCCTCGTAGCTGTTGAGCACGTTCAGGTAGGCGCCCCCGAGGACGATCGCGGTGAGCGCGAAGATGACGAGGGCCACGAGCACCTCGATGAGCGTGAATCCCCTACGGAGCGGCATCGGACTTGGCCAGCACGGGCGCGCACGTCCAGGGATCGATCGAGAGCAGGTGCGCGCCGGCGCCCGTGCGGATCTGGACCCGGAAAGGCGTGCATGTCCCGTCGTCGTAGAATGTCACCGACGCGAGCAGCTGGGTCTCGACGAGCGTGCCCCCAAGCAGGATGGAGGAGCTCGAGCTTGACTGGGCGGGGTGGAAGTCGATCACGAGGTCCTCCGGGCCGGGCACCGGCAGCGTGTTCTGCTGCGCGCCGTCGTTCATGACGAAGGCCCTGGTCCTTGGATCGTAGCTCAAGAGGACGCTGCGCTGCTCCTCGAGGGCCTGCTTGCGCGCCTGCGCGCACGCCTTCCAGAACTGCGAGTCGGGCGACGCCCCCCTCTCCGCCAGCAGGGAATTGGTGCCGCTTATGAAGATCGTGCCCAGGAGCGCGATCAGCGCCAGGGCGAGCAGGATCTCGATGAGCGTGAACCCGCCCGGTTCACCAGTTGCCGATGTCGTCATCGGTTCCGTCGGTCTTGTCCGGGCCCTTTGACCAGAGGTCGTAGCCGTCCTTGTTGTGGACGCCCGGGTAGCGGTACTGGTAGGGCTCTCCCCAGGGGTCGAGCAGCGGGAGCTTGGTCCCCTCCGCGAGATAGGGCCCGCGCCAGCGGTCGACCTTGCCCGGGGGCGCCGTGACAAGCGCCTGGAGGCCCTCCTCGGTCGACGGGTAGCTGCCCATCTGGAGGCGGTAGGTCACGAGCGGGGTCTTCATGCTCTGGTTGACGAAGAGCCTGGCGATGTCGACCTGCGAGCCGCCGAATAGCTTGCCGATGTTGGCGATGGTCAGTCCGGCAAGGAGCCCGATGATCGTGATGACGACCAGGATCTCGACGAGCGTGAAGCCGCGGCGCCTTGAATTCGTTGGATGGGGCATGGCAGGCAAAGGATTGGGGGAGCGGGTGCCAATGTCGAGACGCGCCCGGAGGGCAAAAGGTTGCGCGCCCGCCGGCGGCTAGGGGCCGTCCCCCCGGCGCCGCTCGTCGGTAAAGACATGGTTCACAAGGAAGCTAAGACCCAGCACGCCGCCCAAGGTTCGAATATTCCGCATGGCGCCGACGACCGCCGAGAAGGGGCTGGCGGCGGGCTCGTGGACCCTGAGGAGCAGGAAGGCCCCCGCCAGCGCGACGACCGGCTGGACGGCGAAGCAGGCGTGGTAGACCTCGAGCGGGCCGCCCCACGCCGCCGGGGCGCGCGAGATGACCCAGCCGCCGAGGACCGGCGCGACCGCGGCGACAAGCGACGTCACGGCGAGGTTGAAGCCGATCGCGAGCATCTTCGCCTCGACCGGGATCAGCCTCAGGCCGAGCGTGAACTGGCCCAGCACGAACCCGGCGCTTGTCGCCCCGATCCAGGTCCAGAGCCCGTAGAGCAGCGCCCGGTTGCCCGGGTCGACGAGGCACCAGACGAACATCGAGAGCTGCCAGAGGACGAGCGACACCACCATGACCGGCTTGTTCCCGTGGCGGCTGAGCAGGTGGCCCCAGGCCGGCAGCGAGAGCGCCCCGCCGACCTGCGAGAGCGCCGTCACCACGCCCACGTCCCAGGCCGAGAACCCCACCTGCCCGAACATGAACACCGTGTAGAAGGGGCCGAAGCAGTTGGCCGCGAAGCTCCACACCGCGCCGAACGCGACGAAGACGAGGAAGGAGCGCGAGCCAAGGAGCACCTGCGCCTGCTCGCCAAACCCCTCGCGCGGAGGCGGCGGCGCCCGATGGGGCCGGGTCGGGCTCCTCCACTGCCAGCGCAGCGAGAAGACCCTCAGGGCCGCGGAGCCGAAGATGACGGCGCGGAACGCGCCGACCGAGTACTCCCACCGGGAGAGGATCCAGCCGGAAGCCACCAGGAACACGACCGCGGAGAACTGGAGCAGCTGGTTGCGGCGCCCGAAGAACCTGGCCCGCACCCGGCGCGGCACCCACTCCTCGATCCACGTGCTCCACGTGACGCCGGCCACCGCGCCGAAGCAGCTCGACACGAGGAACCACCCCAGGATCCACGGGGCCGCGGCGCGCGGGTCCCCGCGCGGGATCCACGGGAGAAAGACGCCCAGAGCCACCCAGCTCAGGAGGTGCAGCGACGCCGCCGCGACCGTGATCACCTTGGGGGGCCGCCATCGTATCAGAAACGGAGATACGAATATCTGCAGGAAGTTGCCCACGAACGGCAGCGACCCCAGGACCCCGATCGCGGCGGCGGAGATCGGGAAGGCCTTCGTGACCAGGGCCGAGATCGCCATGCTCGCGGGAAGCGCCATCGTGACGATCGGCATCGCGACCAGCCCCTCGCTCGTGCAGTAGCGCAGGCAGAGCCGCAGGTCCGCCCTGCGGCCGGCATCGTGGGCGCGGCCCGGGGGCCCGGCCGCGGGAGCTTGTTCGGCGGGCATGACCGGGGGCCGCGGCTAGAGGCGGACGCGGAAGGTGTCCCCGGATCTTCCCGCACGGGAAAGGAGCGCCTTCCCGTCGCGCGTCACGCAGAGGCGCATCCCCCCGGGCGGGTCCGCGCGGACCTCGACCGAGAACCGCGAGCCGAAGGCGCGGACGTCGTCCAGGGACATCCGGTCCCAGCCCGCCGGCAGCCGCGGCGTGCAGTCGAACTGCCTGAGGCCCACGGGGCGGATGCCGAAGAGGCCCTCGATGATCACGCGGCAGTACAGCGCGCTCTCGGCCGAGAGGTGGGCCTGGTCGCCCTCGGGATAGGCCTCCACCGGGTACGGGGTGTGCTCGCCCAGCAGCCGGCGCTCCGTGTAGGCCCTGAGCCTGGATACCCCCGCCTCGGTCGCCCCGCTGATGAGGAGCCCGCGCAGGGCGTACAGGGTCGCCCGGTCCCAGAAGCTGTCGCGGCCGTCCTCGACCGTCAGACCGTTCGGCGTCCAGAGCCGCTCCAGGAGCGCACGGGTCGTCCCCTCCCTGCGCTCGTCGATGCCCACCGCGAGCGGCAGGCATATCCAGTGCCGGAGCCTGGCGCAGCCCGCGTAGTAGCGATAGGTGCGGTAGCCCTCGATGTCGGCGCCAAAATAGCGCTCGATCGCCGCCCGCAGCGCCGCGGCCCGCTCGGCGTAGCGCCGCCCGACCTCCTCGGGCTCCCCCATCTCCCCGGCCAGGCGGGCCGCGCTGACCAGCCCGCCGTAGGCCAGCGCGGAGGTGGACAGGTTTGCCCTCCCCGTGGGGAGGCGCCCCTCCATCTCGTCGGTGTCGGAGGCCACGACGCCCTCGGCCGTCGTCATCCTCCTGCAGTACTCCAGGCACCACTGGATGGCCGGCCACAGCGCCCGGGCGACCGGCTCGTCCCCCCGGGCGAGCGCGTAGAGGGAGGCCCCGCAGGCGTACATCGCCGCATCCCCGCGGTCCACGCTCGCGATCGGGTGCGCGCCGTCCATCTCGAACGAGTAGGGAATGCGGCAGAATTCCGGCGTCATGTAGGGCATGTACAGCCGGTAGCCGTTCACCGCGGCCTCGTCGGCCAGGCCGTAGCCCAGGTAGGCGAAGAACGGATGCGCGTACTCGACCTGGTCGTTGGCCCAGACTCCCCCGTAATACCGGATCCCCCCCGGCGAGTGGACGAGCCCGGACCTGGTCGCGAATATGCTCTCGGCCGCGCGGACCTTGGCGAAGCCGAACTCCCGGTCCAGCACGGGATCCGGGGTGTGCAGCGCGAGGCGCCCGCCGATCATCGCGACAAACCCGGTGCGCGCGCGCAGTTCCGCCGCGCCGTCGCCAGCGGCGGCCCCGGCGCCGGCGACCCCGGCGCCGTGCTCAACCCAGAACGCGGCGGACTCCCCCGCCCCGAGGACGGCCTTCGCGCCGCGGATCCTGGTCTCAATCGCGTAGTCGGCCTCCGCCCCGCGGACCCGCTCCGACTGGCGGACGTCGCCGATCTCGATCGTGACCGGCCCCCCGGAGGGGTTCGTCACCTCCCAGAGGTCGAACACGGCGGGCTTGTCCGGCGAGGGGAAGAGGCTGCGCCTGACGCGGACGCCGGAGGGCTCGTAGGCGACATGGAGCACGCCGTCGAAGGTCACCCTCTCCACAGCGGGAACGGCGAAGGGCCGGCCGTCCAGGGAAAACGCGGGGGCGTCGTCCCCCTCGAAGCTGCGCATCAGGTAGCTGCGGTAGTCGTACTTGACTATGAAGCCGGGCCAGACCGCCAGGTCGCGCACATGGATCCTCCTGTCGGCGTCGACAAGGTAGGTGACGACCATGGAGGCCCTTAGCCCGCTCATTTCCACGTGGTCGCCGTGGGGCAGCCTCCCGTCGCGGGCGACGATCCACCGGATGTCGCCCGAGTCCCCCAGGCTCCACCGGTCGCCGTCCGGCAGGCTCCCCGCAGGCGCATCGCCCGGCGCCGATGCCGGAAGCGGGGAAACCCACAGGCAGAAAAGGGCGATCAAGGGGGATTTCATGGCGCTCTCGCCGGTATGGCCCGCGCCGGCGCGCCGCTCAAGACTAGAGGGGACGCAAGCCGGATTCCCGCCCGCCGGCCGTCCCCGGACGGGACAATTCCGGCTGGCGGTCCGGCCGGCGCCGGGCGACGATGCGGGCCCGCCGACCCCCGGGCCCCGCGGATGGCCGGATGCGGGGACCTCCCCCAAGAATGAAGCTTGCCGAGACCGCCCTGCTCTTCCTGGCATGCCTCGCGCCGGTGGGCACGGCGCCGGCCGGCGCCATCGCCCCGAAGCCGCTCTTTCGCGATCCCGTCTACGACGGCGCGGCGGACCCCGTCGTCGTGTGGAATCCGCACGTGCGCAGGTGGTGGATGTTCTACACAAACCGGCGCGCAAACGCGCCGGGGCTCTCGGGCGTCGCCTGGGTCCACGGAACGAGGATCGGCATCGCCGAGTCGGCCGACGGCGGCGCCCACTGGAGCTACGTCGGAACCGCCGCCATAACGCTGCCGCCCGAGGTCGGCGGGACCGAGCCCACGCTCTGGGCCCCCGAGGTCCGCACGGCGCCGGACGGCACGCACCACATGTTCCTCGCCGTCGTGCCGGGCGTGTTCGAGGACTGGCAGCACCCGCGCACGATCGTCCACCTCACCAGCGCCGACCTGCGGGACTGGAAATACGATTCCGAGCTCCGGCTCGCCTCCGACCGGGTGATCGACCCGTGCCTCTTCCCGGTCCGCGGCGGCGGGTGGCGGCTCTGGTACAACGACGAGCGCGACAACAAGTCGATCTGCTACGCGGACAGCGCCGACCTGGCCGCGTGGACCGACCGGGGCCGGTGCGACGGCGTGGGCGCGCGCCCCGGCGAGGGTCCGTTCGTCTTCATGTGGAGGGGCCGCTACTGGATGCTGGTGGACCATTGGAAGGGCCTCGGCGTCTACCGCTCGGACGACCTCGTCCACTGGACCGCGCAGCAGGGCGACCTGCTCGGCGCGCCCGGCCACGGCCCGGACGACGGCGTGAACGGCGGCCATCCGGGCGTGGTCGTCAGCGCCGGCCGCGCCTACTGCTTCTACTTCACCCACCCGGGCCGCGCCGGGACGATCCATCCGGAGGACAAGGACTCCCCCGCACTGCGCCGAAGCTCCATCCAGGTCGTCGAGCTCCGCGAGAGCGGCGGCCGGATATCTTGCGACCGCGACGCGCCGACCCATGTCGACCTGCAGCCGCCCGAGAACTGAACCGGGGTGCGCTGCAGCGTGCAGCCCGCGCCAATTGGGCGTTGATTCACATGGCGCCGGCTTGTTGAGTACGCCCCCGGGCATGGAGCCGCCGCTTCCACCAGAGCTTTCCGACCGCGAGGGCCGCCCGTGACCGGCTGGTGGACGAGGAGGCTCGCGCCCCCGGCGCCCGCCGGGAAGGCGGCCCGCGACCTGGCCCTCGAGGGACTGCGCGGGATCTGCGCCTGCCTCGTGCTCTACGCGCACGCGACCGCGCCCTTCGAGCGCCTCGACCCGGGGTATGCGCCTTCGGTCCGGTTCTGGTGGTTCAACCTCGGCGCCGTGGCGGTCCTCTTCTTCTTCGTCCTCAGCGGCTACGTCATCGGCCTCACCGTCCGGGCGCCCTTCTCGGGGGCGCAGGCGCGCGCCTACCTGGGGCGGCGGCTGATCCGGCTCGTGCCGGTCAACACGGCGGCCGTGCTCCTGGGCTGGATCCTCTTTCCGCATGCCGGCCTGGGGACGGTCCTCGGCAACCTGGGCTTCCTGCAGAATTTCAGGCCATATCTGCCCGGGTGGCACGTCGACGTGATGCCGGACAACCTGAACCTCTGGTCGCTCAATTTCGAGGCCCTCTATTACCTCGCCTTCCTCGGGGTCTGGTGGCTGGCCCCGCGGTCCGGGCTCCTCTTCTGCGCGGTGGCCGCCTGCGCCGCCGCGGCCGCGGCCCTTCCCGGCGAGCACCTGGTGGCGTCCAGCTATGCATACGGGGCGCTGTACTGGATCGCGGGCCTAGCGGTCGCCTGGCTCGGGCCGAGGGACGGGGGCCCGGGGAACTGGCCGAGCGCGCTCCTGGTCATCCTCACCATGTGGGCCCTGGCGCCCCTCGGGAACCTGCTCCGCCTGGCGCACCTGTTCGAAGCCCCCGGGTCGTTGCCCCTGCCCTCGCTCCACAGGCTGGACCTCCTTCCCCCCCTGGTATGGCTTCTCCTCGCGGTCACGGGCCGCGGCGCATCGTGGCGCAGGTGGCTCGCCGGATTCTGCCTGGCGTGGGCGTCGGCGGCCCTCGTGCGGGGCCTCGTCATGCGCGATGTCGCCGAGGCCGGCGCAATGGCGGCCTACTCGGCGGCACTCGCGCTCGCCTGGGCCCTGTTCCGATGGGAGCCCCCGCCGTCGGCGCTGGCGCGCCTCGCCCCCCTTGGCGCGATCTCCTACGGGATCTACGCCGTGGGCTTTCCGATGGAATTCGGCGTCCTAAGGACCCGGTGGCTCCCGATGGGCGGGGCCTGGAGCTACTGCCTTCGCGCCCTGATTCTTGTCGCCGCGACATTCGGGCTCGCCTGGCTCCTCGAGCGGAAGCTTCAGCCCGCGCTGCGCCGCGCCTTTGGAAGTGCCGCTCCCGCAGGCGCTCCAGGCGCGCCGGGAGGCCCGCGGGCGGCTCCGGACGGGTGAGCGGGCCCGATCGCAGCCCCATTTGAAGCCCTCCGGGAAAACTGGTACGGGACATGCTCGGGATGAAGGGCGCGTGAAGAACTCGACCTCAACCATACACTACCATCCCGGCGAACAGCCCAAGGTCTCGGCAAAGACGGCGATCATCGTCCTCGCCTCCGCGATCGCCCTTGTGGTCGCTGTGATCGCGATCGTTCGCTAGGCCTGCGCGCCGGGGCGCGGATCCCCTGGCCCCCGCCCTGCGGGCCGGGCCCCGGGGCGGCCCTATTGCTTCAGCACGCGCGCGGCCTGCTCGGCATTCTGGCAGGTGACCACGCGGACGCCGCGCCGGTAGTGCACGATCGCGAGGATGTTGAATCCGATGTCCTTGCTCGGGTCCGGGATTATCCTCACGGCCGTGCCGACGCCCTTTGCCCGGAACGCATCCATCGCCTTGGTAAGGTGGGGCACGCCATCGAGGTCCATCGAGTCCAGGCCGCTGAGGTCGGTCAGCACCGTGAACCCGGGGCGCATCTTGGGAAGCACGGCCTCAATGTCCCCAAGGCACGCCTTCAATTCGGAGGCCGTCACGTGCCCGAAGTAGCGTATCCGAAGAAGATTGAGGGAAGCATCTGCCTCCACCTCGAATGCGGGCTTCGCGGTCATGCCGCGGCCTCACGTGGTCCGGCATGAAACCGGGGCGGATGTGTTGATGCCATGCGCAGATTGGTTGGGCTGGACCAGAACCGCGAACTCCGGCTGGGAAGACCCTAGCCCCGTCCGGTCGGGCAATCGTCGCGGAAATATTCCCGATCCGTATTGCCGTGAGCGGTCGGTGACAATCCGAAAGCCTGCCGCAGCGGCGCTCGAGTCGCAGGCGTTCGCCGGGTGCCGACGGGCAATCGCGGCCGCGCCCGATTCCATGCAACTTTAGCATTGGATGTCCAATTTCCTCACAATTCCCGGGATTGCCATTGGCCGTGCAAAATTGCCGTCTTCCTAAGATGCTTACCTATATCATCTTAGGGTTTTGACAGTGCCGATGGTATATGAACTGCTCGAACTTGCGCTTGCTCCACTCGCGAATCGCGCCGCTCTTTCCCAGGCGCCATCCGCAAAAATAGGCATCGGGTATCGCCGACCGACCTCTCGGCTTTTTTGACGGCGCCCGGGTTTCGCACGCACACTCTTATATATATGAGAAAACCCCGGCAGACGGCCTGGCTCCTGGTTGCGGCGGCCTTGGGCGCAGCTCAAAACTTGCTGGCGCAGGGCGGACCGGCACCCCCGGCACCCGCAAAGGCCGAAGCGCCCGCGTACGGGGTTGTCGCCTCAAAAGACATCATGGTGGCGATGCGCGACGGAACGCGCCTTGCGACCGACGTCTATCGGCCCATGCCGGGCGCTGCGGCGGCTGACGGCAGGTTCCCCGCCATTCTGGCCAGGACCCCCTACTCCAAGGAAACCGGGGCGGACGTGCTCATCAGCACGTTCGTCCCCTTCGGCTACGCGGTGGTCATCCAGGACGTGCGGGGGCGCTACCACTCGCAGGGCCGCTGGCGCCCGATCCGCGACGATCCGAATGACGGCTTCGACACCGCCCAGTGGGTCGGGAGCCAGCCCTGGTCGAACCAGAGCATTGGAACGGTCGGCTCCTCGTACCTTGGCGCCACCCAGCACGCGCTTGCGATCGCGAATGCCCCCTACGTGAAGGCCATGATTCCGCGAAACGCCATGTCCGACTTCGGGCTCTACGGCGTGCGCCACCACGGCGCATTCGAGCTGCGCTGGTTCAACTGGATCCTGACGCTCGGCAATGCCGCGGGCACCGCCAACGCCCTTCCGGCAGCCATTCGCGCGGCCTCGGATCCCGCGGCCGCGCTCGCCCTCGTCGACATGGGCGAGCACGTCCAGGACTACGTGCGCGGACTGCCCCTGCGCCCGGGCACGACCCCGCTCAAGTTTGCGCCCGACTACGAGGGCTGGCTGGTCGAGGCGATGGGCCACGGCGCCTATGACACCTTCTGGAAGGACCACGGCTCGAGCGTGGTCGACCATATCGCGGAATATAAGGACATCCCCGTTTACCACGTCACCGGCTGGTACGACTCATGGAGCGCCCAGGTGGCCAACATGAACTTTGTCCTCCTGACCAGGGCGAAGAGGAGCCTCCAGCGGCTGATCGTGGGGCCATGGATTCACAGCCAGGAGAGGCTGAGCTATGCCGGCTTGGCCCAGTTCACGCAAGACGCCTCGCTCGACCTTGCGACGTTCCAGCGGCGCTGGTTCGACCGCTGGCTCAAGGGTGTCGAAAACGGCGTGGACCGGGAGCCTCCCGTCCGGATCTACGTGATGGGCGGCGGCGATGCGCACAGGACCCCCGAGGGGCGCCTCTTCGTGGGAGGCCGCTGGCGCGAGGAGCGCGAATGGCCCCTGGCCCGGACGGCGTACACGCCCTACTACCTGCACGCGGGCGGGACGCTCTCGCCGGAGAAGCCCCTGCGGGAGCCCTCCACGACCTATCTGTTCGACCCCCGAAACCCCGTGCCGACGCTGGGCGGGAACGTCTCGTCCCAGGGCAGGCTGATGGCCCAGGGGGCCGCCGACCAGCGCGACCGGACTGATTTCTGGCTCACGTCGGACACCAGGCCCCTCTCGGCGCGCAACGACATCCTCGTCTATCAGACCCCGCCGCTTGAGCGCGACACCGAGGTCACCGGCCCGCTGGCCGTCGAGCTCTGGGCCTCGTCAAGCGCGCGCGACACCTATTTCACCGTCAAGCTTGTGGACGTCTATCCGCCAAACCCCGATTTCCCCGCAGGCGTCGACCTCAACATTGCCGACGGCATCGTCCGCGCCCGCTACCGCAACAACCTTGACCACGAGGAATTCCTCGAGCCCGGCAGGCCCTACGCGTTCACGATCGAGATGTATCCCACCTCGCTCGTCTTCGCGCGCGGCCACCGCATCAGGCTCGACGTCTCGAGCAGCAACTTTCCGCGCTTCGACGTGAATCCCAACACTGGGGAACCCCTCAACGGGAACCGCCGGTGGCAGACCGCCGAGAACACGGTCTATACCGACGCCGACCACCCGTCCGATTTGATTCTGCCCTTGATCGCAAAATGAACCCGGAACCGGGTTCCGGACAGCGACGACCTCCGCTCGGAGACTCTTCCCTTTGCCGCGACCGGCATCCCGCCAACCCGGGCTGCCCTTCCCGCCGCCCGGACCCCGGCCCGGCCGCGCCAAGTCCGTCTACTTCGGCCCCTGGCCTTCGCCGTGGCCGGGCCCCCGCGGGCCCAATGAGGACAGATCGAGGAGCAATCTGTCCGACCCATCGCCCGGTGCCTTGCCCGGCGCCTCGTTGGTCGGGATGAGTTCCTTCAGGTCGGCGGCCCTCAATCGGACCGTGTATGCGGCCTGCCCCCCTTCCGCCTTCTCCAGCGTGGAGGTGACCTCATGATCCTTCAAATAAATGGTCACGGTCGTCTGCTGCATGTGCCAAATGGCATTCATGATGACGACGCCGGCGATGCCCATGAACACGGCGATGCTCGGGAGGTGGGTTCCCCACCATTTCAGATTGTTCTGGAAATTCCAGAACTCCGGCGGCGGGCCCATCTTGTCAGCGTCGCCCATCAGCACAGCGAGGCTCTTGCGCTCCGCCTCTATCTTCTTCTGCTGCGCGCTCGTAAACCCGATGAAAAGGGCCAGGGTGAAGGCGCACACGACATAGATGGACACATACAGGGTGTCGCTGTGCTGCTCCCATTCGGTGCTTAGCACCGTCCAGCACGCGCCCAGCAGGAAGGTCGTCACCAGCAGTCGGATGTTGCTGTAGTGTATCGCCCAGGCCTCGGCATTCATAAGGAGGTGCCGCGCATCCTCCTTCCTGTCCCGCACATCCTCCTTTGCCGCCAGCGAATCCTCCTCTGCAGCCCGCGCATCGTCCTTTGCCGCCCTCGCGTCCTCTCTTTTGGCCGAAGCCCTGAGCTTGGCGAGCTCCTGCTCAAGGGCGTCTAATCTTTCCGCGTCAGTTGGCATGGAGGTGAGCTGACTGTATTGGGGCCTGTCCCCTGGAATTGAGCCGGTCGGTCGACAAATTGCAACCGGCCCGCAGGATCGGGCCGGCTTGGGGGCACCTTGGCCGAATCGCCTTGCCCTCCTCCGCCGACGGGAAATGGTAGCGCAACCCCGGGCGACCGGGGCGCAAACGACGACGACCTGGAGCAGCGCATGAACAGAAGGACCTTCGGCAAACTGTCGCTTCTGGGGGCGATGGCGGCGTTGACAAAGGGGGCCAACGCGCAGGCGCAGCCAGCCGGCTCGGATGAGCGGGCCAAGGGCGCGGGCGCCTACAAGCCGACCCTTAAGTCAATCGGGAGGCATACCGCGCCCGAGTGGTTCCACGACGCGAAGTTCGGGATGTTCATAGACTACGGGCTCTACTCCGTGGCCGGCTACGCCCCGATGCGCGAGTCGGGGGCGATGTATCCCGATTGGTATCTGTACAATATGTACAACTCCCCCGAGGTGGCCAAGTACCACAGGGCCAAGTGGGGAGAAGATTTCCAGCGGGACGATTTCATCCCGCTGTTCACGGCGGAGAACTTCGACCCTGGGGGCATCGCCGGGGTGGCCGATGACGCAGGAATGCGCTACGTGGTGCCGTTCTGCAAACACCACGACGGGTTCTGCCTGTGGCCCAGCAGCTACACCAGGCGCAACGCCGCGGAGATGGGCCCCAAGAGGGACCTGATCGGCCCGCTGAGCGAGGCCTGCAGGGGACGGGGATTGAAGTTCGGCTTCTACTTCTCCCTGGAGGAGTGGGAGTATCCCGTCATCCAGGGCGGCGGGAAGATGGTTCGAATCTGGACAACCCTGGAGGATCCGACGTACCAGACCGTCCCGTTCGATGAGAAGGCCATGGCGGGGAAGATAACCGGAAAGGTGCCTGTTCGGGACTTCGTCGCAGACTATATCATTCCCCAGGCCACGGAGTTCATCGATCGGTACGATCCCGACATACTCTGGCTCGACGGCGACTGGACGACCTTCGCCGAGGAATTGGGGTCCCGCCAGATCGTGAGCTATTTCTACAACCAGGCGTCGGGCCGCAAGACCGTGGCCTCGAATGACCGGCTCGGGCGGTTCATGCGCTTCAACTCCGGCGACTTCTTCACCAGCGAGTACGGCTCCCGCAACACCGAGCGGGCAAAGATCCTCCACAAGTGGGAGGAGTGCCGGGGGGTGAGCCAGTCCTTCGGATACAACTGGCAGGACACGGAAAAGAACGTGACCAGCACCGGGGACCTCATCGACATGCTCGTGGGAATCGTGAGTGAAAACGGAAACCTGCTGCTGGTCGTGAACCTCGACGGCAAGGGAGCCATGCCGGCGTATATCCGCGACAGGCTTCACGACGTCGGCCGGTGGCTGAAGGTGAACGGCGAAGCCATCTACCGATCCAGGCCATGGCTGGTCGCGAGCCAGGGCGACAGGCTCAGGTTCACCAGGAGCAAGGATGACAGGTACCTGTACGCCATCCATAAGGGCTGGCCCGAGGCAGACGTGGAGCTGCACGACCTGTGGCTCGATTCCTCCTCGAGAATTGTGATGCTTGGCACCGGCCAGGATCTCAAGTGGAGGAATGTCCCCGAGGGAAAGTACGGGAGGGGAGGAAAGGTCGCGGTGGAAATACCGCAGCTCCTAAAGGGCACTTTTGATTCGGACCATGCCGTGACGCTCAGGATTGAGCTTACCGACTAGGCGGCAGGCACACCTCTAAACGGCCGGATTGCCGCGAGCCAGGGCGTTGTGTCGTTTGGACCGAAAGAACGCCCACCCCAGGAGCAATAGTCCGGAGGGATGAATTTTCCCCGTGGCTAAGATAATCGGAGCGAAACCGATCGGAATTCAGGCGGTTTCAATTTTCCGGCCATAGCGGAGAAACGGAAGCAATTGCGCGTCCATCGTCGGATGTAACCGTGGGGCCATCAACCGGAACCGACTTGCTTACCATGACGGAGGCAGTTATCGCCGTCCGAGTGCATCTGTTTTGAAAAATTCGCATCCCGCATCCATGGGACGATTTCAGCTCCACTCGGGAAATTGGGTCGAATTCAGGTCCAACGGCAAGATCGACGCCAGATCGGAATCATCGAGGCTGAAGTCAAAGATGTTCAAGTTTTCAGCGATATGCGCCTTCTGGCTGGAACGGGGGATGACAACGATTCCCCTTTGGAAATGCCACCTGAGGCACACCTGCGCCACGGACTTGTTGTGCTTCTTGGCGATCGCGGCCAGGGAGTCGTTTGCAAAAAGCCCGTTACGGCCTTCGGCAAAAGGCGACCAGGCCTCCATCTGCACGCCGTGTTGTTTCAGATAATCGTGCGCACTCCCTTCCTGGAAAAACGCATGGGTTTCAATCTGGTGGACGGCCGGCTTCACCTCGAAATTCG
>DATNHT010000110.1:0-18390 GCA_035604815.1 Opitutaceae bacterium
AGGACCTTGAAGTAGTCCTCCCTGCTCACCGCGCTCTGCTGGTAGCGGTTGAGCAGGTTGGCCATGGCGGTCAGCGTGATCGACGTCGAATATGGCCAGCTCGGGCCGTCCCACATGCATTCGTGGCCGCTGTAGGCCAGCGCAAACCGGGGATGGCGCTGCTCGGCGGTCGTCGGCCCGTACGGGGCGAAGAACCCCTTCGGGTCCATCAACTGCGCCCATGCCGCCTCGTAGCCCGGGTCCGGGAGGTTCAGGTACCACGGCGTGTAGCCGATCAGCTCGCGCACGCTGGCGAGGGGCGCCCCCGCCGCCCGGGGCAAGGTCGTGAAGAATCCCGCCTCCTTGTTCCATAGTCTCCTCTGAACCAATCCCTTTATTGCGGCAGCCTTTGCCCGGTATTCGGCCGCCAGGTCCGGCCGGCGCGCAAGACCGGCAATCTGTGCGATGGCCACCGCGTCTCCGTACTGGTAGGTGTTGAGGGTGGGCCGGTAGCCGCTTCCTCCGATCGAGCCCTCCATCCCGTCCCTGTCGTCAGTCTGCCAGTAGAGTCCGTTGGGATCGCGATGCGTCCTTTCCCAGGCCGCGTAGTTGGCGACCAGGTCGGGCAGCAGGTCCCTTATCAACGCGGCGTCGCCCGTGACCAGATAGCGGTTCCAATACGAATCGGCGGCCCAGAAGCTGTAGCTGCGCGCGCTGCCGCCCCCCCGGAACCAGAAGCGCGCATAGTCGTCCAGGATCCCTCTGTCGTGCAGCCAGCGCCCCTCGTAGAAGTGAAGCGCGGCGGCGCAGTTGATCGAGTTGAACCTCCCCGCCCAGTCCACGTCGGGGAGGAACTCCGTGACGATGAATCCGTCCGGCGTCCGCTTGATGTGCTTCCGGTAGGTCCACCAGCGGAAGTAATAGATCTCCTCCAGCATCTTGTCCGGGCACTCGAACAGCGGCATGTTGGCGCGCAGGAACGCCCACGACGCGGCGTTGTCGATCGCGCCCCCGTACAGCTCCTGGTCGTCCGCGTTGAACCTGTCGAAGTAGTGCCTGAACGCGTTCGCCCCGAGAACCGCGGGCCCGGGCTGACGGGCTCTCGCGAGGGGCGCATCGGATGTTATCCCGCAGAGGGCTGCGATCCCGACCGAGAGCCCCCTGGAAAGCCCCGCGGCCATCCTCTCAGCGGGCCTGGTCATCGAAGCCGAGGTCCGCGCCCTCGTGAAGGACGAGCCCGA
The DNA here is from genome assembly GCA_035604815.1 of Opitutaceae bacterium. Taxonomy (GTDB): domain Bacteria; phylum Verrucomicrobiota; class Verrucomicrobiia; order Opitutales; family Opitutaceae; genus Palsa-1447. The sequence goes on from DATNHT010000110.1 coordinate 1,221, forward strand.
TCTGCTCCAGGGAACCGTGCCTGCCGTTGTACCAGAGCAGCCACTTTTCGCCGTCAAAGATGGCGAACGGCTTGTAGCAGGCGTCGTGGTCCCACTTGTTCGGGCCGACCCGTACGATCGGGTTCTGCCTGTGGCGCCGCCAGCCGCCAATGCCGTCCCGCGACCACGCCTCTCCGATCTGGGCATGGTCGATGTCGCGGTACCCGATGTAGAACATCAGATAGCCTCCGCGCCACTCTTGGACCTGGCAGCCCGCGACGCGCTCCTGTTCCCACGGATTCCTCGGGTCACCCGTGAAGACCGGATTGCCCGCGTTCTTGCTCCAACGCAGGCCGTCGGGGCTGGTCGCGAAGCCGATGGCATTCGGCTCCCACTGCTCGCCGCCGGAATACCACATCTTGAACAGCCTGTCCCCCTCGTCCCAGAGCACGTGGGGGCACATGACCGCCACCTTCTCCCACGGAAGCTCCGCGGTCAGCACGGGCTTGTCGCTCATCCGCTTCCATGTGACTCCGTCCGGGCTCGTCGCGTACCCGATCGAGGAGCGCAGGCCCTTGGCCTGGCCCGTATACCACATGTGGTAGCCGTCGGCGCGCCTGAGGATGGTCGGACGGTTGACGTCGTCCTCCCATTCCGTCCCCGACGGGGAAAGCACGATCCGGGGCGGTTCGCTCCAGTGGATGCCGTCCCTGCTCTCGACAAGCGCCACGCTCCTTTTCGGGCGCCAGGAGACCCACATCCGGTACGCGCCGCCCTCGCGCAGCACGGCGATGTCAAAGCAGGTCCCGTACTTGCCGCCGAGGATGGGATTGTTCTCGTACTTGACCCAGCCCGCGGCGGTCTCCACCGCGCCAGCGACCTGAGTCGGCGGCTCCGCAGCCGATCCCGAAGCGGCGATGGCGGCGATCGCCGCCGGTACGATGGCCCGCAGAGTCATGCCTTCGTGCCCGTGAGCGCGATACCCTCGATGAAGCTGCGCTGCGCGACGAAGAAGAGCGCGATCACCGGCAGGATCACGAGCGTGCTCGCCGCCATCATGTAGTTCCATTCGATGCCGCCCGAGCCGGTCGTTTGCATCACCCGCAGGCCGAGGGCGAGGGTGAAGTCGCGCTCGTCCGTGAGGTAGATGAGCGGGCCGAGGAAGTCGTTCCAGGTGCCCATGAAGGTGAAAAGCGCCACAACCACGAGCGCCGGCCGGCACAGCGGCAGGATGATCTGCCAGAAGATCCTGAATTCGCCGCAGCCGTCGATCCGGGCCGCCTCCGAGAGGTCCCTCGGGATCGTCCGGAAGAACTGCCTCAGCAGGAAGACGTTGAACGCGCTTGAGCAGAACGAGCCCACCCACAGGGGCTTGAGCGTCCCGATCCACCCGAGCCAGCGGAACAGCCCATAGAGGGGCACCATGACGACGGGGAACGGGATCATCATCGTCGCCAGCAGGAGCCCAAAAAGCGGGTCGCGCAACCGCCATTCCAGCCGGGAGAAGCCGTACGCCACGAGCGCGCTGGAAAGCACCGTGCCGACGACGTTGAGGACGCAGAGGACAAGGGTATTGGCCAGGTAGCGCGGGAAGCGCCGCATGGCGCGGATGGCCCCGGGGAAATTCTCCCACCGCAACGCGATGCGCGAGGAGACCGACGCCGCGGGCACGACGTCCCGGTGGGCGCCCGACAGGTCGCCGATCTCGCGCCACGGCGCAGAGGCGGAGGCCGGAATGGCCTTGAGGACCTCGACCGGCACCGCCAACCCGCTCGTCGGCTGCCAGGCTCCGTCGCGAACCGAGGCCTCGGCCAGGGCCACCGGCTGCGCCGACCCTCGCTCGAGCGCCCAAAGGCTCGGCTCCGTGACCAAGCCCCCCGGGCGGACCTCCTGGAGCACGCCTCCGAGCCGCGCCTCGTAGCGGCGCGCGAGCCATTCGGGCGGCTGCGCCAGCGTCTGGTCGAGCGGCTTCAGGGCGGTGGAGAGCATCCACGCGAACGGCGTGATGAAGACGGCCGCTCCGGCGACAAGGAGCGCGTAGGTGGCAAGCCTGGCGGGAGCGCGCATGTTGCTCTAGTCGCCCTGGTAATACACCAGCCGGCGCGAGGACAGGGACGCAATCCAGGTGAGCGCGAGTATCAGCGCGCAGAGCATCCACGCCATGGCGCACGCATAGCCCATCTGACGGTAATCGAACGCGTTCTGGTAAAGGTACACCGCGTAGAACAGCACGGAACGGTCGGGCCCCTCCCCCCCCCACATGATGAAGGCGGGCACGAACACCTGAAGCCCGCCGATGATGCCGATGACCAGGTTGAAATAGATCACTGGGGAAATGGCCGGAAGGGTCACGTGGACCAGCCGGTCCCACGACGAAGCCCCGTCGATCATCGCGGCCTCCATTAGCGAGCGCGGGACGCCCTGCAGCGCCGCCAGGTAGATCACCACCGTGTTCCCGCAGCCCCAGACCGACATGAGAGCGAGCGACGGCTTGGTCCACGCCGGGTCCGCGAGCCACTGGGGGGGATGGTGGATTCCGACGACTCCGAGCGCGGTGTTGAGAAGGCCGAGGCGGCCGTTGAGGATCCACAGCCAGATCATGGCGCTCGCCACCGCCGGAACGAGCGAAGGCAGGTAGTAGATCGCGCGGAATACCCCCCGCGCGCGCACGGGCTGGTTGAGGAGCAGCGCCAGGGCCAGCGCCGAGACGAGCCCTAGCGGCAGCGCCATCAGGTTGAAAAGGAGCGTGTTGGCGACCGAGTGCCAGAACACGCCGTCCGAGGCCATGTCCCTGTAGTTGAGGAGGCCGACCCACACGGGCTTGGACAGAACGTCGTAGTCGCAGAACGAATAGTAGAGCGAGGCCCCGACCGGATAAAGGGTGAAGGCGGCGAAGCCGACCAGCCACGGGCTGACGAAAGCGAGGCCGAACCGGGTGCGCTGGCGATCACCAGCTGTCATCGTTCCTCCATTGCGCCATGCGCTCCCCGCCCACCGCGTCCCAGCGCCGCGCCACGCGGTCGAGCTTCCACTGCACCCGCTCCTGGACCTCCGCGAGCGCTGCGGCGGGGGTGTAGCCGAGGTTCTGAACACGATCGGCCGCCACCGACATCTCGGCATTGTATTCGCGCCATATCGACAGGCGCGGCAGGGCCCGGGCTCCCGGGCTCCGGGCAAGGCCGATGAACAGCCGGATGGCCGGATTGGGATGCGCCGCGAGGAATCCCTCCGACACCTGGCTCAGGGCCGTGAACTTCTGCTGGGACCGCGCCAGCTTCTCCGCCACTTCCTGGCGCTGGAGGTAGCGGATGAACTCGAACGCCTCGCGCGGGTGCCGCGCTCCCCGCGGGATCACGACGACGTCGGCCTGCGCGACGGTCATGGGCGCGCCGTCCGCCACGCCGGCGGCGGCGGGGCACGCGGCGGCGCCCCACTCCAGGCCCGGGGCGTATTTCTGGATGAAGTTCGGCCACCAAGGGCCCTGGACGACCATCGCCTCGAATCCCCCAAGGAACGGCGTCCGGCCCGACTGTTGGATGCCGAAACTCCCGCCGAAGTCGCGCAAGTTGTCCGCGCCGTAGGCCTGGGCGGTTTCCCTGATCCACTGGAACGCCGCAATGTTGCCGGCGTCGTCGGCAAGGATGCGCCGGTCGCCATCGTAGTAGCGGGCGCCGAACCAAAAGCCCCACGCCGAGACGTACATGCCCGCGTCCTGGGGCAGATGGCCGATCTGCAACAGGGTGAAGTGGCGCCCCTCGCGCTCCTCGGGAGTCAGGTCAGAGAAGGAGGCGCGCACGCGGCGCCCCGCGCGCTCGATCTCAACAATCGTGAGGCGCCGACCCATGCTGTCGAGCTCGGCGAGGGTCCGCGGCGGGCGCTCGGGATCGAGTCCGGCCGCGCGGAACAGCTTCTTGTTGTAGAAGAGCGCCACGCACGACGGCGTCGTCGGCAGCCCCCAGGTGAACCCTCGGTGCCGGCAGAGCTCCCAGTATACCGGAATGTAGTGGTCGGGGCCGAGCCCCGCGGCCGCGAGCCTGGCGTCGAGCGGGGTCAGCGCTCCCTTCTCGGAAAAATCCGGGATGTTCTCCGACCAAAGCCCGGCGACGTCGGGCGGATGCCCGCTCGACGCGGCAAGGAGCAGCTTGGTGTCCACCTCGCTCACGGACAGGAACCTCACCTCGATCCGGTCCTGGCTCCGGTTGAAATCATCGACGATCGCCTGCATTGCGTCCGCCTCGAAGCCGCTCCACTTCTCCCAGTAGTTCACGACCACGCGCGCCGCCGCGGCGCCTCCATCCGTGTGGCGGGCGCAGCCCGCGAGGCTCCCCGCGAGCAGGGCGGCAAGCGGGAGCCAGCGTGAGGTTCTTGCGGGCATGGCGGGCGGGACCCTGACCGGATCAGGCCTACTACTCCAGGCGGGCGGTGCCGAGGCCAAAGGTGTCGTCGGCCCGCCGGTAATAGCGCCAGCTGAGCTCCAGCGCAGGATCCCACTCGTTGATGCCGGCCGCGGTCACGCTGGCCGTAAGGTCAAGCATCAGTCCGGGCCGCGGGACGATGCCGAGCTCCGTCCACTTGATATCCGCCTCCACGACGTAGCCGTGCGCGGTCGCGCGAATCCGCGCGGCGGCGGGGCGATTGTGGAACCACTCCATGGCCGATCCGTCCGGCTTGAACGCGAATTGGAAGTTGTCGGGACTGAGCCACACCAGCCCGTTGCGCTTGGGGTTTATGAACAGCTCAAGGGAGCGCCGGCCGGCCGGAGCGGAGAACCCAGGCGGCGTGTCCAGCACGTCCGCATGGAAATGCAGCGCCTCCTTGTCCCACGTGAGCGCGAAGCGGAGCTCCAGGTCGGGGTCGCCAGGCCGGACGTCGGCGTCCGAGACCTTGTACTCCAGGCCCTTCACCGGGATCCACGACCATTTGTCGCGCGGCATCGCCGAGCTCACCACGAGCGCCAGGCGCCCCGGGGGCGCGAGCGTCGGGACCGCCAGCTCGTTGCGCGCAAAGAGGGAGTTCTCCCCTCCAAACGCAGCCTGGCCAAAATCGGCTATCGCGGCGCGCCCAGCCACCGCCAGCGGATCCTGCTGAAACCACTCGCGCAGGCAGTCGGGCGCGAGCAGGTTCGCCAGACTCAGGAGCAGCAGGGTGCGGTCGACTGGGGACGCCTGCTCCATCCACCCGCCGGGCAAGTTGGCCCGCTTCAGGCCCGCGGCGACCTCGGCGGGAAAATGCTCGAGCAGCAGCGCGGTGCTTTGCACGTCGAAGGGAAACGTCACGGTGGACGTCTTGCGCTTCTCAATCGCGATGGCATAGGCCAGCTGGGAGGCCGAGGCACCGGTTACGATATAGCGCTCGTCGAGCCAGAGACCGGGCATCAGCTGGTCGCGAACCTGTGCCGGTTCCATGACATGCACATGTCCTTCGGCCTCCGACACCCGCCTGAGTTCAGTCCAGGCAGACGGCGGGCGGGCCCCGGTGGCGACCTGAAAGAAGACGGCCAGCCGGCTGTTGGAGCCGAGCAGGTTGGACTCGATCGGGACCTTCTTCCAATCGATGGCCGCAAGCCGCCGGGTGGCCTCCGGCTCCAGGCTTGGAATCGCCTGGCGCAGCGTCACGAGGCTCGCCGAGTACTGCGCAAGCGCGCGGTCGTCTGCAGGGATCCGTGTCGCCTTGAGCATGGCGTCGACGCGGTTCACCGCCTCATCCTCGGGGATGAGGCCGATCGAGCCGGCGGCAAGGACGGAGGACAGGCGCAGGCCCAGGGAATCGGCGTCGACGGGAGCGGACTCGATTGACTTCCATGCCTGGGCCGCGATCGCGCGCAGCCTCGCCTGATCCGCCCACGGGAGATCGCGGCGTTGCGACAGAAACCCGGCCCGCGCCAGAGCGCGTTGAACCTCCGGCGCCTGCATGAAGACGGCCCAGACAAGCCCGCTCCGGGCGTTCTCCGCCTGCAGCAGCGTGACGCCGAGATCTATGCCGATCACGTCGGAGTTCACCCACCCGGTCTCCGGATTGAACGCGTCCACAAAGCCGTAGCGGCTCCAGATCCTGTCGCCGTAGGCCGTGCGCATGTAGCGCAGCGTGGTCATCGCCTCGTTCGGCACGAATGCCACGGAACCGGCCGCCGCACACGGGACGATGGTGCCGTCGAGCGTGTTGGCATCCTCGGTGCGCGGCGGGCCGCCCCACGCCTTGTAGCCGGTCGCCGAATCGGAGGCTGTAAGCCCCCACAGCCTCTCGCCCCAGCTCGGGAACACATTCCTCAGGTCGCTGCAGAAGCGGCGCTGGGCCAACGATGCCAGGACCGAGTTGCGGTAGTAATCCGCGTACGCGTCGCGCAGGCCGCGGAAGTCGACGTAGGCGTGCGTGAATTGGTGGATGAAGAGCTGGGGCCCCTCGATGAAGTGAAATCCGGCGTAGGTGCCGACCGGCATGCGTGACCAGGCGTCCCAGTATCCCACGGGAAGCGGCCGCTCCACGGCCCCCATTCCGAGGAAGCCGAGCATCATGTCCTCCGAGTACTTGTCCCACCTGTAGCGGGAGAATCCCTCCTCGTCATGCCACGCCATGGCGAGGGTCTGGCCGTCGTTGAGGAACCATTCCCAGTCCACGTCGTTAAACAGCCCGTTGACGAGCCTGGTGATTTCCGCGTCCGAGAAATATTCCCGGGCCATGATGGCGCCGGCGAAGAACAGCCCCGTGTCAATCGGCGACAGCTCGCACTTCCACGCGCGGGCGCCCGTGTCCATCTCCATGAAATGGTAAAAGAAGCCGTGTTTGCGCGGCGCCTTTTCGGCCAGGAAACGCAGCGCCAGGCGCACGTGTTCGACCGCCGTGGCCCGGTCCGTCCAGCCCCGCTCGGTCGCGATCGCCCAGGCGCTCAACGCGAATCCGCAGGCGGCGATGCTGGCCTTGCCCGGGCTCTCGGATGCGTCCGCGCGGGCGCGGTCGCGCACCAGGCCCGTGTGCGCGTCCGCCTGTTCCACGAAAAACCGAAAGGCTGACCGCTGCAGCTCGTCGAGTAGCCCGTCGTCCTCCGGCGAAAGAACCGCGGACGGCCGCGCCCCGGGCCAGGATCGGCCCTCCGCCCCGGCCGGCACGACAATATTCAGAAGGAGTCCAAGCCTGATTGCGTTAACCGATAATGGGTTGCAAAACAACCGGAAGTGGGCTCGGAGCATGAAGATCTAGTGTTTGCGATAAAGGGGTTGAGACAACTCCCCGACACGCGCGGTGCCGGAAGGTAAGATACTCAAAAGACATTCGATGCCAATGTGGTCACGGCAATAAAATTTTCCCTCCCTGCCGGCCCTTCCCGCTTGATGCGACTGCAGCGCCTGCAAACGTTTGCAAGAGTTTGCTTGCCGCAGCAACGCCGAATTGCTGTCCTCTTTCGCCCTTCCTATGTCCTTTCCCACCCGAGCCAAGAAATCCAAGGACGGCATCGTGCAGATAGCGACGCGCCTGGGCGTCTCCCCGTCGACGGTCTCCCGCGCGCTCCGGCAGGAGACGGCGCACCTGGTGAGCTCGGTCCGGCGCAAGGAGATACTCGACCTGGCGGATCGCCTGCGCTTCTCCCCCAATCCGGGCGCCCGAATCCTGCGCCGGGGGCTCAACCCCACGTTGACGGTTGTCGTGCCGCTGGACGAGAACATCTTCTTCTCGGAGTTTTACGGCCGCTTCCTGGCGGGATCCCTGCACGCCGCGGCGACCCGCGGCTGGGATGTCCATATCTGCACGCTGCGCAAGCTGCCGAGGGTCGACTTTCGCGAGTCCATGCAGCACCTCGGCCTCGATTCGTCCGGAATCATATATCTGGCTGAGCCCCTCACGGAGGCCGATGTGCAGAAGCTGCAGGGTTATCGCCGCCCCTTGGTTCTGACGAAGTCGGCCCTTCCCCCCAACGTGGATCCCGCGTCACTCGGCGTGCCCGTTGTCGGCATCGACAACCAGGGCGGCGCGCGCTCCGCGGTGAGCCTGCTGCTGCAACTCGGCCACAGGAAGATCGGCCTGCTGCTCGGGCCTACAGCCTCGCGCGACGCACATGAGCGCAGGCAGGGCTACATTGAAATCCTGAAGCGCGATGGCGTGGAGCCGCGGCGCGAATGGGTGTACGAGGGACCGTTCAACGCCGAGACGGGCCGCAACGGGATGGAGGCGTTCCTCAAGGCGGGAGAGCTGCCGACCGCCCTCTGCTGCGCCAACGACGAGATCGCCTTCGGTGCGATCGACGCGGCGCGATCGGCCGGGTTGAGCTGCCCGAAGGATCTCTCGGTGGTCGGATTCGACGACGGCCTGTGGGCGACCACGTGCCGCCCGGCCCTGACCACGGTTCGCCAGCCGCTCGCGGACCTGGCGGAGCGAGCGGTCAGCCTGCTGGTCGAGGCGGCGACGCGGCCGCCCCAGACCCACGCCGGCGTGCTTGGCGACCTGCCCGCCGCTCTCGTGATCCGGGACTCGACCCAGGTCATCGGGAGAGGCTAGGCGGAGCCGCGGCACCGCAATCGCATGCAGGTGCCCCTGGCGCAGGCGCGCCGTTCGGGCAACCGGCCGAGGCCCACGGGGCCGGCTCCCACCGATATGCGGCCCGCCCCCCGCGTCCATATCGGCCCAGGGCACAATTATGGTTGCTTTGCAAACGTTGTCATATAACCATCCAATGGCCCCCGCAAGCATCCCGTCATCGGTCGGCACCCTTCCTCAACGGCGCAACCTGTCGACCCGGAGCCGATAACCCCAAACCGTGAAAAGCTGATCCCCCCAGGCCATCGATCGCCTGACAACCCGTCGTTCGCAATGGACCATTCCCACGACGATCCGCGCAATCACCCCTTCAGTGCCCGCCTCACCTTCTGACATCGTTCCGCCGGCGGACGGTCCTGCCGCGGCCGACCTGCGGTCTTCCTCCCGCCCGTCGACTGCCTCAAAGCTGAGGAGAGCCTCCGACTTCGGGGTGTCGGAGCTGACGTCGCGGTCCGGACTGCTGGCGCAGATCACGCCCGGCGGGGCGCCGTTTGCGATTCGCCACGGGCCCACCCTGATCAACCAGTTCCTGCCGGGACCCGCGGAGGACGGTCTCTTCCGCCTCATCCTCCGCTGGCGAGCCGCGGGCGCCGCCGCCGGCTGGTCGCCGCTGGTCGGCTCGGGCTTCGCGCACCGGCGGCGCGGCTCGTCGTCAATCGAGTGGACCCACGCTCCCCTCGCCGGGCTGTTGACCCGTGTGACGCTCACCGTGCACGCGGAACAGGCGGCCTGGGCCTGGCGCGTGCAGGCGGTCAACGCGTCGGAGGGCCGCCTCAACATCGATGTCCTGCTCGCCCAGGACCTGGGATTGGGCGACGAGGCCGCCGTGCGCAACAGCGAGGCCTTCACCTCGCAGTACATTGACCTTCTTCCGGTGGAGGACGCTCGCCTGGGCTGGACGGTGCTCGCGCGGCAGAATCAGCCGATGTCCGGGGGCCGCCATCCGTGGCTGGCTGTGGCGTGCGCAGGCGGGGCCGCGGCGTTTTGCACGGACGGGATCCAGTTCTTCGGCGGGGATCACCGCCTTGCGGGGGTGCCGGCGGCGGTGCGGGGCAAGGGCCTGCGATCGCGCCGGCTGCAGTATGAATGCGCGATGGCGGGACTTCAAAGCCGCGCCCTTGACCTGGAGCCCGGCGCGTCCGTTGAGACCGTCTTTGTGGCCCGCTTCCTCCCCGACCATCCCGCGGCCTCGGGCGCCGCGGACCTCGCCCGCATTCGCGAGGTGCTGCCCGCGGACTGGGCGCTCGGCGGCGCCAGCGAGGGCGCGGCCGGCCCCGCGAACCAGGCGCCGTCGGCGCCCGCCGCGCCGTCGCTCTTCGTGGCCGCGCCGTGGCTTCACGGGGACCGGCCGGGGGACGAGGATTGGGCCGAATGGTTTCCTGGGGCGCGTCGCCACGAGGAGCGCGGCGCCGACGGGCGCCTCCTCGCGTTCTTCCACGGGCATGCGACGCATGTCGTGGGGCGCGACAAGGAGGCCATCGTGGCGCGGCCGCACGGGCACATCCTCCGCAGCGGCGCGTGGCGCTGGGTCGATTCCGAGCAGCTCGGCACAACATGCTATGCGGCCGGAATCTTCTCGGCCCAGGCCTACTTGGGAAACCCGACCTTCGCCCGCCTCCTGCCGGTGGTCCGGGAATCGCTGGGCCTCGGGCGGGCGACGGGCCAGCGCGTCTTCATGCGCCGGTCGGGCGCCTGGCACCAGCTGGGCGTGCCGTCGGCTTTTGCCATGACTCCCGCGGACGTGCGCTGGATCTACCGCCTCGGAACCGAGGTCCTGACGGCGCGCGTCTGGTGTTCGAGCGGGCGCTCCGCCGCCTTCCTGGACGTGCAGGTCGGGCCCGGGGGACAGCCGGCCGAATTCCTGATCACGCACACCCTTGCGCTGGACGCGAACGAGTTCGACCACTCCGGCGACGTCCGCATTTTCCACGACGAGGGATGGGCTGCGTGCAAACCCGACCCGGCGAGCGTCGTCGGGCGCCACCTCTCGGGGGCCTGTTTCGCCATCGCCGCGGTCCATGCCGACGGCAAGGGTCAAATCGGGGCAGACGAGCTGCTCTTTGCGGACGGGCGCTCCCGCGGTCATCCGAGCCTCGTGCTGCGCACCGCCAAGGTGAGCCGATTCGGGGTGATCCTCTGCGGGACGGCAAACGGCATGGCCCCGCTCTCGGCCGACGTGGAGGCCGCGCGGCGCGAATGGAGGACCGGATCCGAGCCCGCAGCGCCGCCACCCTCGCCGGTGCGCCTTCTGCTGGATGCATCGCGCAAGCCGCCCGGCGGGGACGGGGCTGCGCTCGCCGTGGCGAGGCTCGACGAAATGCTGCCCTGGCTCGCGCACAACGCCGCGATCCATTTCTCGGCGCCTCACGGGCTGGAGCAGCAGGGCGGCGCAGCCTGGGGCGTGCGCGACGTCTGCCAGGGGTCGGCCGAATGGCTGCTCGCCGCGTGCGAGTGGCCGCTCGCGCGCCGCATGCTCGAGACGGTGTTCTCTCAGCAGTACGCCCGCGACGGCGCCTGGCCCCAGTGGTTCATGCATCCGCCGTACCGGCCCATCCAGCAGGCGCACAGCCACGGCGATGTCTGCCTGTGGCCGGTGAAGGCGCTGTGTGACTACATCGAGGCCAGCAACGACCTGGCCTTCCTCGGTTGGAGGACCGGCTACACCGATCCCGAGCAATTCATTGCCGTCGGCCCCGAGGAGACCCTGGTTCAGCACTGCGACAGGGTCGTCGACCATTGCGAGGGCCGGTTTGCCCCGGGAACGGCGCTCATCAACTACGGAGACGGAGACTGGGACGACACCCTTCAGCCCGCTGATCCGGCGATGCGCACACGCATGGTCAGCGCCTGGACCGTTGGGCTCGCATTCCACACCTTTCGGCAGCTGGCCGGGGTCTTGCGCCGGGCGTCCGAGCCGGCTCGCGCGGCCCGGCTGGAGGCGCTGCTCGGGCGCATGCGCCGGGACTTTGCCGAGCATCTCATGCCGGACTCGGTTGTCGCGGGGTTTCTGCTGACGGAGGCCGACGGGACGAGCCGTCCCCTCATCCATCCGTCGGACTCGGCGACCCGCATCCGCTACCGGCTGCTGCCGATGACGCGCTCGATCCTGGCCGAGCTCTTCACGCCGGAGGAGGCCGCGCGGCATTCGGCCATCGTCACGCAGGAGCTCCTTTGTCCCGATGGCGTGCGCCTGATGAGCGAACCGGCGACCTATTGTGGCGGCCTCGAACGCCTGTTCCGGCGAGCCGAAACGGCGGCGAGCGTGGGCCGTGAAATCGGGCTGCAGTACGTCCACGCGCATTTGCGCTACGCCGAGGCCATGTCCAAGATGGGGGACGCGGACCGCCTCTGGACGGCGCTGCAGGTGGTAAACCCGGTGGGCTTGCGGGACGTCGTCGCCCTGGCCATGCCCCGGCAGAGCAACATGTATTTCTCAAGCTCCGACGCCGATTTCCATGACCGCTTGGAGGCAGCGAGCCGATGGAACGAGGTGCGGGCGGGATCCGTGCGCGTGCGCGGCGGCTGGAGGCTCTATTCAAGCGGCCCTGGATTGTTCATCCATGCGGTCCGCGCCTGCCTGCTCGGGCTCCGGGAGTCGTTCGGCGACGTGGTCTTTGATCCCGTGCTGCCGCCGAGCCTCGATGGGCTCACCGCGAGCGTGGCCCTGTGCGGAAGGCCCGTGGAGGTTCGCTATTCGGTGAAGAGCCGTTCCTTCGCCCCGAGCGCGGTCCGCGTGAACGGCGTGGAGCTCTCGGGGGGGCGGCGCGAGGCCAATCCGTACCGCGACGGGGGCCTGCGCTATCCAGAAAACGCCGTGAAGGCGCTTCTTTCGGAGGGAGACAACGTGATATCGGTCGACCTCTGAAGCCGGTAGCGCCGGACCTGGACCTGCATCGCCGCTCCCTGGAAGATTCACCCGCCAGGAGGCCCACTTCGCACTCCCAGCGCCCGAGCGCCCCGGTGCATGGCGCGCAACTATTCGCTCAGTTCCACGTTCGCGGGCGTTCCCTGCGCGCAGTCAGGCGCCACCCAAACGTAGAGGGAGCCGGGCTCGGCGACGTCCTTCATGTCTGCGTTCCAAAACGCGAGCTCCTCCCGGCCAAGTTCGAATTCCAGGTGGCGGCTCTCGCCCGGGGCCAGGTGCACGCGTTGAAATCCCTTCAGCTCCCTCACGGGCCTCGCGACGCTCGTTCCGCGCAGCCGGATGTAGAGCTGCGCCGTCTCCGTTCCCTCTCGATTGCCGGTGTTGCGCACCTCGGCACTGACCGTAAGCCGCGAGCGCCCAAGGTTGATCGCCTCGGCGCTCGCGCTGGCCGCGCTCACGCGGACGGGCGAATAGCTGAACGACGTGTAGGTGAGTCCGTAGCCGAATGGGTACAGAGGCGTGTTCGCCTGATCGACATAACCGGTGACGAAATAGGGATCCGCCTTCGTCGATCCCAGGCCGATCGGGTCGACCCGCGGTCGGCCCGTGTTCAGGTGGTTGTAGTAGATAGGCACCTGCCCGGTTGCGCGCGGGACCGAGACCGTCAGGCGCCCCGCCGGATCGGCTTCGCCAAACAGGGTCCGCGCAAGCGCGGGACCCGCCTGCGTTCCGGGAAACCAGGCCATCAGGATCGCCGGAATGTGTTCCGAGGCCCACTCGACCGATAGCGGGCGCCCGCTGAAGAGAACCAGGACGACGGGCTTGCCCGTGCCCGCCACGGCTTCCAGTAGCTTCTCCTGATTCCCGGGAAGGCCGAGATGGGACCTGGACGAGGCCTCGCCGGAACTGCTGCGGCTTTCCCCGAGCGCCATCACGACCACGTCGGCGCTCCTGGCGGCTTCGACAGCCCCGGCGAACCCCGAATCCGACGTGCCGGACACGTCCGTTCCTCGAACGAAGCTCAAATGCATTCCCTGGCGCGCCGCGTGCTCGGCCATCGCGCTGCGCAAGGTTACCATCTCGCCGGATTGGCCCTTGCACGACCAGCTGCCGAGCATGTCGTCCGCGCTGTCCGCCAGCGGGCCGAGCAATGCTATCTTGCGGCCCGACGCGGCAGCGAGGGGAAGAAGCGGGGCGTCTCCTACCCTCCGGTTCTCAAGGAGGACAAACGATTCCTCGGCTGCCATGCGCGCGAGCGCCTTGCCCTGCGCGGCCATCGCAGGAATCGGAAAGGCGGATTCGGCAACGTAGGGGCGCTCGAATAGACCGAGCGCGAACTTGACGCGCAGGATCGCGCGCACAGCCTCGTCAAGGCGATTCATCGGCACCTGGCCGGAGCGAACCAGGTCGGGGACATTGGGCAGAAAGACGCTGCTCTGCATGTCCATGTCGACCCCTGCGAGAAAACTCTTGAGCGCGGCGGTCCGCTCGTCGTCGGCAATCCCATGAAGCATGATTTCCCGGACCGCGGTCCAATCGCTGTCGACGAATCCCCTGAAACCCCACTCCCTGCGCAGCACCTGGGTGAGGGTGAAGGCGTTGGCACTGGCCGGCATTCCGTTGATGGCATTGAACGCGGACATGATCGTCCCCACGCCCTCGCCGACAGCGGCGTGAAACGGCGGCAGATATACGTCGCGCAGCGTGCGCTCCGATATCTCCGTCGTGTTGTAATCCCGGCCGCCTTCCGCCGCCCCGTATCCGACGAAGTGCTTGGCGCAAGCGACGACCGAGGTTGGGTCGTCCAGGCGCTCTCCCTGGTAGCCCCGGACGTAGGCGCGGGCGAACGCCGACCCGAGGTACGGGTCCTCCCCGGCCCCCTCGGCGATCCGCCCCCACCGTGGGTCGCGCGCGATGTCCACCATCGGAGAGAACGTCCAGCGGACGCCCTGGCTCGACGCCTCCTGGGCCGCGAAGCGCGCGGTTTGCCCAACCATGGGGGGATCCCAACTCGCGGAAAGGCCAAGGGGGATCGGGAAGATCGTGCGGAAGCCATGAATCACATCGATTGCGAAAAGGATCGGTATGTGCAGGCGCGAGCCCTCGATGGCCTTCCTTTGAAACGCGTTGGTCTCGCGCGCGGTCGCGAGGTTCAGAATGCCGCCGACCCGTCCAGTCCTGATCAGCTCGTCGGTGTTCTCGACCGTCCGCATCGGACCGGTGAGCGCATCCGTCGAAAGCTGGTTCAACTGCCCGGCCTTTTCCTCGAGGGTCATCTGCCCGAGCAGGGCGTCGACTCGGGCCTCGATCTGCGGCGAGCCAAAGTCCCTGTTCTGGGCGGCAAGCCTTCCGGGCCTCGCGGCCAGCGCCAGCAGCAAGCCGAGGGCGAGGACGATCGGGGGATTTCGATGCATGATTGCTTCAGTTCTCGGGCTCAGTCTGTGCCGGGTCGGGCGGTAACAACGCCGGAAAGTATCCCTTTGACAACGTTTGCACTGCAATCAAAAAGAGGCTTTCCCGGGTCCCCCAGAGCTTCACCCAAATTTGATGCGAGCCCTTGCCATCGTTCCGCTTCTCCTGTGGCCGTTGCAGGCGGCGCCCGAGCGCGGGGCCGTCGAATCGACCTACGACCGCCACGTGGTCTTCGACCAGAGCCCGCCGGCGCGCTCCTACTACCGGAGCGAAGGCACGGTGACGGCGCCGAGCGCGATCGACCTGGTCAATGGCAGGATCCCCCTGGACTCCGAGCACTACGTCATTGCGCCGACCTCGCTCCGCCTGACCTGGAAATCCGCCACGGGCGGCGATTGGCAGGCGATGCTGAAGACCCGCGCCCGCTACGGCCTCGTCAACGACTTCGACGGGGACATGGTCTCGTTCTGGTGCCTCTCGGCCACGGGGCTTGCGCCCGACGATTCGCCGCGCATCCACCTGGAGGACGCCGACGGCGCAGCCACCTTCACGATCGGCATGCTGGGCGGCCGCGGCGCGCTTCCCGCGGGCAGGTGGACTGAGGTGCGCTTGCCGGTCTCCGGCTTCCGGGCGCTATATCGAAGTACGGACGACGACAGGTTCGACGTGCGCCGCCTTGCGAGCATCGTGTTCGAGCAGGGGCTAGACGACGGCAAGACCCACACCCTCTTCATCGACGACGTGCAGGTCGGATGGAGCAGCGCGGCCCCCCGGCCGCCCCCCACCGCGCCCACGGGTCTAGCGATCTCGGCGGGCGAGCGCCATCTCGACCTCAAGTGGGCGCTCAATCGCAAGGACGACGTGCTCCGCTACAAGATCTACCGCTCGTGGGATGGCATCGCGTACGATCCGGTCGCGATCCAGCAGGGGAATTTCGGCCGCTATTCGGCCTTTGTGGGCAAGCCCGGGCTGAAGGCGTATTTCGAGATAAGCGCCGAGTCCTCGTCCGGCGTCGAATCCCCGAGGTCCGCCGCCGTGTCGGCCACGACCCGTGAGTTCAACGACAACGACCTTCTCACCATGGTCCAGGAGGCCTGCTTCCGCTACTACTGGGAGGGAGCCCATCCGGATGCCGGCATGGCCCTGGAAATCCTGCCGGGCGACCAGAACCTCGTCGCGCTCGGCGCCTCGGGCTTCGGGACAATGGCTCTCGTCGTCGGAATCGAACGGGGGTTCGTCACCCGGGAGGAGGGCGCCGCCCGCGTGCTAAAGGTCGCCCGGTTCCTCAAGGGCGCCGACCGCTTCCACGGCGCCTGGCCGCACTTCATCGACGGTCGGACGGGCAAGGCGATCCCCTACTTCGGCCGCTATGACAATGGCGGCGACCTCGTGGAGACCGCATTCCTGATGCAGGGCCTCCTAACCGCGCGGCAGTATTTCGATCGTGACACCTCGGTTGAGCGGGAGATCCGCGAGACGATCACGTCCCTTTGGCGCGGGGTTGAGTGGGACTGGTACCGACGCAGCCCGACCGGCGACTTCCTGTATTGGCACTGGTCGCCCGACCACGACTGGTACATCGGTCACCCGCTGGTGGGTTGGAACGAGACGATGATCGCCTACCTGCTCGCGATCGCCTCGCCGACCCATGCGGTCCCCGCAAGCCTCTATTACACGGGGTGGGCCGGCCAGTCCGACATCGCCGTCGAATACCGGCGGAACTGGAGCCGCACGACCATCGGCGACCACTATGCCAACGGGCGGGAGTTTTACGGCATAAGGCTCGACGTCGGGGAGGGCTCCGGGGGAAGCCTCTTTTTCACGCAGTTCTCCTTTCTGGGATTCGACCCGCGAGGGTTGAGGGATCGCTTCACGAATTACTTCCAGAACAACCGCAATATCGCGCTGATCAACCGCGCCTACTGCATCGAGAATCCCGGGCACTATGCCGGCTACGGGCGTGACTGCTGGGGCCTTTCCGCCGGAGTCAACTCCGGCGGCGGCATGCCGCAGCCAAACGCGGACAACGGGACCATCTGCTGCTCGGCCGCCCTCGGGGAGTTTCCCTACACGCCCAAGGAGTCGATGGCCGCCCTCAAGCACTTCTACCGCGATCTCGGGGCCAAGACGTGGGGCATCTACGGATTCTACGACGGCTTCAACGAGACGGAGGACTGGTACCAGCCTGTCTGGATGGGGCTCAATCAGGCGCAAATCGTTGTCATGATCGAGAACTACCGGTCCGGGCTCGCATGGAAGTATTTCATGGCCAACCCTGAAATCCGGACGGCGCTGGACGCGGTCGGGTTTGCTCCGGACACCGATACCCGGCGCTAGGAAGGCCCGTTGGCGGGCCTGGTGATTCGTTGAGAACGTTTGCGCTGGCCT
>DATNHT010000111.1:0-6836 GCA_035604815.1 Opitutaceae bacterium
GGGCACTTGAGGATGGGCATCATTGGGCTTGCTGGGCTAGGTCATTCGACGACGCGCACGGTCCGGTGGAAGTCGGTCAGCGTGACCCGGCCGGGAAGCACGTGGGTCTCCCAAAGGGGCAGGATCGCGTCGCGCCGCTGGTAGCGGGTCGAGTCGGCGGCGGCGGCTATCCGCTCGACCGAGGCCGGCATGTCGGGCGTCGCGGCCGCCTGGTCGAAGAACAGCGCCGACCTCTGCACGACGGCGACGAAGAGGCCGTCCTCCTTCCTGTGCTCCCGCATCGCGTCCAGGTAGGCCCCGAAGCTGCGAAGCTGGCCCGGGCGGAACATGTGCCCGTGCCCGGTGAGCTCGTCCAGCACCCGGCCCGGGACGACGATCACCTCCAGCGTCTTGCCCGTCCACGAGGCGTCGACGGGAATGTCCACCGTGCAGCTTTCCTCGGAGCCCTGGAAGTTGCGCCAGCCGAGGTTTGCCTGGAGGGTCTCCCCGGCCCTCACGACCGAGCGCGACAGCTGGAACTGCTCGACCGTGACCAGCGGGTTCTCGGCAAGGCGCTCCACGCGGAACTCCACCTTTTCCGGGAGCGCCTTCTCGAAAGGGTTCTGCAGCTCGGCGGTGAGTATGCCCAGGAATTCAATCATGCCCGCGGCAAACCCCTGCTGGCCGGCGTACACCGACTCCCTCGAGATCTGCTGCGTCGGCGAGAAGGTCAGGGTGCTCACGATGCGGAAGCCCTCGGCTGCGTCGTTGTCGTTCGACCCGAAGATGGCCTCGACGATCCCGGTGAGCATGATCAGCGGCGCGATCCGCTTGTCGCGGGCGACCTGGAACCGGACGGTCCTCTGGGCCGAACCGCGCCCCGTGACGACCGCGACGTCGGTCATCTCGGGCCCGGCGCCGAGGAGGCCCGAGACTGCGGACAGCCTGTCCTCGGTTATGCACCCGATCACCGGCCCGACGTTGGCCACCTTAACCGACTCGAGGCTCGACGGCAGGATCGCGACCACGTCGGCGGAGCACATGGGCAGCTGGACGTCCCCCAGGCCGAGCATGGGGTGGCCGAACGCGACGACCCGGTTGCCGTCGACGCGGGAGACGGTGCCGGTGCCGGCCAGCGAGATGTCGCCGGTCGCGAGGGCCACGGATACGGCGTCGCCGGGGCGGAGCGGGGCCACGGGCGCCGAAGGCTGGCCCGGCGCAGGGACGCCCTGGCGCCCCTGGCTGTTGCCCCCGAGCGCGACCACGCCGATCCCGAGAGCGGAGAATTGGGGCGCCATGATTGCCGCAACCCGCGGTGACACGCCGCCGAGCGCGAAAACGGGGTTCATCGGCCTGAACGAAGCGTCGCCGTCCCGGGCGGAGTCCGCCGGGGGCGGAAGGTCGGAGGGCACAGCCTCGCCGGACGCCTCGGGGGCCGGGGTGCCGACGCGGTCCGCGACCTCGGCCATGTCCGCCGCGGGAGTGAACCCGGCGTAGCGGATCGTCTCGAAGCGCTGGATCTGGTAGCTCATCGCCCCGGCGAACTTCCCGTCTATGTAGAGCGGGCTTCCGCTCATCCCGGCGACGGCGCCCATGTTCTGGACGCGGGGGTCCGTGAGCCTGCAGAGGATCATCGACTTGCCGGGCCCGAGGGCGTTCTGGATGACGCCGGTCACCTCCACGGCGAACGGCTCGGGCTTCGTGCCCTGGAAGACGGTCCACACCTCGCCCCGCTGCCCGGCCCTGACGTCCGCCAAGGGGAGGATGTCGCCCTGGACGGGCTGGGCGGCGATGCGGCAGGCGCCGGACGCCAGGAGGCTAAAGGTCAGGAGCGTGCGGCCCATCGTGAGGTTTCCGAATCTGTGAGTTCCCCGGTGCTTTGGCGAGTTTTCAAAGGCGGCGCACGACTGATTCCATGACCTCGCACGCCCGGTCAATGGCCGCGCCCTCGTGCGCCGTGCTTATGAAGGCGGTTTCGTAGGCGCTGGGAGGCAGGTAGACTCCCGCGTCAAGGCAGCCGTGGAAGAAACGCGCGAACAGCCTCGCGTCGCCCGTGAGCGCGCTTGCGTAGTCGCGCACGGGAGTTGGCGTGAAGAAGATGCAGAACATCGATCCCGCCTGGGGCACCTGGGCCTCCAGCCCCTTTGCCCTGCACGCGGCGGAGAGCGCGCCCCTCACGCGGCGTCCAAGGGCGTCGAGCCGCGCGTACGGAGGGGTCTCCTCGAGGAGCTCCAGGGCCGCGATTCCCGCGGCCATGGCGAGCGGATTGCCGCTGAGGGTGCCGGCCTGGTAGACGGGCCCGAGGGGCGCGATCAGGTCCATGATCTCCTCCCGGCCGCCAAAGGCACCCACGGGAAGCCCTCCGCCGATGATCTTTCCAAGGGCCGTCAGGTCGGGGACAACCCTCTCCATTTCCTGCACCCCGCCCTTCGCCAGGCGAAAGCCGGTCATCACCTCGTCGAAGATCAAGAGGGCGCCGTTGCTCGAGCACGACGCCCGCAGATGGGCCAGGAATCCGGGCGCGGGCAGGATGAGCCCGACGTTTGCGGGATAGGGTTCGACGATCACGGCGGCGATTGCGCCGGGATTCGCCGCAAACGCGGCGTCCACGGCGGCGGCGGCGTTGAAGGCGACCACGAGCGTCTCCCGGGCGAACGCCTCCGGGACGCCCGCGCTGTCGGGGTGCCCGTGTGTCATCGCGCCCGACCCGGCCTTGATGAGGACCGAATCCGAATGTCCGTGGTAGCATCCGGAGAACTTGATTATCTTGTCCCGTCGCGTGAACCCCCGGGCCAGGCGGATGGCCGACATGACCGCCTCGGTCCCGCTGTTGCACATCCGGACCTTCCCTATCGACGGCACGAAGTCGTGGATGAGCTCCGCCATCCGCACCTCGTACGGGTTGGGTGTCCCGAAGCTCGTGCCGTCCTCGAGCGCCGCCGCGATCGCATTCCTTATTCGCGGGTGGTTGTGGCCGTGGATCGCCGGCCCCCATGTGCACACGAAGTCGATCAGCTCGCGGCCGTCCGCGGTGAGGAGCGTCGCGCCCCGCGCCGCCTTGACGAAGAACGGGGTTCCGCCGACGGACCGAAAGGCGCGCACGGGCGAGTTCACCCCCCCGGGGATCCGCTTCAGCGCCCGGGCGAACAGTTCGTCGGAGGCGTTCACTGGCTCGCGTACTTCTGCACGATGGGGATCCGGCGCCCGACACCGAACGCGAGCGGCGTGATCTTCAATCCCGGCGCCGCCTGCTTGCGCTTGTACTCGTTCAGGTCGACCTTGCGGATGACGTCGCCCACGATCGCCTCCGAAAACCCCTGGCTGACGAGGTCGCCCCTGGAAAGCCCCTCCTCGACGTAGCCCTTGAGCACGGCGTCGAGCACGTCGTAGGGAGGCAGGCTGTCCTGGTCGGTCTGGTTCGGGCGGAGCTCGGCGCTCGGGACCTTGTCGATGCTCGACTGGGGGATCGGGGGCTGGCGGCCGGCGCGCCTCGCGTCCGCGTTGATCCAGTGGGCGAGCGCGTAGACCTGGGTCTTGAAGACGTCGGAGATAACGGCGAGCCCGCCGCACATGTCGCCGTAAAGCGTGCAGTAGCCGACGGCCATCTCGCTCTTGTTTCCGGTCGTCAGGAGCAGCGCGCCGAACTTGTTGGAAAGCGCCATCATGACGACGCCGCGCACCCGCGCCTGGATGTTCTCCTCGGTGACGTCGCGCGGCCTGCCGGCGAAGATCGGGCCGAGCGCCGCCTCGCAGGAGGCCACGGTCTCCGCGATCCCGATCGTCTCGAAGCGGATCCCCAGGTTCCTCGCGAGTCTCTGTGCGTCGTCCCGCGAATGCTGCGAGGAGATCAGGGAGGGGAGGGAGACGCCAACCACGTTTTCCGGCCCGAAGGCCGCCGCGGCGATCGCGCCGACCACGGCGGAGTCGATCCCGCCCGACAGGGCGACAAGCCCGGTGCGGAACCCGCACTTGTGCGCATAGTCCCTCAGCCCGAGCGTCAGGGCGGCGAGGATGTCCGCCATCTCCGGCTGCTCGAATGTCGGCGAGAGCGCGCAGGAGGCCGCGGCCTCGGCCGGGGAGGTCTCCGCCACCGAGAGGTCCTCCGCGAACGCGGCCATGCCGGCCTGGACGCGGCCGCGGGAATCGCTCACGAGCGACCGGCCGTCGAAGATCAGCTCATCGTTGCCGCCGACCGCATTCACGAAGGCCACCGGGCAGCCCATGGCGAGCGCGGCGTCCGTGACGAGGGTCTGCCTGACGCTGCCCTTGCCGTGATTCCACGGGCTGGCTGACAGGTTGACCATGAGGTCGCACCTCATTGCGGCCAGCTGGCGCACCGGATCGAGGCCGCTGTAGAGGCGGCGCGTGCTGATCATCGGGTGCGTCCAGATGTCCTCGCAGATCGTGACGCCGATCCGTGCGCCGGCGTGGGCGATGACGGTGGGCTGGGCGGCGGGCTCAAAGTACCGGTCCTCGTCAAAGACGTCGTATGTCGGAAGCAGGCACTTGCGCGCCACCGAGGCAATCCTTCCGCGGTGGCAGAACGCCGCCGCGTTGTAGAACGGCCGCCCCGATCCGGTCGTGTTCGCCTCAACGGTGCCCACGAGCGCCGGAACCTCGCCGACGCCGGCGGCGACCGCGCGGAGCGCGTCCTCCACGTCGGGAACAAAGTGGCGCTTGAACAGCAGGTCCCGCGGGGGGTAGCCGCAGGTTGCGAGCTCCGGGAAGACAACCAGCTGGGCTCCGCGGCCCACGAGTCCCGCGTAGGCGTCAAGGATGCGCCGGCGGTTGCCGGCGAGGTCCCCTACGGTTGTGTTGATCTGTGCAAGCCCGAGGCGCATGCGTGGAGGTGTAAGGGGTCACCATGGACGCCAATGGGTTTGCTTTCAACATATTCGACGGCCTTATGGGTTTGCCCGTGTCCCGGACCATCCACCTCATACTGGCATCGGCCTCGCCCCGCCGCCGCGAGCTGCTCGGGCAGCTCGGCATCCCGTTCGAAGTCGTTGTCGCGGACGTGTCTGAGCACGAGGACCCGGTGACGGATCCCCGAGTCATGGTCGCGCACAACGCCGCGCTCAAGGCCGACTGGGTGGCCGAGCGGCACCCGGATGCGGTTGTCCTTGGGGCGGATACGACCGTTTTCCTGGACGGCGCGGCGATCAACAAACCGCGCGACCTGGACGAGGCCCGCTCGATGCTCCGGCGGCTGTCGGGGCGCGTGCATACGGTCTACACGGGCATCGCCGTCCGGCGGCTGTCGACCGGCCTTAGGATCGACCAGGGCGTCTCGAGCCAGGTCGAGTTCAAGCCGTTCGGGAGCGCGGTCATTGACGACTACATCCGGCTCGTCAACACGCTCGACAAGGCGGGGGCCTATTCCATCCAGGACCACACGGACATGATCGTGGCCGGATACCGCGGGTCCTTCTCCAACATCATGGGTCTCCCGATGGAGGCGACGAAACAAATTTTGACGGAGGGCGTCCTAGTGGGCTAGGCTGCGCATTTCCAGAGGCAAGCCACAAGCGCCCGATGACCCACACCCTTACCGTGCCTTCGCCCTCCGCCTCGTTGAGGCGGCTTGCGGCGCGCGCCCTCGCGGACCCGGACTCGCGTTCCGTGTTGATCGGCATTCTGGCCGTGCTGCTGGTCCACTTCCTCCTGTTTGCGACGGCTCCGTATCTGCTGCGCACCGAACCGATCCACATGACGGCGAGAAGGCAGGCCGTGCCGCAGCAATTCAGCATCGAGATCGCTCCCGACGCGTTTGTGAAGCCGGTGTCCAAGCCGCCGCCGCCCAACAAGTACGTCGAGGCGAATCCCAACGCCCCGGACAATGTCCCGGACAAGACGAACAACTTTAGCTCCCAGAACCAGCAGCTCGCCCAGGAGAAGCCGCAGCTGGACCAGCACAACGACAAGCCGAAGACGGAGGGAAAGAAGGATTTTGAGTCAAACCAGGTCGTGAGCGGCCAGCTGAGCAAGCCTCAGGATCCCGTTCCGGTCTCCCTGGACGCGGCCAAGAAGCCCGTGAAGACGGAGATGGCGCCCAAGCAACAGCAGAACCCCCTCTCCGGGTTCGAGAAACTCAAGGACGGAGACGACGGGTTTGGCAGCAACATCGGCAAGGTGCCGGACAATGCGAAGCCGGTGCCCGAGAAAGTCGACGGCGCCAACAGCCTCCAGCCGATCGTGGATGCGCAGAACACCGAGCCGGCGATCGACCCCAAGCACCCGCGGGCGAGGCCCGAATTGCAGCAGACACACACAAGGCCGGCCATATTCGAGGACAACCAGTTTGGAACGAGCAACATCGGCCCGATAGCCTACAATGCGAAATGGAGCAGCTACGGCGCCTACCTGCACAAGATGATGGAGGCGATCCAGATCCAATGGGAGCGGATCCTGATTGAGAGCCGGACCGAGCCTCCGTCCGGCAGCATGGTGACGGTGAAGTTCACGCTGGATTCGAAGGGCAGGATCACCGAGATCCTCGACGTCGAATCCACGTCGAGCGAGCAGGGCAAGGCCAGCTGCGTGAGCGCGATCACCAACACGGCTCCGTACGGCGACTGGTCGGATGACATGATCGCCGTCCTCGGCAGCTCGCAGGACCTTACCTTCAGATTCTATTACGAGTGAGCGCGACCGCCGAGGGCTTCTGGGCCGACGTCCCGTTCGGCCCCGGCGTCAAGAGGGTGGCGTGCGATGCGAACGGCCTTGCGGCCCTGGACAAGCCGGAGGGAGTGCTCTCGCATCCCAACGGGCAGCGCGACGAGGGCCGGGCCCTGGTCCGGGCCCGCTATGACCGAGGGGGCGAGTGCTTCGAGTGGCCGGGACCGGACGGGGGGGCG
>DATNHT010000112.1:0-11011 GCA_035604815.1 Opitutaceae bacterium
GGCCGAGCCGCGCCAGCCCATCGCGAAGACGCCGTAGACCCGCGCCCGGATGCCCTTGCCCACGGCCGCAAACCGGTCGCGCAGCGTGGCCAGGTCCGGGATCATGCCGACGTACCAGAAGAGCACGGAGACCGTCCCGTAGGTCGACACGGCGAACACGTCCCACTCGAGGGGCGAGCGGTAGTTCTGCCAGACGATGTTCGAGTTGGGCAGCGGGAAGAGGAACCACGAGTACCAGATGCGCCCGAGGTGGAAGACGGGGAAGATCGCGGCGCAGACGACCGCGAAGATCGTCATCGCCTCGGCGGAGCGGTTGATCGAGGTGCGCCACTTCTGGCGCAGGAGGCACAGGATCGCCGAGATGAGCGTCCCGGCGTGGCCGATGCCGATCCAGAACACGAAGTTGACGATGTCCCACGCCCAGTTGACCGGGCTGCGGTGGCCCCAGACCCCGACCCCGGTCGAGACCAGGTACGTGAGGCCTGCGACCGTGAAGGAGGCGACGACCGCCGCCGCCGCGAAGCACCACCACCACCAGGCCGGCGTCTTCTCCTCGGTGATCCCGCAGATCTTCTGCGTGATCCACGAGAAGCTGCGGCCGTGGCCCACCAGCTGGGCGCGCGGGAGCGCCGCCGGCCTAACCTCATCGAGGATCGCCGGGGCGCCGACCGTTTGTTCAGCCGCGTGGGACATCGCTTCAGGCCTTCGTGGGGCGGTTTTTGTTCAGGTACTCGACGCGGCTGAGCGGCAGCTCGGCGTAGTCCGGCATCCTCGGGTTCGGATTGCGCAGCCTCGCCAGGTACGTCGTCCGGGGCCGGGTGTTCAGGTAGCCGAGGAGCGCGTAGTCCTGGTCGCGCGCCTTGGCCCGCGATACCGCGCTCCCCGGGTCGAGGATGTTGCCGAACACGATGGCCTCGACCGGGCAGGCCTGCTGGCAGGCCGTCCTTATCGTGCCGTCCGGGACGACGACGTCGCCGGGACGGCCCTCCTGGGCCACCTTCACCTTCCACTCGATCTTGCCGCGCTCGATCCGCTGCACGCAGTACGTGCACTTCTCCATGACGCCGCGCATGCGGATCGTGACCTCCGGGTTCTTCACCATCTGGACCAATTCCGGCATCCCCTCGGGCCCCAGGGGCCCCATGTAGAGGCTGTCCAGGCTCCGCATGTTCCAGTCGAAGAAGTTGAAGCGGCGCACCTTGTAGGGGCAGTTGTTCGCGCAGTAGCGCGTGCCGATGCACCGGTTGTACGCCATGACGTTCAGGCCCTCCTCGTCGTGGACCGTGGCGTTCACCGGGCAGACGGTCTCGCACGGGGCGAGCTCGCACTGCATGCACGCGACCGGCTGCATCGAGATCTGCGGCTCCTCGGGGATCTCCAGGTTGCCCTCGCCGCCGAAGGCCGCGGCGTCCGCCCTGCCGTCCGAATAGTACCGGTCCAGCCGGATCCAGTGCATGATCCGCCCGCGCAGGATCTGCTCCTTGCCGACGATCGGGACGTTGTTCTCGGCCTGGCAGGCGACGACGCACGCGTTGCACCCGATGCAGGTATTGAGGTCGATGCTCATCCCCCACTGGTGCTTGCCGTCGAACTGCGGCGTCACGTAGAGCGAGTTGCCGCGGGGGATGAGGGTCGCCCGCTCGCCCGGGGTCATGGCCGCCGCGTCGGGCCCCAGCACCGCCGGGGGGCTCTCGGCCTCGAGCCCGATCTCCTTCACGAACGCCGGGTTCTCCCGGTACTCGGCCAGGTTGCCCTCGCGCACCAGCTCGCGGCCCTCCATCGACCAGTGCCACTGGGAGTCGGCGAGGAACATCTTGTCCCCCGTGACGGCGATCGAGGCGCCGTGGGCCACGTGGAGCGCCCCGGACTCGCGGGCGGCGTAGGCGTTGAAGCCCGTCCCCTGCCCGACCCGGCCTGTCCTCGACCGGCCGTAGCCCAGCGGGACAACGACCGTGTAGTTGGCTAGCCCGGGCTGGATGTGGGCCGGCCCCCTGAGCTTTCGGCCTCCGATCGTCAGCTCGACCAGGTGGGCGTTCTCCCTGCCCCGGTCAAAGTCGGCCAGGTCCTTGCGCGCCACCTGCACCAGCGCCGCCGGCGAGTCGATCCCAAGCTCCTTCGCGAGGCGCGGGCTTATGAGGATCGCGTTGTCCCAGCTGATCTTCGTGATCGGGTCGGGGCACTCCTGCAGCCAGCCATTGTTGACGAAGCGGCCGTCGTCCACCGTCAGGTCGGCGACGAAGCGGACCTCGATGGCCGCGGCGGAGACCGGCGGCAGGGGGCCGGCTCCCGCGAGGATCCTGTCCACGCCGGCGCGGTTGAAGCGCACCGGAAACGGCCTAAGGGCCGTCCCCTCGAGCACCCCGTCGTGGAGAAACTTCCTGCAGAGGGCCTCGGCCCTGGGGCCGGCGCCCCCGGCGATCGCCGCAACGACGTCGTAGAGCAGCTTGTACGGGTCCGTGTCCGGCAGGCCCGCGACCGAGGCCAGCACCTCGTTCTGGGTCAGGCCCCCGAAGAGCGGCAGGATCATCGGCTGAACCGGCACAAGCGTCCCGTCTATCGTGCGGGCGTCGCCCCAGGACTCGAGGTAGTGGGCCGCCGCGATGTGGGTGCCCGCGAGCCCGGAGGTCTCGTCGACGTAGTAGCCCATGCGGATCACCTCCGGGACCGCCTTCTGGAGGGAGGCCCAGTCCAGGTCGGCCGGAGCGTTGTACACCGGGTTGCCTCCCAGGATGACAAGCGTCTTGACGGCGTCCTTCCTGACGGCGTCCGCAAGCTCCTGGATCGAGGAGGCCGCCGGGCGCCGGTCAAGCACGAACTCGAGCGCGGCCCCGATGTTGCCGAGGGCGGCGTTGATCGCGTAGGCGACCGCGTGGACCTCGGCGGGCAGGTGCGAGCCGGCGACCACCAGGCTCGCGCCCCGGTTTGCGGCCAGGTCCGCGGCGCATTCGCTGATCCAGCCGGCCGGCACTTCGAGGCCCTGGGCCGCCCTGGCGTAAGCCGCATCCCCCGTGACCTTCTCGGCCAGGGCGGCGGCAAAGGCGAGCATGTGGCCCGAGGCGAGCCGCAGCCTGTGGTCCGCCATCGTGCCCGTGATCGAGAGCCCGCTCTCCGCCATGTAAAGGCGGCTCATGGGGTCGTCCTTCGCCGCGACGCGCCGGCCCCGGGCGAAATCCCGGGCGTAATAGAGGCTGCCCGCCTCGGCCTGGAGGAAGTCCGCGTCGATGCTGACGATCCGCCTCGCCTTCGCGAGCCGGTAGATGGGTTTGAGCTTGAAACCGAAGACGGCCTGCGCCGCTTCGGCCGGGGGCTCGTCGGCCACGGGTTCATACTCCGCCCAGATCGATTTCGGGAACTTGGCGCGCAGGATGCGCGTCAGGCGCGCGCGGGAGAGCGACGACGACTCGTCGGCGAGGAAGGCCAGGCCCTCGCCGCCGGTCGCCTCGAAAGCCTTGCCCTTCGCGGCCAGGAGCGCCTTGACGGCCGCCGCGTCGATCGTCCTCCCCTCGCGGGTGTGGGCCGTCGCGCGGTCCGGGTCGTAGAGGTCGAGGATGGAGGCCTGGGCGAAGAGCGAGGTCGACCCGCCGTGGGGGGCGTAGCTCGGGTTGCCCTCGAGCTTGGTCGGCCTTCCCTGGTGGGTCTCCGCAAGGAGCGGGACCGCCCACCGGCGAAGCGGCATCGCCGTCGCGTAGTAGACCGGCAGCCCGGGCACCGCCCCCTCGACCGACTTGCCGAAGGGAAGCACGTTCTCCTCGGGGCGCCTGCACCCGCCGAGGCCGAGACCGCCCAGGGCGAAGGAGGCCGCCATGATCTTCATGAACTGCCTGCGGTCGACCCCGTCCATGCCCGACGCGCCCTCGGGAAACTCGCGGCCCATCGCCGCCCTGAATCCGGGCGTCTGCGCCAGCTCGTCCAGGCTGCGCCAGTAGCGAGGGCCCGCCGCGGCCCGCCCGGAAGGCTCGGGGTGCTCGACCTTGCGCTTCATCGGTGGCAGCCCGAGCAGCTCTGCGGCGGGTTGATGTTCCAGTCGCCCACGAACTTGCGGGCCGCCTCGATCCCGCGGGCCGCCGCGATGGTCTTCGAGTCCAGGTCGAACACGTCCGCCCGCTCCCGCACGCGCTCCGCGGGAGAGCGGTGGCAGTCGAGGCAGAACCCCATGCTCATCGGCTGCCTCTGCGCGACGACGTCCATCTCGCTCACCTTGCCGTGGCACTCGACGCAGCCGATGCCCCGGTTGACGTGGATCGAGTGGTCAAAGTAGACGAAGCTCGGCATCACGTGGACGTGCACCCACGGGATCGGCCTGCCGGTCTGGAAGCTGTCGCGCACGGCCGCCAGAGCCGGGCTCGTTGTCTTTATCTGGCTGTGGCAGTTCATGCACGTCTGCGCCGTCGGCACGGCCGCGCCCGCCGTGTCGATCGTGCTGTGGCAGTAGCGGCAGTCCAGGCCGAGCTCGCCCACGTGCTTCGCGTGGCTGTAGGGCACCGGTTGGATCGGCGCGTAGCCGACCCGCGTGTACTTGGGCGTCATGTAGTAGTTAACCCCCGCCGTGGCGACCCCGGCCACGACGCACAGGTACAGGATGATCTGCAGGGGCAGCTGGTTTGCCGACTTCTGGAAAAGCTTGGGCATGAGCCTTTGGGGACCGCGGATTGCGCCGCCCTGCTAGGCGGCCCCGCCGCGCCGGCAGACCGCGCGCGGCTGCGGCCGCAGCCGGAAGGCGACGGCCCTGCCGTCCGCCTTGTTGGTCGACGCCGGGGCAACGGCCCCCGCCACGGAGCTAGGCGCGAGCGCGCCCACGGCGGCAAACCCGAGCATCCTGGCGAGGAAGCGTTTTCGCGATGGATCGTGGCTCACGGATTGTCGTGTGGTGGGTGGAATCGGCCCCGAAAGAAGGCGCCCGGGTTTGGGTTGTAAACCATATTTTCCGGCCATTCGCGCCTTGCCCCCCGAAAGGGGGCGCGCCGCCCCCGGCTCCCGCCCGCCCGGCCGGCCGTCAGACGAACATCCCGTCACGCATCGGCCGGGTGAAGTCGCACTTGGCGGCGATCTCCGGGTTGTGCGAGACAAGGACGACTGCCTGGCCGTTTTCCTTGGCGACCCGGGTCAGCACGTCGAAGACGATGCCGGCGTTTGTCACGTCCAGGTTGCCCGTCGGCTCGTCGGCGAGGATGATGGTCGGCTGGTTGGCGAGGGCCCGCGCGATGGCGACCCTCTGCTGCTCGCCGCCGGACAGGTGGACCGCCAGCCGGTGCCGCTTGTCGCCCAGGCCCACCGAGTCCAGGAGATGGGCCGCCCGCTCCCCCATCTCGGCCGGCCCGAGGCGGCCCAGCTTGCGCATGGGCATCATGACGTTCTCCAGCACCGTGAACTCTAGCATCAGGAAATGGAACTGGAAGACGAAGCCGATGTGCTCGCCGCGGGCGGCCGTCCGGACCGCGTCCACGCTGTTCGACATCAGCTGGCCGTTGATCCATATCTCCCCGGAATCCGGCAGGTCGAGGAGCCCCAGGAGGTAGAGGAGCGTCGACTTGCCGCACCCCGAGGGGCCGACGATCGCGTAGACCTGGCCCGCCCTGGCCTCGAACGTGACCCCCTTGAGCACGTGGACCCTGCCCTCGTCCCTGCCGAGGAAGCGGTGGAGCCCGTTGCAGCGCAGGGCGACTTTGGATTCGTCGGCCACGGGTTGTGCCTACTGGGCGGTCCCCCGGATGATGTCGCCGGGCTCGAGCCTCGCCGCCCGCCGCGACGGGATCAGGCTCGCCAGCATGACCATGGCGACGGCGGTCACTACGGCCTCGATGTAGTGCCAGCGCGACCACTGGACCAGGAACTTGTGCGTGGTGAATATGCCGGTTATCGGCAGGGGGACCTGCGAGACGGCGTAGGTGATCCCGGCGCCTAGCGCGCACCCGAGCACCATCCCGATCGCGAGGACTATCGCCGCCTGCCAGAGAAAGATGCGCGAGATGTCCTGGCGCGTGTAGCCCATGGACCGCAGGATCGCGATCTCCTTGGTCTTCTCCATGACGATCATCGCGAGCGTGTTGAACATGGCGAGCCCGGCAATCAGCGTGAACACCGACACCGTGATCCCCGTCGCGATCCGGAACGCCCGGAAGACCCCGAGCCAGGACTTCTCGCGGTCCTGCCAGGCGTCCGCCTTGTGCTGCAGGGCGTTCGTCATCTCGGCGGCGTCCTCCCGCGCGCGGTTCCTGTCGAAGAGGCTCACCTGCAGGTAGGTCGCCCCCGTCGGCTTCTTGAAGAGGGCCCTGGCCTCGTCCATCTTAAGGTACACCCGGACGCTGTCGATGTCGGTCACCCCCGTCTGGTAGATCGCGCTCACCTTGTAGTGGTGGATGTCGCCCTGGTTGAGCATCTCGAAGGAGTCGCCCGCGTCCAGCTGGAGCTTGTCGGCGATCACGCGCCCGATCAGGGCGCCCCCGAGCTGCTGGCGGAAGTCGGCGAGCGAGCCCTGCACGATCTGCGAGGAGAGGTCCGAGACCCGCAGGTGCTCGTCCAGCACGATGCCGTAGGCCTGCCCGGTCTGCTCCCTGAAGGAGCTGCGGATGACGACGGTGCCCCGAAGCACGGTCGAGACCCCCGACACGTTGCGGTACGACAGCACGCTCTCGGTCAGAAGCGCCGGGTACTCGATCCCCTCGATGTACTTCTGGCCCTCCTTCTGGCGGATCTCGTAGCCGGAGTTGTACCCGGCCTCGAGGCTTCGCATGGTCGCCTGGAGCTTGTCCTGGATCATGATCGCCCCGTTCGTCCCGAGGATCGTCTTTATGAAGAATTCCTGGAACCCGCTCGTCGTCGCCTGCGTCACCACGAAGAGCCCGACGCCCAGCACGATGCAGGACAGGCTCATCAACATGGCCCGCTTCTTTGCCGTCAGGAATCGCAGCGCGATGCGGAAGTTCTGGGACATCCGGGCGGCTATTTCTTCTTGCTGAAGGCGTCCGAGGGAAGCTCCTCGACGCGGACCCGGTCGCCGTCGCGGAAGCTGTCCAGGTCCTCCACGATCACCTGCTCGCCGGCCTCAAGCCCCTCGAGGATCTCGGCGCCCGTCAGCCACACGTAGCCCTTCCTCACCTTCCGCAGCTCCACCCTGCCGCCCTTCACCACAAAGACGCTCTCGTTTAAGAGCGCCCGGCGCGGGATGATCGCCTTCGCCGGGCGGGTCCCGACGACAATCGTGACCTCGCCGGTTATCCCCGGGATCAGCTTCTCCGGCTCAATGTCGGTGATGGTCAGGTCCACCAGGTGCCTCTGCGTCTCGGGATCGGCGGTCGGCAGGATCTTCTTCACCTTTCCGTTGTACACCCAGGCCCCGTAGGGCAGGAACTGGACCGAGGCCGGCTGGCCCACCTTGATGTTCGCAAAGTCCTCCTCGCTTATCTTCGCCTCAACCAGGCGGTCCCTCGTGATGAGGGCCACGATCGGCGAGCCCACGTCGATCAGGTCGCCCGGGTGCGCGTACACATAGGAGACCTGGCCCTCGAAGGGCGCCCGGATCGTCATCTTGTTGATGTCGCTCTGCTTGGCCCTGAGCGTGTTCTCGTCCGTCTTCAGGTCCTCCTCGTTGGTCACCTTCTCGAGCGCCACCATCTGCTTGATCGTCTCCACCGCCCGGCGCGCCTTCTGGTAATCGCTGTCCGAGACCTGCCCCATGTTGAAGAGGCGCGCCGTGTTCTTGAAGTCCGACTCGGCGGACTCGAGGTTGTACGTCTGCACCGATCCCACGGCGATCCTCTGCTTGACGGCGTCGTACTGGTTCTGGATCTGGTCCTTCGCGATCAGGATGTCGGAGGCGTCCAGGTGGACCAGCACGTCGCCCTCCTTGACGGACATCCCGGGGTCGAGGCTGTAGCCCTCCTTGAGCACGCGGCCCGCGATCTCGCTCTTCATCTGCATCGAGTACACCTCCTTGACCGTGACGCTGCCGGGCTTCAGGTCCTTGGCCTCGCCGCTCACCACCGTCTCCACCTTGGCCACCGGCCGCGCGGAGAGGAGCACCGCGAACCCGGCGGCCGCGAGGACCGCCACTGCGAGGATGATCTTGAGCCAGAGAAGGGACCTGCGGGTTTTATCGGACATAGCGGGGGGAGACGTTGGCGATCGCGGGATCTATCCCGGCAAGCGAGATGAATTCGGACCATCTGCTGAAGTAGTCGGTCCGGGCGTTCGCCACGTCGACCTCGGTCAGGTAGAGGTTCATGGTGCTCTGCTCGACCGTCGCCGGCGACGCGTAACCCAGCTTCAGGTCCTCCGTGATCCGCTTCACCTCGGCCCCGATGAGCGCGTTGTGGACCTCGGAAAGGGCCATGGCCCTCGACGAGAGCGCGATCTGGTGGCGCATGTAGCTTATCGAGTCGATCGTGTTGTCGATGTAGGTCTTGCGGATGCGCTCGAAGAGGCGCTTGTTCGCCAGCGCGGAAAGCTTGGCGCCGCGGGTGGCGAGGCCGTCGAACACCGACCAGTACGCCGCGATGCTGTAGTTCTCCTGCTGGAGGGCGACCTGCGAGACAAACCCCGAGTTCGCCGTCGACTGGTTGAAAAGCTGGTAGTTGGCGGAAGCGTTTATCTTCGGAAGAAGCCGCACCTTCGCGATCGAATAGGCCAGGTCCTGCTGCTGCACCTGCATCTTGTACACCTCGCTCTGGAAGGTGCTCTCGACCCCGTCGGCGAGAAACCCGGTGAGTATCGCGTCCGTCAGCGACGCGGAGTATTCGGGGTGCCCGAGCTCCAGGGGAACGGAGTCCTCGTCGACATCGTCGATCCCCACCAGGCGCGTGAACACCCGCTTCGCATAGGCGTAGTCCTCGGCCGAGCGGTCCCCGTTTAGCTCCGCCTGCTGGAAGGCGATGGTGACCCCCTGCAGGTCGGCCTCGGACGCGGAGCCGGACTCGAGCTTCGCCTTCAGGGTGGCGACCGCCTCGGAGGCAATCTTCTGGCTGAAGCGCGCGTTCCGCAGGGCTATCTTCCTGGTCACCAGGCCCATGTACTGTTCGCGTATCGTCGTCGCGAGCAGCCGGTAGGCCTCCGCGTAGCTGCGCTCGGCGATCTTGACGCCCAGGGTGCCGATGACCGCGTTGTTCTTGTAGGCGCCCCACTGGAAGATCGACTGGTTCACCCCGAAATTGTAGAAGAACCCGCGCTCGGTGCTGCCTACCCCGTGGGAGACCGATTCAACGCTGACGGCGTAATTGGCCCCGCCGCTGACCTGCGGCCAGAGCTGGGCGGCGTCCAGGTACCGCACGGCCTCGCCCTGGGCCAGCTGGATGCTGGCCATGATCGTGTTCGGCGACCGCTCGACCGCGGTCTTTAGCAGGGGCCTCAGGCTCGGAAGGTAGTCCTCGGGCAGCGTGCCCTGGATGGAGGGCGCCTCCGCCCGGAGCGATGCCATGGCAAGCAAGAGCAGCGGCAGGGTTCGGTGCAGTCTCATTCTCGAGGAAATAGTGGTCGTCTAGCCCGCGGTAAATCGGAGTCGAACGCAATCATAAACCCGGCGGGGATCCGGAGTTTTCTTGAGCCCAAAGGGACATCTAAGGCACTCTTTGCGTTCCTTTTAAAATCATGCTGATGAACGCGGGCGATTCGCTGCCGGTCGGGCAGCACGACGTCGAGATCCAGGCGAACCGGCAGGCCTGGCAGCGGAAGCCGCAGCTGCGGGCCGTGTACCGGGGGTTCCACGAGCTGATCGCCTCGCGCGTCGACCGGCGGATACCCGGGCAGATCGTCGAGCTTGGCTCCGGCATGGGCTCCATCAAGGAGGTCATCCCCGAGTGCGTCACGACCGACCTCTTTCCCAATCCCTGGCTCGACCGCCAGGAAAACGCCTACCGCCTCAGCTACCCTGACGGCGGCATTTCCAACCTGATCCTCTTCGACGTGTGGCACCACCTGCGCTACCCGTCGACGGCGCTGGCCGAGTTTCGCAGGGTTCTGGCGCCGGGCGGCCGGGTGATCATCTTTGATCCAGCGATCAGCTGGACCGGCCGGCTGGTGTACGGGCTCTTCCATCACGAGCCCGTCGGGCTGAGGTTGCCGGTGACTTGGGAGGCGCCCGCCGGGTTCAGGCCCTCCGATGCGGACTACTTCGCGGCCCAGGGAGCCGCCACGCGGATCTTTTGGCGGCGCGAGGCGCCCGGCCGCCTGGCGAAGTGGGACCTCTGCGAGGTGACGCCTCTCGCCTCCTTCGAGTATCTTGCAACGGGAGGGTTCTCGGGACCGCGGATCGGGGGTCCCGCCATGTTCCGCTTCTGGCGGAGCGTTGACCACGCCCTGTCGCGCTGGCCGAAACTCTTTGCAGCCCGATTGTTAGTCGTTCTGAAAAAGACCCAATGACCTCTTTCGCAAAGCTCCGGCCGGGTTGACATGCGACCCTTCCTTCTGTCCATGCAGGCTGCGACACGATCATATTAAACATCATATATTTTATTGATCCGTCACACCTTATGGGTAATCCAATCGGAATTCATATTGATTCCATTTCCGCTTGTTTTGGATTCCGAATTGACCTATGATGGAAGCATGAAGACAACCATCAATATTCCCGACGATTCACTCCGCGACTTGATGGCCTTTACGAGGGCCGAAACGAAGCGCGCGGCAATCGTGCAGGCGGTCGAAGACTTCAATCGCCGCCAACGCATGGCAGGTCTGACGAAGTACGCCGGAACGTTCAAGGATTTCAACGCGCAGGAGGATCTTGGTCGGATGCGTGAAGATGGGAAACAGCCATGGTAGTGATCGACACGTCCTCGTGGGCCGAGATGTTGCGCACCGGCGGGCGCGTTGACGTTCGGGAACGGGTCAATGCGCACTTGCGCGCGGGCGAGGCTTGTATCGTGCCGATGGTCCGCCTCGAGTTGTGGAACGGCGCCCGGGGTGAGCGTGAAAAGAGAGCCCTGCGTGAATTCGAGAAGACGCTTCCAGAGTTGGAGATGACCGCCGATGTCTGGAAAAACGCGTGCGAGCTGGCGAGACTGGCACGATCGGCTGGCCT
>DATNHT010000113.1:0-18289 GCA_035604815.1 Opitutaceae bacterium
TGGTGCGACATCCTGACCTACCCCGAAAACGGGCGCCGGGTCGGGTTCTGGAAGCGCGAGCCCGGTGCCAGGCCGTGATTCCCCCCCGGCGGGCCCGCCGCGCTCACGGCTGGGGCCCGCTCAGCTTGTCAAACGTGTGCAGGGCCGCGGCGACGACCTGGTCCATGTTGAGGTAGCGGTACTGGGCCAGGCGGCCGATGAAGGTGACCCCCGGCTCCCGTTCGGCGAGCTCGCGGTAGCGCGCCGCGAGCGCGTCGCTCTCCGCGCCGGGAACGGGATAGTTCGGGTCGCTCTCCCCGGGCCTGTACTCCGCAGGGAACTCGCGCACGATGTTGGAGCATCGGCTGACCTGTCCGGTGACGTGCTTGAGCTCGACCGTGCGGGTGAACGGCTCTGGTCCCGGGTAATTCACCTGGAGGACGGGCTGGACAAAGCCCCCGGCGGGCACCTGGTGCTCCGCCAGCTCCTCCAGCGCGTAGCGCGCGGTCCGGTACGGCAGCGCCCCGTATCGGCAATCGAAATACTCGTCCAGGGGTCCCGAGTAGATCAGGTGCCGGTGCCGGACGAGGGGAAGGACCTCCCGGTAGTCGGTTTCCAGCCGCAGCTCGGCCTTGGAGGCCTCCAGGATGGCCTCGAACATCGGGTGGTAGCCCTGCCTCGGAAGCGCCTGGAACTCGTCGCGGAAATAGCGCTCGTCGAGGCCGGTGTGTATGGGGATCCGCCGGGTGACCGAGGCGTCGAGCGCCTCGGCGGGCCGCCCCCACTGCTTCTGGGTGTACCCCTTGTAGAAGAACTCGTAGAGCTCCACCCCGACGGCCGCGAGGATGGCCTCCTTGGAGTTGGCCGGCGATGCGATCGGCACGGCGCTGCGGGCGAGGTAGGCCTTGAAGTCGTCCTCGGTGGCGGCCGGGTTGCGGGAGAACTGCCGAAACGTGCCGAGATTGATCGGAAAGCTCCAATAGGTGCCCCCCGCGAAGACGTTTACGCGGTACTTCGCGTCGTTCCATTGCGTGAACCGGCTCAAGTAAGTGCGGACCGCCTCGGAATTCGTGCGGAAGTAGTGCGGGCCGTAGACGTGGAAGAAGAGGCCGTTTATGTCCTTGCGGTCGTGGCAGTTGCCCCCGATGTGGTTGCGCCGCTCCACGACGAGGCAGCTCCGCCCGATCGAGCCCAGGCGCTCGGCAAGGACCAATCCAGAAAGGCCGGCTCCTACGATCAGGTAATCATAGCTGTCGCGCATCCCCTAATGGCCTAGCCTAAACAGGTCGCGATGCAACCGCAGGGCCTTGGGTACAAACCCCCACAGGCGCACGGTGGGGTGCCCCCCCATGCGGTCGCGGAAATGGATGGGCACCTCCTCAAAGCCGGCGGGCTCGAGAAGGAGCGCCATGGCAATGTTCGCGAGGTTGAAGTCCGCCGGTATCCGCTTCGCCGTTGCGGCCGCAAGGGGCGCGTCGTAGAGCCGGAACGGCACGTTGGTGTCGTTGAGCCGCGTGCGGCGCGTGATCTTGAGCGATGCGCGCAGCACCTTGCTGATGACCCGGCGGGTGAGCCCGTCGTCCCTGGTCATCCTCCTGCCGTAAATCGCGGGGGCGTTTCGCCTCCTCTCCCAGACGCCCGCGAATCCGGCCGGGTCGCACTGGCCGTCCGAGTCGATCTGGAAGACATGGGGCGCGCCCGTCTCGGCGGCCTCGATGTAGCCCGCGAGGCAGCTCTGGCCATGTCCCCGGTTCGAATGGCGGTGCACGCGCAGCTCCGGCCAGCCGAGGGCTGCGAGGCGGGCCGGGGTGGCGTCGGTTGAACCGTCGTCGACCACGAGGATGGCGAAGCGTCCGGCCCCGACGGTGCGGTCGAGCTCCGCCCGCCACTCGGTCAGCACCGGCACGATTGCGTCCTCCTCGTTGAACACGGGAACGAGCAGGACGAGATCGGGGGGCGGCGATGGCACGGGGAAATGCGCGAAATTGCCGGGCGGAGCGGGCGCGGGATCGTCGCAGCGCGGAGCGAGGCGATGCAACGCCAAACCCCGGCCCGCCCGCGATAGGGCGTCTTCCTCAGGGGATCCTCATTCCCGGCTCTAGGAGGGAACCATCCAGGTCAGGTAGAATGCCTGCAGGTAGGTGATGACGCAGACGACGCCGAGCAGGATGAGCGAGTGCTTCAGCGTGAAGCGCAGCAGGGACCCCTCCTCGCCCACCATGCCGGTGGCGGCGCAGGCGACCACCAGGGACTGGGGCGAGATCATCTTGCCCATCACCCCTCCGCTGGCGTTGGCGGCCCCGGTCAGGAGCGGGTTGATCCCGAGCTGCTCGGCGGCGGCCTTCTGCAGGCCGCCGAAAAGGACGTTGCTCGACGTGTCGGAGCCGGTGAGGAACACGCCGATCCAGCCGAGGACGGGCGAGATGAGCGGGAAGGCGCGGCCGGCCCTCGTGCACCATATGCCGAGGCAGACGGTCATGCCGGAGGCGTTCATGACGTACGCGAGGGCCAGGACGGCGGCGATCGTGATAGTCGGGAACCGCAGGTCATAGAGCGTCCTGCCGAAGAGCCGCGCCGTTTCGCCCGCCCGCAGGCCGCAGACGAGGGCGGAAAACAGGGCGGCGATGAACACCGCCGATCCCCCGCTTGCGAGGTAGTCCAGCCTGAACCTTGCGGGAATCTGGACCGGGCGCGCCGGCCCGCCGTGCGGCGGCGCGGGCTGGG
Organism: Opitutaceae bacterium; assembly: GCA_035604815.1. Classification (GTDB taxonomy): domain Bacteria; phylum Verrucomicrobiota; class Verrucomicrobiia; order Opitutales; family Opitutaceae; genus Palsa-1447. Next base: position 2,704 of record DATNHT010000113.1, read on the forward strand.
CCGCGGCCCCGGGGGCCCCGGGAAGGGCCGCGGGCATCCTGGCAATGGCGTTGTCGAGGCCGGCGACGGGAATAAACACGGTGCTCCTGCCCAACGCGGCCTTGACCGGGGGAAGGCCCCATAGAAGGACCACGAACGTCAGGGCGAAATACGGGGCCCAGGCGCGGGTGACTTGAGCCGTCGTGTAGCCGTGGGCTTCGTCTTCGAGCGCGTGCTCATGGCCGAAGCGGAAGATCGTCTTCGGCCGCCAGACCCTCGTCAGGAGCACAAGGGCAGCCATGGACGCCAGCGAGGCAATGATGTCCGGGAGGTAGGGCCCGAGGTAACAGGCGGTTGCCCACTGGCAGCAGGCGAACGTGACGCTGCAGACGGCGATGGCGGGAAGGACCTCCACGGTCCTCTTGAAGCCGGCCATGATCATGACGATGTAGGGGGGAATGATGAGGGAGATTAGCGGCAGCTGGTGACCCACCATGACCGAGAGCTTCATCAGGCCGGCGTCACTTAGGCCCATGACTCCCCCCAGGGCCACGATCGCGGTGCCGATGGCGCCGAATGCGACCGGCGCCGTGTTCGCCACCAGGCAGATCCCGGCGGCGTAGAAGGGACGGAAGCCCAGGCCCGCAAGCGTGGCGCCGGCGATGGCCACGGGAGTGCCGAATCCGGCGGCCCCTTCGATGAAGGCTCCAAAGCAAAACGCGATCAGAAGGGCCTGGAGGCGGCGGTCGGTGGTCACGCTGGCCAGCGACGCGCGAATCACCTCGAACTGGCCGCCCTTGACCGTGATGTTGTAGAGGAACAGCGTCGCCAGGACGATGAAGAAGACCGGGAAGAGGCCGAACGCCGCGCCGTGCAGCGCGGCGAGGCCGGCCAGCCTTGCAGGCATTCCCCAGGCGAAGATTGAAAGAAGGACGGCGGAGGCCAGAGCCAGGATCACCGCCTTGAAGGCCTTGATCCTCAGGATCGCGAGGCACACGAAGACAACCGCGAGGGGAACGGCGGCAACCGCCGCGGACAGGCCGATGCTGCCATTGATCGGGGCATAGACCTGGATCCAGGGCATGGGTGCGGAGCGGGCGGTTCGCGGGACAGCTGGCGCCGCAACGTCAGCGACTGGAACCTGGTCGGGCCTTGTTTCGAGTCATTTGTCGGGGCTCGAAGAGAGCGGCGAAAATCCGGAATATGGCAAAGGCAAAGTGGGGGCGGGATTGCGGGCGGGGCCCGAGGGCGCGTCCCGGCAGGCCACCTGCCCGGAATTTCCCTTTGCGGTGGGCCGCCTCCGCGTCCAATCCTTGCAACCGCGATGATTCAAAGGGGCCGCCGGAAACATGAGCTGAAGGAGTCCGCGAGCGGCGGGTTCTGGCTGGTCAAGCAGGAGCCCGAGAGCTACTCGTGGGAGGCCTTTGAGCGCGACGGACGCGCCGTGTGGGACGGGGTGCGCAATTACCAGGCGCGCAACAATCTCAAGGGCATGCGGCCCGGGGACCGCGTGCTCTTTTACGCCAGCGGCGACGCCAAGTCGGTCGTGGGAATCGCCTCGGTGGCCAGGGCCGCGTATCCCGACCCGACTGCCGCCGAGCCCGGCTGGGTCGCGGTCGAGCTGGAGGCCGTGAGGCGCTTGGAGCGTCCCGTGAGCCTTGCGGCGGTCCGGGCCTCGCCGGGGCTCGCCGGCATTCATCTGCTGCGAAACAGCCGGCTTTCGGTGATGCCGCTCGCCCGCGTGGAATTCGAGCGGATAGTGCAAATGGGAAGCTGATCCGGACGTCCCCCGGGTCGCCCGGGGGCCGCCGCAGACGTCCGGTCTCGCCTCGCGCCGTGGCGCTCCGCGCCCAGGGGCTGGAACAAACCGGACGCGCGCCGTGTCCCAGTTCGGCAAGTGCCCACCCCCACACCGACCGGCCAGGCTCGGTTATTCGACGATCGCGATCTTCATATCATGCGTCCCGCGGCACGGGACGTCGGCGGCAAATAATCTCATTCCTTTTCGCGGGGGATTGAACTAGGCCCCCAATGGCAAGGGTCATCCCCACAGTGAAGACGTTTCGCTCCAATCGCAGGCCGGCCGGCCTTTGGCTGCCGGCCGCCTGCATCTGGGCGGCCCTGGCAATGCCCGAGGCCCGGGCGGGAGCCGAGGCGGACCTCTCTTCTCCGGCCGCGGCGAACGCCGGGCCGGCATCCGATTCCGGGTCCGCCGGCATCCGGCCCGACCACCTCTGGACCGGCGATTACGTCGAACTCCTCTGGAGCGACACCGGCATGGTGCTCACCGCGCCGGCGCGCTGGGACCAGCAGGACTGGATGGCCGCGGGATTCTCAGCAGCCGGCATCGGTGCGGCAGCCGCGTTCGACAATACCATCAAGGATCACGTGCAGGCCCGCCGGACGCCAGGCGAGGACCGTTTTTTCAAGCAATACCAGAATCTCGGTTCCACGTGGTCGTTCGGAGTCATCGGCGCCTTTGAGGTCTGGGGCGAGGTCGGCGGGGACACGACCGCGAAGAACACGGCGATGGACGCCCTGACGGCGAGCATAATCGGTCCCGGCCTGATCGGCACTTCCGTAAAGTACGCGGTCGGCCGCGTGCGGCCGAACACGGCCACACGCACGTTCGAATTCAAGCCCTTCAGCGGCAATCAGTCATTCCCGTCCGGCCACGCCTCCCAGGCGTTCGCGGTCGCGACGGCCATCGCCGAGAACTACCCCTACTGGTGGGTGCAGACTCTCTGCTACGGCGGGGCCGGGCTGGTGGGCTACGCGCGGATCGAGCAGAACGCCCATTACACGAGCGACGTGGTGGCCGGCGCCCTCCTCGGCTGGTCGGTTGCCAGGGCGGTCGTGCACCGCCACGGCGAGCAGCCCAACCCCAAGAAACTGAGCTGGAGTCCCTACGCGACGGGCAATGGCGCGGGCCTGGTGTTCTACAAGTCGTTTTGAATGGAGCCTATAGCGCGCCAGCGACCGCCACTCCCGCGGCTTTGAGATGAGGCCCACCTCCCGATCAGGGCGCCGGCGGGGCGAGCGCGCGGTGGACGCGCGCCACCAGGGCGTTCAGCAGGGGGATATACGCGGCGAAGAAGAGAGTCATCGCGAGGCTGAAGTTTCGCTCGCTGAAGAGACGGTCGAGCCAGTTGTCGGGATACGCGTAGCTGCTGTGCAGCGCGTAGCCGCCGAGCTCGAGGAGGCCCATCGGGAAAAGCCCGTAGAGGTACTGCCGCCACCAGGGGAGGCGGCGAAGGGCCACCGAGATCGGCACCATGTAACCCAGGTAAACCGTTATGACCTGCCACCAATGCGCGAAGCGGGCGATCTGCAGCCACTGGCCGGCCTGGTTCATCAGCGCGCCGATGAGAAGATAGACGGCGATGTAGGTGGCCCAATGGCCGGCGGACAGCGAGAAGGACGGGCGCAGGTGTTCCGATTGCATAAGTTCCTGAGACTAAAACCGAGGACAGCCCGCGCGGGCAAAGCATTACCATCGTCCGCCCCGGCGGATCCGCGGGCCCCCGCCGGCGAAAAACCATGAGATCCGCTCCAGACGGCGAACCGCCCGAACCCGCCATTGAGGCCATCGCCGCGCACTACGACTCGCTCGATCGCTTTTATCGCGACATCTGGGGCGAGCACGTGCACCACGGGCTTTGGCTGAGCGGCCGCGAGTCCCCCGAGGAGGCGGTGCTCCAGATGAGCCATCTGGTGCTCGACCGGCTCGAGCTCCCTCCGGGCGCACGCATAGCCGACATCGGATGCGGCTACGGCGCCACGGCCCGCCTCGCCGCCGAGGGGCACGGGGCCCGCGTGGTCGGATTCACGGTGTCGGCCGCGCAGAAATCCTACGCCGATCGCCTCGTCCCCTCCCGGGGCGCCGTGGACATCCGCCTGCAGGACTGGGCAGTGGCGGAGTTCGCCGATGGAGAGCTGGACGGCGCCTTTGCCCTGGAGAGCCTCGAGCATTTCGCGGACAAGGCGGGCTTTGCGCGCAAGTTGCGGCGTGCGGTCAGGCCGGGGGGGCGCTTGGTGATCGCCACGTGGCTGCGTTCCGACCGGGTGTGCGCTTGGTCGCAGCGGCACCTGCTCAATGCGCTCTGCCGTGAGGGCCGCCAGCCGCTGCTGACGACTGCCGGCGCTCTTTGCTCGACCCTGCGCGTGGCCGGCTTCTCGCAGGTGGAGGTCGAGGACCTCACCCGGCGGGTGGCCAGGACCTGGAACGTGATCATCGGGCGCACGGTGCTGCGCCTGGTGACCCGCCGCCAATACCGCACGTATCTGCTCCAGTCGACCGCGGTCGACCGCGTCTTTGCGCTGACCGCGTGCCGAATCTGGCTCGCCTTTCGGACGGGTTGCTTCCGGTACGGCTTTATCACCTGCCGGTGAGCGGCGCGCCCAGAGAGCGGCGGCTGCGCCGCCAGGGCCTCAAGTCGCGGGCCACACTCCCGGGGTCCCTGCGTCCGGGGGCGGGCGCGTCGGGGCCGAGCTTCAGGCGCCGCATTGGCAACCCGGCGGCTCCGGCTCCTCCTGCCCCGGGCGGCTCGTCGAGATCTCGTCGGCCATGGCGCAGAGGGCCGCGTAATATTCGTCCCGGGCCATTCCCAGCGCGGCGGCCGCAAAGGCCTCCGCGTCGTCCGGCGACGCGAACGCGCCATAGTTGACCGCGACGAGCTGGTAGAGCGCCAGCAGGGGAACGCGGGCCGGATCGACTGAGAAGTACGGATGCACGCAGAGGCGAAACCCGTCCTCGGGGCGCGCCCCCTTCGGCTCCGGGTAGGCGCACTCGTCCGGCTGAAGCGGGCCGGCGTCAAACGCGAGCTCGCAGGGATAGCGGACGCAGGCGGGGTCGGCCAGGATCCGCTGGAGCTGCGGCCAGCCGATGGACGGGCCGTATTTTGCGCGGATCTCGGCCCCCTTGGCGGCCACGTGCTCGGTCAGTGATTGCCGGGCGTCTTCGAGGGTCGGTTTCTGCGGCATGGCGGCGATCGGCTCGCTGGGTCTAGGTCACGCTTCGTTCGCCCGGGAGAGCTCCCCCTGGAGAATCGGCACGGACATCCGCAGGAAGATGGTGAAGCACAGAAGTCCAAACGCCCAGATGCCGACGCAGACCAGCGTCTCGTTCCAGGTGGGGACGTACTCGACCATCTCGCCGAGCGGCGTCGGGACAAAGCCCGGGATCACGAGGCCCATCCCCTTCTCGATCCAGATTCCGAATATGCACATGAGGCAGGCCAGGTTGAGCCACTTGAGCCTGCGGCTGAGCGGAAGCATGAGGATCACCATCGCTCCGATGTTGAGGGTGAGGGCGGTCCAGAACCATGGGACGAGCGCGTGGTAGCCGTCCAGGCCGAGGACCAGGTACCGCCAGGAGACGTCATGGCCGTTGGTGTTGTAGAATTCGGTGAAGATCTCGTTGGCCAGGAGGAACACATTGATGATCATCGACACCTGCACGATGGCCCGGAGGATGAGCAGGCTCCGGTCCGAGATCATGAGCCGCTCCCCCATGCGCCAGGTGATGATCTCGTTCATCTTCGGGTTGCGCATGAGGCTGCGCAGGGACTCCTGGGGCAGGCACAGGACCTCGGTCGGCTCCGCGGCCGTGGCCGTGGCCGCGCGCGGCGTGCCGGTGAGGGCGGAGACCTCGCCAAACTGTTCGCCCGGTCCTATGTTGCGGGTCGTCCGGTAGCGGCCGCCCTCCTCCCGTCTGACGACGACCCGACCCTTGAGGACAAAGAAGGCGTCATTGTCCAATGCCCCCTGGTACAGCAGGACGTCGCCCGCCGCCACCGCGAGAATCGTGGCGCCCGCAAGGCACTCCCGGCGTTCCTCCGGGGAGACGGATTCGAGCTCGGGCAGGTACAGGGCCAGCAGGTCCAGGTCCGCGGCGGTCGCGGGGCGGTGCAGCTGCCTCCTTGACGCCGCGGTGTCGCCCCGCGGCTGGCGGCGGGCCCCGTCGCCGGCGGTCGCGCTGGCGCGGCGGACCACCTGCAGCGCCAGGATGACAAACGCGGGGCCGGCGGTGAACGCCGAGGCCAGAAAGCGGGGGCCGACGATGGAGGAATTCCAGAACGGCCGGCCGCCCAGGCCGACGTAGAGAAACGCCGTGACGGTGTGGATCGAGATGGCCCAGAAGATGGCGGTGAAGACAAACGGGATGTAGAACCATTTCGCCGGCTTCCTGTTCTGGTAGCGGCAGTAGAGGAGGTAGCCGCAGATGTAGACATTGAGCAGCAGGTAGCCGTTGAGCACGAGAACGTCCCAGCTGAGCATGGAGCCCGGAAAGTGGAAGACGCCGATGACCGGGATCAGGTGCCAGAAGCGGTCCGGGCGGCCCAGGTCCACGGTCACGAACGCGAGGCACATCAGGATCGCGGCCACCGCGAGCAGCTCGCCGAATATGACGAGGTCGTGGAGGTCCTCGTTCTTGTAGATGTAGACCGGAATCACGAGCATGACGGCGGCGGCCGCCATCCCGACCAGGAAGGTGAAGTTCGCGATGTACACGCCCCACGAGACCTGGTCGCTCATGCCGGTGATCTCGAGGCCCGCGACAAACTGCTTGGCGTAGGCGTTCAGCCCGGTGACGCAGAGCGCCGCGAGGACCCCGATCCAGGCGTAGTAGCGCCAGTCCCCCTTGAGGGAGACCCCGGCGCACCGGCGGAGGAATCTGAGGTAGCTTCTCATGCCCATGGGTCAGACGTCGAAGTAATAGAAGAACCGGGGCAGCGTCCCCACCTCCGCCTTGAGGACCAGGACGCGCTTGTTCCTCAGGATGTAGGAGACCTCGCTGTCCGGATCCAGGATGTTGCCGAACTTGCGCGACCCGGTGGGGCAGACCTCGACGCAGGCGGGGTAGCGGCCGGCGCGGGTGCGCTGGATGCAGAAATGGCACTTCTCCATCACGCCCTTGCGCCGCGGGCGGTTGCCCAGGTAGGACATGTTGAGGTTGAGCTGGTCGGGCGGGATCGACGGATCCGTGAAATTGAAGCGCCGGGCCCAGTACGGGCAGGCCGCCTCGCAGTAGCGGCAGCCGATGCACCAGTTGTAGTCGACCACGGTTATTCCGTCCGGCTCCTGCCAGGTCGCCTTCACGGGGCAGACCTTGACGCAGGGCGGATTCTTGCACTGGTGGCACTGCACGGGCATGTAGAAGACCCCCGGCTCCGGCACGGACTTCGGGGCGTAGTTGTGGTCGCCCTTGTCCACGTCGAACGTGCCGTCGTTTGGCATCCTGAGCACGCGGATGTACTGGATCTCCGGATTGCGGGACTGGTTGTTCTCCGCGACGCAGGCGTGGACGCACTTTCGGCAGCCGACGCATCGGGTCAGGTTGAGGGCGTAGACAAATTCAACGCCGTTCATCGGCTTGTAGTCGCGCACGTGCGGCCGGATCCCGTATTGGCGCTGCACCTCGTCCTCGATCCGGGCCAGCACGGCCTTCATCTCCTCGGGGCTCAGCTCCTTGTAATACTTCTGGACGAACTCGTCGACGGAGGTGAACTGCCCGAGCTTGCGCAGCGGCGCCAGTCCGGCCGCGATCGCGGCCGCGCCCGCCGACAGGACGGTCGAGGTCCGCAGGAAGCTTCGGCGGGACATCCCGTTGTCTGTCGTGTCAGAGGCCATGGTCGTTGGAGACGGATGGGGCCGGCGTCCGGGGCAGGGGATGGAGGGGGTGGGGCCCGGGCATCGGGATCAGGCCGGTGAAGGCGGGCGCGTGCGGATCGTGGCACGAGGCGCACTCCTCCCTCTTTATCGGGCCCGCCTTCCTGTCCCAGTACCCGCCCGTGCGCCCGTGGGCCCCGGCCATCCAGTCGCGGTAGGTCGGCCCATGGCATGAGGCGCACAGCAGCGTCGCCTGCTCAAACTTGAGCGCCGCCCCGTCGGGGGTGTGCAGCTGGTCGAGCTGGTCGCGGTCGTGGCAGTTGTAGCAGTTGTTGTTGCGCAGGGTGTGGCCGTGGGCCATGGAAAGCAGGCCCTGGTGCGCCGCCGGGACGATCACGTTTCCCGACGCGTCGTAGTCCAGCTTGACCGGGTCGTTGGGCGGGTGGCACTCCGCGCAGTTGCGCATGCTGATGATCAGGTCGGCGTGCTCCCTCGGCAGGACAATCCTGTGATTGGCGTCGAATTTGACCTCCGGGGGACTCTCCTTGTGGTGGCAGGCGTAGCAGTCCAGGCCGGACACGTCGCCGCCGCTCTTCATGAGCTGGCCCGCCGAGATGCGCACGGTGCCCGGGACGATGGCCAGGGCGCCGGGAGGCACCAGGAGCGGGCGGGACACGACGCCGGGCCGGGCCGGGACCCGGGCAAACGAGTACGCTAGGACGACAAATCCCGCGGTCAGAATGGCCAGTACGATCGAAGTGTTCGGGTTCGGGTTCAACCTGCTTGGGACTGAATCTAGCGACTGGCCCTGCCCCCGGCTTGCCATCTCTTGTTGGACATCACGCGTATTTTGCCGGATTCCCAGGGGGGCCGCCCGGCCGGGTTTGCCGGGAATCGCGCAAGCTTTGGCTTCGACATCCGTGATCGGCGGTGTCGCAATCACTTGCGTGGCCCGTCAACCCGACCGGCCGACGAAACAACACCGATGAAAAAGATCACGATCCCCGCGTGCGCCGCCCTGCTGATGCTGGGCGCCGCCTCGGCGTATTGCGCCGAGGCCCAGGACAATTGGACGAAGAACTGCGCCTCCTGCCACGGCCCCGATGGCGCCGGACACACCAAGGCGGGCCGGATGGCCCAGGTGAAGAACATGACCGATCCGGCGTATCAGGCGACGTTCACCGACGAGCAGGCCGCAAAGCAGATCAAGGAGGGCCTGAAGGACTCGGCGGGCAAGGAGAAGATGAAGGCGTTCGGCGAAACACTCTCCGACGCCGAGATCAAGGCCCTGGTCGAATACGTCCGCGCCCTGAAGAAGTAGGGCCTTTCCGGCCCGGGGAACCTGAAGGGACGAGCCCGGCGCTAGGCCCCCAGCGCGGCCTCGACATTCACGGCCGTCCGGCCGTCGGCCGCGAGGGGAATCACGTTGCCCTCAACCTTCCGCCCGTCGACGACCAGGGTCTTCACGCCCTTGGACCTGCCCCTGGGATTGCTGACCGCGATCGTGTAGGTGACGCCCCGGAATCTGCGCTGGACGGTGAAGCCCTTCCAGCTCCTGGGAATGCAGGGGTCCACCCGCAGGCCGCGGAACTCCGGCCGGATGCCGAGGATGTACTGGCTTGCGACGACGAACGACCACGCGGCGGTGCCGGTGAGCCATGAGTTCTTGGCCTCCCCCGGGGTGGGCGAGAACTGGCTCGCCGTCATCTGGGCGTAGACGTAGGGCTCGGACCGATACACGTCGTGGTCCTTCTTCGCCGACGGGCAGATGCTCAGGTAGTACCCGAGCGCGCGCTCGCCGTCCCCGAGGAGCGTCCAGCCGATCTGGATCCACGTGTTGTTGTGGGAGAAGACGCCGGCGTTCTCCTTGTATCCTGGCGGGTAGCTGGAGACCTCGCCCAGCTCGAGGTGGTACGTCGAATACGGCGGCCACTGCAGGGCGCAGCCGAGATCGGGGCGGTAGAGGTGCCTCTCCACGGCCTCGAGCGCCTTCCTCGCCCGGCCGTTGTGCGCGCCGGCGCCGCCGAGGACGCACCAGGCCTGGCTCTCGATGAAGATCTTCCCCTCGTCGCAGGCCTTCGAGCCCACGGGCCGGCTCTCGGCGTCGAATGCCCGCGTGTACCAGGAGCCGTCCCACGCCTGCTCCTCGACCGTTTTAAGCATGCCGGCGTGGTAGCCGTCGGCCCGGAGCGCGTCGGCCGGGGCCCCCAGGAAACGGTACAGGTCGGCGAGCTCGCGAGCGGCGTAGAGGAACAGTCCGGCGATCATGACCGACTCGGCCTTCGATCCGGCGATGTCGCCGGTGACCTGGAAGGACTCGTTCGGCTCCGTCGAGAAGCAGTTCAGGTTCAGGCAGTCGTTCCAGTCGGCGTGGCCGATGAGCGGGAGGCCGTGCGGGCCCAGGTTCGCGAGCGTGTAGGCCATTGACGTCTCGATGTGGTGCAGGAGCGTCTCCCTGGAGCCCGGCCTGTCGGCGTAGCCGCACGGCTCCGAAAGGATCGTCTCGTCCCCGGTCTCGCGGATGTAGGCGCAGGTCGAGGGGATAAGCCAGAGCGGGTCGTCGTTGAATCCGCCGCCGACGTCGGCGTTGCCCTTCTTGGTCAGGGGCTGGTACTGGTGGAAGCAGGTGCCGTCGGAGAGCTGCGTCGAGGCGATGTCGAGGATGCGCTGGCGGGCTCGGGCCGGCAGGAGGTGGACGAAGCCGAGGATGTCCTGGTTCGAGTCCCGGTAGCCCATCCCGCGGCCGATGCCGGTCTCGTAGCCCGAGGTCGACCGGGAGAGGTTGAAGGTGGCCATGCACTGGACCTGGTTCCAGACGTTGACCATGCGCCGCAGGTGCCGGTTCGGGACCCGGGGCGCCTGGTAGGCGCAGAGGAGGCCCTGCCAGCGCCGGCCGAGGGCGGCGAAGGCGCCGTCGACGACGGAGAGGTCCGAGTATTTCTTGAGGACCTCGCGGCCCCTCGCCTTGTTGAGGACGAAGGGGGCGTCGAATTTCGGGAGGTCGCCCTGCTCGACGTACGCGAGCACGAAGGCGAACGTCTCGGCCTTGCCGGGCCCGACCGCCAGGTCCACCTGGTGGGCCCCGACCGGGTTCCAGCCATGGGCCCGGCTGTTGGAGCACCTGCCGGCGAGAACGGCTCTCGGGTCGTGCAGCCCGCGATGGACGCCCACGAACGCGTCCCGCGAGGTGTCGTAGCCGGCGATCTCGCGGGTGCACCCGAAGAGCGTGTAGTGGTTGCGGCGCTCCCGGTACTCGGTCTTGTGGTAGATGGCCGAGCCCTCCACCTCGACCTCGCCGATCGAGTAGGTGCGCTGGTAATTGGTCATGTCGTTGAGCGCCTCGAAGAAGCAGAACTCGACGAACGAGAACAGGGACAGCTTCTGCGTGGTTCTCGACACGTTGCGAACCGTGACCCTCCAGATCTCCACGTTCTCGTCGGGTGGGACGAAGACGAGTTGCTCCACCTCGATTCCCGCCTTCCGGCCGGTGATGCGCGTGTACCCGAGCCCGTGCCGGCACTCGAATGCGTCGAGATCGCAGCGCACCGGCTTCCAGCCGGGATTCCAGACGCTCTTTCCCTGCTTAATGTAGAGGAAGCGCCCGTCGTTATCCATCGGGTTGTTGTTGTACCGGTACCGCGTGAGGCGCCGCAGGCGGGCGTCCTTCCAGAACGAGTAGCCGCCCGCCGTCTGGGTGCAGATGCCGTAGAAGTCGTCCTGGCCGAGCATGTTGAGCCACGGAAGCGGCGTGTCCGGGCGCGTGATCACAAACTCGCGGTGGGCGTCGTCAAAGTGGCCGTATCGAGCCATGGGGTGATGGGAGGGTTTGGCAAGGAGCAGAGTTTCCGGCAAGCCCGTTGCAACCAAATTTGAATCCCTGGGGACGGAAGGAAAGGGGATTACTTGAGGCGATTGAGCGCGTCTGATGCCGCGGTGAAGCCGGGGTCCACCTTGAGCGGCGCCCCGTTGGCGGCGCGCGCTCCCGCACGGTCGCCCTTCGCGGGCACTTCGATCCATCCTTTCCTCCCGGCCCCCTTTGGCGCCCCGGGCGCCTCCTTGCCCGCTTGACCTGGAGCCCAATCCAGGGCTGAGCTAGGGGCCTGCCTCGGAACCCGGGAGCGCCGGTTTCCCGACCGGGCGCCCTATTCCTGGGAGCCGTGGATCCGCGCCAACTCCGCGGCGATGACCTTGTGCTCCTCCTCCTGCGCGCGGTTCGTCCGCTCGACGTAGGCGGCCCTTGCAGCGGCGTCGGAGCCGCCGGTTCCCGTGGGTTCCCGCTGAACGGTGACAACCGGCCGCAGGTCGACCTTCTGGCCAGTCTTTACCTGCCGCAGCCTTTCGATCAGCTCCTGGTTGCTGCTGAAGCTGATGACAACGGCATCCGATCCGATGTAGTCGCTTCCCTCCGGGGCCCTGGTGGCCACGGCGTGCTTGTGCCACAGAAAGGACACCCAGGCGACGGCGAAGAGGAGAAAGAGAGTTTTTAATACGCTGGGCATGGAATCGGTAAAAGTATTGGACGTCCTTTTCGGCCGCGGCGCTCCCCAAGGCAACACGTGGAATTACGGATCGGTAACTACGTATTCGGGAAATACGTACGGCCAGAGCGGGGGCGGGGCGCGGAGGCCCGCGGGACGCGGGAGTATTTCGGCGGTCCGGGCCGGACCTCCCGGCAATCCGCAATGCCGCCCGCAGTCACCTTCGGGCCGGATTCAGAGACCACTCAGCGCGGCTGGACCGCCGTGCCCGCTCGCGGCCGCATCTTCCAGAAGATCGCCAGGTGCGTGACTACCAGGATGGGAACGAGGAATCCGGGAATAAGGATCCAGGGAAGGCTGCCCATGATCTGACTTCCGGGTTTCGCAAGGAAAAGCCGCAACGGGGAGTCCGGGGCGGAGGTCACGCCGAGCCCCACAGCGACGAGAAGATCGAGAAGGCCGAGCGAGTTCCACAGGATGACGAGCGGCGCGGGACCGGGTCCCCGCCGGACCGCAGCCCAGGCGACCGGCAGGGCCGTCAGCCCGATGAATATGTCGCCCCAGCCTGCGACGGGGGCGAAGGGCGCCGGCAGCCGGCCGGCCGAATAAAGGACGATGAAGGAGACCCCGAGCACCCTCACCGCGTTGGCGCCAATCAGATGGGCCAGCGGCATTCCGGCGATCGCGGAACGGATTTTCGGCAGGCGCGACCCGCCCCAGGCCAGAATCACAACGGGCGCGGCCGCCGCGGCGCCGACGCCGCGGATCCCGATGCCGAGCCTGGAGTCGAAGCTGCCGGCTGCCGCGAGGTAGACGATCAGTCCAAACCACGCGGCGAAGGCGGCGGCGGCGGCGGCTCGCGACCGGCCCGTGCGCCCGAGTCCCGAGGCGAGGACCGCGACGACGATGGCCGCACTCGCGGTCAACTCTATTGCTCCGACGATGTCGAATGTGTTCATGGGCAAATCCTCCCGGCCGCCGCGGTCGCCAGGTTCAGGGCGTCAAGGAGCCCCGACCATTCCGTTATGGGATGCCTTGGCCAGCATGCAGGAATATGTATATACATCTTTTGTTCTGTCAATTGAGCCGGCCCCGCATATTGCTGCTCAGTGATTGAAACGGTTTGCCCACGGGGGAAGGCGGTCCCTGCCCCGCCCCACGCCGCGAGCGGGCAGTGATTGCGCTTGCCGGTCGGGAGGGGCGATCCGGAAGGCTCCGCAAAGAGGACGCGGGGCAGGGGCCCCCTGAACGGACCCTGCGGGGGAGGGGGCCCGCCCCGGCCGGCCTACCGCGAGGCCTGGATCAGCTCAAGCATCCTCCGCGCGGACGGATCATTCGGCCGAAGCTTTAGGACCTTCTCATATTCGGCGGCCGCCTCGGCCTTTCGGCCGACCTGGAGCATGGCCATGCCGCGGGAAAAATGCGCCTGGGCAAAGTCGGGCTGCGCCCGGATCGCAGCCTCTATCCGCTCGATCCCCTCCGGGATCCGCCCGGTGCGGCAGAGGAGCACGCCCAGGTTGTTGCCCGCCTCGGCAAGGTCCGGCTGGATCCGCAGCGCCTCCTCGTAGCTCTCGATCGCCTCCGGGATCCTTCCCGCCTGGACCAGGGCGTTGCCCAGGCTAAAACGCGCCCGCGCGAAGTCCGGGCTTGCCCTCACGGCCTCCTCCATCTGCGCGATCGCGTCCGAAACCCGCCCGCTGCGCAGCAATGCCTCGCCGAGGTCATTGTGCCCGTCGGCGCGACCGGGCTCGATGCGCAGGGCCTCCTCGAACTGCGGGATCGCCTCGGCCGTCCGCCCGGACCTCTCAAGGGCCTTGGCGAGGTTGTAATGCGCCGCGGCAAACCCGGGCTCGAGCCGCAGGGCGGCCTCGTAGCACCCGATCGCCTCCGGGGTCCTTCCGGACCGATCGAGGGCGTTGCCGAGGTTGTTGAGCACGCCCGGATACGCCGGCTGGATGTCCAGGGCGGCCCTGTACTGCTGGATCGCCTCCGGGACCCGCCCCGCCCCGGCGAGCGCCAGCCCCAGGTAGTTGCGGGCGTTGGGGTTTTCGGGGCGCTTGGCGACGGTGTCGGTCCACAGGCTGAGCTCGCTGGCGTAGACCTCGTTCCGACGGGCCGTGAGAAACCCGAGCACGAGGGCGAGCAGGCCCAGAATCGGCCAGCTCCGGCGCCCGGCAACTGCATGAACCCCGATAACCGCGGCCGCGGCCACCGCCGCAAGCGGGAGATACATCCGGTGCTCGGCCATCGACTGCGTCGCCACCGGCACCACGCTGCTCGGGGCGAGGATGACGAAGAACCAGGCCCCGAGAAAACCGAGCGCCGGACGGCGCCAGAGCGCCACAAGGGTGGCGGCCGCCAGCACAGCGACGACAAGGGCGTACGCAAGCACGCCGGCGGCGGCGTGGACCCGCGGTCCGTAATCGAACACAAGCGGCCAGGGCCACACGGACAGCCCGGCGTAGCGCGCGACCGCCTCGAGCTGGGTCAGCCAGTAGTCCCATGCCGGGACGCCCGCGTTGAACCCCGCGGAGCGTCCCCGGCTCCAGCCGGTGGCCGCCACCAGCGCGGCCAGCGGCAGCCACGTCGCAGCAAGGGCAAGGTGCAGTCCCCGGCGCTCGCGCCACGCCTTCCGGAACGAGCCCGCGATGAACGTGCGGTCGTAGAGCAGGGCCATGAGGGGGGCTGTCGCCATCACCTCCTTTGTCGCCATGCCGAGGAGGCAGGCCGCCACCGCGCAGGCCTGCCAGCGGACCGGCCGCGGCGACCCTGCCGACCGCATGAGGCAATAGAGCGTCAGCAGGTAGAACAACCCCATCAGCGACTCGACCCGCTGGGAGACGTAGGTCACGCACTCGGTCTGCAGGGGATGCAGGGACCAGAGCAGCGCAACCGCAAGGGCGGGCGCCGCGGCGTCCCTTCCGAATCGCCCGCCCAGGGCGGGCCCCGCAAGCGTCCTGCGCGCGAGGCCGAACAGCGTCAGCCCCCCGAGGACGTGGATGAGCACGTTGAGCGCGTGGTAGCCCCAGGGCCCGGTTCCGCCGAGCGCGTAGTTGACCGCGAGCGTCAGGTTGGCGACCGGCCGGCCGGCAACCGTCGTGCCCGCCGGCGGCGACAGGAGCGCCGTCCATGGCCGCCAGAGATGCCTGATGGAGGCGTTTTCCAGGATCGCAAACTGGTCGTCATAGACGAGGGGCGCCCTGTAGCAGTTGAGGTACGCGGCCAGCGTCGCCAGGGCGATCAATGCGCTGGCCGCAGCCAGCTTCAAGCGGCCCGGCGCCGCCAAAGGAACCGTCGTGGCGGACGGCGGGCTCATCCAGGCATCCCGCCGTTGCCAGGCCGTCCGCAGTGCTTCCGGTTCTTGCGCGTCATCATGGGTCGGGTCGCCTCAGACCCTAACCGGCGTGGCGGCCCCAGGCAATAGACACCGCTCGACCGCCCGAGGTCGCGACCGCTGCCGGAAAGGGCGCCCCCGGACCCGCCGGGACGCAATCCGGCGCCGGGACTGGACCGGCGGG
>DATNHT010000114.1:0-44001 GCA_035604815.1 Opitutaceae bacterium
GGTTTGGGTATATACCCGTCACGGTGCAGTTTCGTCGGAATCGTCCATCCATCGTCTTCATTAACGGTGTAAAGACCAACGACGTGTGGTCGCGGGACATTCATCCACACGTCGCTTCAGAATTGTCGGATGTGACCACAATCAACCCCAATGCTCTTCAACGTTTATGAGGAATCGAACGGAAATGTATTGGTGGCACGGATACGTATCGCCGCCATTGTCGAACGTTTGAAGTCAAACCATCGTGGGGGTCGGATCCCGTGGAGAAACGGGAAAAAGTTACGTAAGGGCCGAGACGGAAACATTTAAAAGAATTAGTCAACATTGACTAACAAAGTATTAAAAAAATTAGGCAATGATGTCATTAATAGCCATAAAGCTAAGGATTAACGACACTCTATCACTCTCCATCCACAATCTTGTGCTCTAACCAACTGAGCTATGACCGCCGTAAATTTGAGGAATGGGGACTTTCCCGGCCGCTGAAACTGCTGTCAACCCGTTTCCCGGTTGAGTCCGGGCGGCGCGCTGCAGAGACTCCATTCCGTGCCAACGCAGCGCCTGCGCCTCGTAACGTTCAACATCGCGCACGGTCGGGGGCTCACCCCGATCCAGGGGCTGACGTCCCCGCGCAAGCTGCGCGTGAACCTGAGGCGCATCGCGGGCCTTCTCGGCAGGCTCGGCGCCGACCTGGTCGCGCTCCAGGAGATCGACGAATGCTCGGTTTGGTCGGGAAGCTTCGACCACCTGGACTACCTCCGGACGCACGCCGGCTTCCCCCATGCGGCCTTCGGGATCAGCAACAGGCGCGCGGGGCTGTTCAACCTGAGCTATGGCAACGCAATCCTCTCGCGGTTCCCGATCATCGAGACGGAGACGATCGCGTTCGGGAAGCGCCGGCTGGGGGAAAAGGGGTTCCTGTTCGCGGAAATCAGCGTCGGAGGGCGGATCGTGCCCGTGGTCAACCTCCACCTGCACTTCGGCTCCAGGCGCAGGAGGCTCGTGCAGCTCGACCACCTCGTGACCTGGCTCCGGGGCAAGGAGCGGGAGCGCGGGCGCTCCTGGTCCATTCCCCCCATCGTGTGCGGCGACTTCAATAACCCGGACACGCGCGACGACGCGACCTCGGCGCTCCTGAGCCACCTGGGGGACTACGGCGACTATGCCCTGCATCCCCTTATGGGGCGCACGTTCCCTTCGCCCCTTCCCAGGCGCGCCCTCGATTTTGTCTTCATCCCGCCGGGCTGCAGGATGGTGCGCAGCGAGGTCGTGCGCTCGTTCCTCTCGGACCACAGGCCGGTCATGGTCGAGTTTTCGGTGGCGTGACCGCGCGAACTGCTCTTTAACACCGGACCCCCATGTCACGGATCAAAGATGCCTTCGCCCGCGCCCGCGGCCAGAACCGGGCAGCGTTCGTCGCCTACCTCTGCGCGGGCGACCCCGACTTTGACACCTCCCTTTCGGCCTGCCGCGCCGTGGTCGCGGCCGGGGCCGACATCCTCGAGCTGGGGGTTCCCTTCTCGGATCCGCTCGCCGACGGGCTCACGAACCAGCTCGCGGCGCAGCGGGCGCTCGAGTCCGGCATGACCGCGGCGAGGGTGTTCGAGCTGGCCGGGAGGATACGCGAGGCGAGCGCCGTTCCGATCGTCTTCTACACGTACTACAACCTCGTCTTCTCGAACGGCGTCGAGAATTTCGTCAGGGCGGCGCGGGCGGCCGGCGTCGACGGCATGCTCACGCTCGACCTCCCGCCGGAGGAGGCCCAGGAGGCCGCCGCCGCCTCGCGGGCGCACGGGATCGACACGGTCTGCATCGTGGCGCCGACGACTCCGGACTCGAGGCTCCCCAGGATCGCCGCCGTGGCGACAGGCTTCATCTACTATGTCTCCCGGGAGGGCGTCACCGGCGTCAGGGACCAACTGGCGGGGGGGATCCCGGAGGCGGTCGCGCGGATACGCCGGCACTCGCCCCTGCCGGTGGCGGTCGGGTTTGGCATCTCGACCCGGGCGCAGGTGGCGCAGGCGGCCGCCCACGCGGACGGCGTGGTTGTCGGCAGCGCCCTCGTCAACGTGGTGCGCGACGGCCTCGGGGCACGCGCCGGCATCGGGGAGGCGCTGGCGCGCAAGGTGGCCGATCTCGCCGCGGGGACGCTAAGAAGATGACCAAGGTGCTTGTCATCGACGACGACCGGCTGCAGTTCCGGCTGGTCCAGGCCCACTTCAAGAACTTCCGGAGGGGCGCGTACGAGCTCGAGTGGTCCGAGACCTACGAGGACGGCCTGGACCGCCTCCTGACGGGCGCCTACGCGGTGTGCCTGCTCGATTTCCGGCTGGGCGACCGGGACGGCCTCCAGCTTATCCGCGAGGCCGCCGAGAAGGGCTGCACGACACCGATCGTGTTTCTCACCGCCGAGGCCTCCGAGAGCGTCGACATCCAGGCGATGGAGGCGGGCGCGCTCGACTACTTGGTGAAGGGCGAGATAACGCCCCGTTCGCTTGAGAGGTCGCTCCGGTACGCGCTCAAGCTCGGCGAGACGCTCGAGGCGCTGCGCCGGCTCGCCACGAGGGACGAGCTCACGGGCCTCCTCAACCGGAGGGAATTCGACCGGATACTCGCGGATGAGGAGGAGCGCGCGCGGCGCTTCGGGCACGCGCTGGGCCTGGTGCTGATCGACATCGACCGGTTCAAGGCCGTCAACGACACCCACGGGCATCCCGCCGGGGACTCCGTGCTGGAGGAGGTGGCGCGGCGGATCGCGGGCGCCGTTCGCACCGTCGACCGGGTCGCGCGGATAGGGGGGGAGGAGTTCGCGCTGATCCTCGTCCAGACGGACGGCCCGTCGGCCCTCGAGGTGGCCCAAAGGGCGATTGAGGGGGTGGCGCGGGACCGCGTCCGCGCGGCGGGCGGGCTGTCCCTCGCCGTGACCGCGAGCGCGGGCGCAGCGGCGCTTCCCGCGGACGCCCGGACGGCCGTCGAGCTCGTCGCCGTGGCCGACAAGGCGCTGTATGCGGCGAAAGGGCGCGGGCGCAACAGGGCGGTTCCCGCATGGGAGGCGCGAGACGGGTCGTGAGCGGCCGGCTAGAGTCCGGCCGGACGCTCCACGTGCTCACGGGGTGCACGGCGGTCGGCAAGACCGAGTGGGGCCTGCGGTGGGCCGAGGTCTATTCGGGAGAGATCATCTCGTGCGACTCGCTTCTCTTTTACCGCGGGATGGACATAGGGACCGCCAAGCCCACGCGCGAGGAGCGCCGCCAGGTTCCCCATCATCTCATCGACAACCGGGACATCGGCGAGCCGATGAACGCCGCCCTCTACGCCTCGATGGCGCACGGTGCCGCCGAGGCGATCGCGGCGCGCGGGCGCCCGGTTCTCGTTGTCGGGGGGAGCGGATTCTACCTGAAGTCCTTCTTCGCTCCCGTTGCGGACGGCTTGGATGTTCCGGCCGAGATACGCGCCCGGGTGGCCGCCATGCTCGAGTCGGGCGGGCTGCCCGCCCTCGTTGGGGAGCTTTGCCGCCTCAACCCCGGTGGCTTGGACGGGCTCGACGCGGCCAATCCCCGCCGCGTGGCAAGCGCGCTCGGTCGCTGCCTCGCGTCGGGGCGGACGCTTGCGGAGCTCTCGTCGGAATTTGCGCGCGCGCGCTCCCGCTTCGCCGGCTGGGAGGTGAGGCTCACGCGCCTCGAGCGCGCGGGCCCGGACCTTGAGGCCAGGATCGCCGCCAGGGCCGCTGCGATGCTGGACGCCGGCCTCGTGGGCGAGGTGACGCGCCTCCTCGGGGAGGGACTTCGCTCGAACCCGAGCGCGGCCGGCGCGATAGGCTATCGCGAGACAATCGACGTCCTGGAGGGGCGCGCGCCCATGGCCGGCCTGGCCGCGGCCATCGCGGGGGACACGCGCGCGCTCGTGAAGAAGCAGCGCACCTGGTTTCGACGCCAGCTGCCGCCGCACTGCGTGCTGGACGCGGCGCAACTCAGGGACGAGTCGAGCCTATTCCCTCGGTGAGGGGCGCCTCTTCTGATAGACGTCCTTGAAGTAGACGAGGTTGTCGGCGACCAGGTCGACGACACCGCTGTCGCCAGTTGAAAGGCAGAGCACGCCGTCGTGGCGGCCGATCCAGTAGGTATCCTTGGATTCGTTGATCGGCCCCTTGGCGCCTATCTCGTAGAACTGCACCTGCCCGCCGGCCCCGACCACGATGACCCGGTCTCCCGTCCGGTTTCCGGTCGCGTAGGTCCCGCTCAGCGTCGCCTGCTTGGCCGTGGCCTCGTCGGAGTCGGTGATGAGCTTGACCTCGACCTTCTTGTTGACGCTCTCGACGTAGAACACCGAGTAGAGGATGTAGCCGTTGAGCGCCAGGCCGACGAGCAGCATGGCGAACGCTATGCCCCGGTGGGGCGCGGTGGGGCGAGCCTGCGCGGCCTCCTCCGGGGGCAGCGGCGACCCGCTCTCGGGGACCTGGTCGAGGCGCTGCAGGATGGCGGGCACGGTCATCTCGACCGCTGGGGCGGCGTGGTCCTTGCCGTCGTAGACCTGGAGCCGGCCCCGGCTTGTCCGGATGATCAGCTTGGCGCTGCGGCCCGTCGCAAGGACGTGGGGGTCGAGATCCTCGTTGTCGACGGGATCGATCTCCGCGAACGCGTCCAGGAGCACCGTGAGCTCGGCCGCGGTGAACTCGCCGCGGTCGGCATTCTCGCTGCTTGCGCTCGCCCTTCGCCCGTCCGGGCCCAGGTGGAATGTGGTGATGTGGTACATCTAGTGCTCCAGCACAAAGACCGGGTAGTTCCGGAATCCCAGGAAGAAGTTGCCCGTGCTCAGGTTGCCGTCATCGAGCTTGCGGTCGATGTCGGAGAGCTGGATGGAGTCGGATGTGACCGTGTTGGCACCGACGGAAGCGATGATGATGACGGCCGCATAGCGGCCCCCCCCCTGCGGGCTCTGGGTCGCGAACTGGTAGAAGCCCCCGATCGGCGTCACCCGCCCCCAATTCGTCTGGCTCAGGTAGCCCTCCATGCCCGGGGGAAACACTCCGGGCGGCATTCCGCCGGGCGGCCAGTCGCCGTGCTCCTGGGCGTAGGCCTGGAACGCCCCCGCGTAGACGCGCAGGTCATTCATGACCACGCTCGAGCGCGTGTTGAGCTTGCTCTTCATCAGCGCCGGCACCGACGCGGCGGCAAGGATGCCTATGATCAGGACGACGACCGCCAGCTCAACCAGGCTGAAGCCGTCCTCGCTCCCGGATTTCTCAATCCGG
Source organism: Opitutaceae bacterium (assembly GCA_035604815.1). Lineage (GTDB taxonomy): Bacteria > Verrucomicrobiota > Verrucomicrobiia > Opitutales > Opitutaceae > Palsa-1447. The sequence goes on from DATNHT010000114.1 coordinate 5,252, forward strand.
GAGGTTGATGTGGTAAAGTTGGAGCGAACTGCCCTCGAGAAAACGCAGGTCCGCGATTGCCGAGAGTAGATTGACTTTCGCCTGCAATTCGCTGACGCGGGCGGTTTCAAGAGTGTTCTGAGCTTGGAGCACAAGGTAACTTGTTGCAAGACCGGCGTCGAATTCGGCCTTCTGCAGCTCATAGGACTTCGCGGCAAACTTGGTATTCTCCGCGGAGGAACGGACGCTGGCGACGCTTGTCTGGACGCCGCGGATCGCGGCCCTGACGTTGACCACAAGCGTCTGGTCGGCCTGGTCATAGGCGACCTCCTGGCTGCGCACGCTCGCGATCGCCTGGCGGTAGAGCGCCCGGTTGGCCTGCATTCCCCACGGTATGCTCACGGTGACGCCGGCGTTCCAGTTGTACCCGTTCCAGCTGCCCGTCAGCGACTGGCCCGCCGTCGCGGCGTACGAGTTGTACCCGAGGCCGCCGTTGACGTTCAGCTCGGGCAGCGTGTTGCGCTTGGCCTTAAGGGCGGCTAGCTTGAACTGGTCGATCGTCGCCTGGGCCACCGCGAGGTTGGGCCCGTTGTCCCTCGCGAGCTTGTAGGAGCGTTCGAACGAAACGTCGGGCTCGCCGATGGACGGGAAGTCGACGTTGCCGACCAGCGACTTGAATTGGCGGTCGCCCAGAAGCTGCAGGAGGGCGTCCTCGCTGTTGTGGACGGACTGCTCGTCGAGGATGAGCTGGTTCTGCGCCGCGGCGACCCCGGCCCGGGCCTGCATCACGTCGAGGTCCGTGAGGACCCCGGTCTGGCGCTTGATCGTGTTCTCGTCGAGAAGCTGCTGGGCCTGCTTGAGCTCCTCCTCCTGCACCTTGTACTGCTCGCGCTGGTAGAGCAGGTTGAAGTAGGTGGTCTCCACGTTGTAGACGATGGTGAGCACCGTGCTCTTGAAGTTAAGGTTCGATCTCCTCACGCCGAGCCTGGCGCTCTCGATCGCGGCGCGGCCGTAGTCGGTCCCGGCGCCCTGGAGAAGCGGCTGGGCCACGGATATGGAGGCCGTGCTCCCGTAAGCCGGGTTGGGCAGGAAGAAGGTGGGGCTGTAGTCGGAGCGGACGAGCTGGTAGGTTGCCGTCAGCGAACCGCCCGTGACCACGGTGTCGGTCAGCGAAAAGGCGCCGGTGTCGGTGACGGACTTGGGGGGCACGCCAAATGCCTCCTCGTTGACCGCGGTTACGGTGGTCTGCCGGCCCCCGGTGAACCCGAACGTCGGCTCAAAGGCCGCCTGCTGGATGACCACGTTCTCCACGGACTGGATCACGCTGAACTGCTGGATCCTGACCGTGAAGTTCCGGCCGAGCGCCTGGGCGACGCAGTTCTGGAGCGTCACCTGCCCGGAAAGGTCGATCGGGACCGCCGTGTCGCCGAATGCCGGGACCGGGGGGGGGCCGTCCGCGGCGCGGACGGCCGAAAACGACAAAAGGCAGAGCAGGCCAAGGCTTGCGCGGACGATGGATCGGGACATTAGAGGGAAGGGATCGGATGGTGACGCATGAATCAACACCGACGGCGGCCCGAAAGTTACTCTTTTTCTACGTGCGGCGAGCCTAACGGCCGGGGCGGTCGAAAGCCGCGGTCGAGCGGCGCCTAGGGAAGGGCGTTCTTGAGGGAGGTGTCCGTTCGTTTGAGCTCCCTGTCCATGACCTCCTGCAGGACCGCGAACGCCTCGGCCCGGGCATAGGCCATGGCGAGCTGCGCCCTGACTTGGACGAAGCGGGCATTGGACTCGTTTAGGGGGGGCGTCTTCTTGTCGGCGGCGTACACGAGGAACCCCTTGTCGGCCGTGATGGCCATGTCCGACACGCTGCCCTTGCCGAGCCTGTCCAGGACGCCGATCACGGCCTGGTCGATGTCGTGGGGCTGGTCGCGGTACGTGAACGGGGGGTAGCTCTTCACGGCGAGCTTCACCGCGCCACGGGCCTCCTCCGCGGCCTTCTCGAAGGATTCCCCGGACCGGATCTTCCTTTCGATGGCCGCCTTGAGCGTCCTGCCGAAGTCGATGAATCGCTTGCGCTTCAAATCGTCGATCGCATCCGCGCGAACCTTTTCGCGCACGTCTACGAGCAGGGGCTCGTGGGCGGGGAAAGACTCCTTCCAGATCAGCACGACGGCGCCCCCGGGGCTCGGGATCCCCTCGGAGTAGAAACGGTCCGCATTGAGCTCGAAGGCGGCGTTCGCAATCTCGCGCGACCCGCCGAGCTCCGCCGGGCCCGCGTCCCGGGTGAACGGCGCGAGGCTCGCCACCTTGGTCTTGTGCCCGGCGAGGAATGAGTCGAGAGCGGTCCCCCGGGTGACCTTGCCCTCGTAGAGGGCGTACGCGAAGTCGGATGCCGCCGCCACCGCGGCGCGCTTGGCCTTCTCAAACTGGAGCGCGGCGCGCACCTGAGGCTCGGCGGCCTTGAAGTCGGCGTCGGGGTCGGGCTTTACCGGCGGCACCTTCGCCGGCGCGGGCTTCGGAAACCGATCCTGGTGGGCCTCGTAGTATCTCCTGACCTCGGCATCTGTCGGCGGACTCGCCACCGCGAAGGCCGATGCGGGGAAGTCGACATAATCCACGGAGACCCGCGGGGCCACGGTGTACCGGAATGAATTGTCGCTAAAGAACTTGGTTATCTCCGAATCTGTAGGGTTTATTCCCGGGTCATACGCGGCATAGTCGACGGTTGCGGTGGAGATCGTCCAGCTCGTGTCCGCCTTCACGATGACGCTCTTCACGTCGCCCGGAAGGACATAGCCCGGACCGGACAGCAGCTGCCGGACCATCGCCGTCCGCGCGTCTTCCCCGATCACGCGGGCGATGTCCGCCTCGGACAGGAAGCCATTGGACTTCAACCCATTGCGGAACGTGTCATAGCGCGAGACGTCGAAATGACCGTCGGGCCCGGCGAAAATGGGCAGGCTCTTTATGTAGTCGGTGACCTCCGAGGTCGTCGCATTCGGAATGTGCAGCTCGTCCGCGAAATGGAGGGCGGCCGTGCGCTGGAGCGCGAAGGACTGGACCTGGTCGGCTCCGACGTTGGGTCCGTACTGGAGGTACGCGCTCAGGCGGGCGTCGTCGACCAAGCCCTGCATCGCCTCCCGGGAGGCTAGGTTGTGGCCGAAGTAGTCCCGGACTACCTCGCGGCGGTCAGCCCGCCCGATCCCGGGAGTCGAGCCTATCGTGAAGATGAATGAAACGATGGTGACGGCCAGGAGGATCCCGAAGACGAGCCGAAAGTGCCGCTGAAAGTACCGCTGAATCCACGAAATCATGGGTGTAAAAGGGAAGGGAGGCTAGGGCGCCCTCCGGCACTGGCAACGCTTTATTTGCCCGCCGGGGCCTCCGCGATGAGCTCCTCGACCGACTTGCGGAAGAACGCCTGCTCGCCCAGGCGCTCGATGGCCGCGCGGAACTCGCCCACGACCGGATCGATCCTGTCGATCGTCACGCCGGACGCGTCGGCGCCCCGGTTGTCCGCCGCCAGCTTGAACTGGAGCAGCGTGATCCGGTTCAAGGGCCGCGCGGGCTGGTAGAGAGCGCCCGCGGAGTGCGCGTCGTGCGCCTGCGGCACGGACATCACGAATCCCAGGTCGACGATGCGGTTCAGGCATTCGTTAAGGACCTGGGTGGGCACCCTCACCGCCTCCGAGAGCTCGGGAACCGACATCGGCGGCTGGCAGGCGTGAAAGCGCCGGCAGATTGCCATGAGCACCGCAAGGGAGAGCCGCTCCCGGTTGGCGGGGCTCAGGCCGCCCCACGCCAGCTGGCTGTTGCGGGAATGGACATTCTGGACGGCGTAGCTGATCTGCCCGCCGACCAGGACGAAGAGCCAGAAGACATAGAGGCCGAACATCAGCACCGGGATGATCCCGAGCGAACCGAACAGGCTCTTGGTCAGGAGCACCCGCTTCAGGTAAAGGAAGCCGAGGACGTTGTTTGCCGAGAGCAGGACCGCGACCACGAGGGCCCCCGACAGCGCCGCGCTCCACCTGACCCGCGTATTGGGTATGGCGCGGTAGAACGACACCAGCACGCCCACTAGCAGGACAAACGAGAACGAGGGAAGGGACCAGCGCAGGAACTGGACAATCTCGGCGCCAAAAGGCAGCCTCCCGACGAACACGATCGCAAAGGCCCCGGCCCCGAGAAGGGCGACCGCCGCGAAGAAGACCACGCCTCCAAGCGTGAGAACGGTCCAGTAGACGACGACGCGCGTCAGGATCGAGCGGCCGCGCCGCACGCCCCAGATGTCATTGAAGGCGTCCTCGATGGACTTGAAGAGGAACAGGACGATGACGACGAGGAGCAGGGCGCCCGCGACTCCCACCGCGTCCGACTGGGCGCCCTTGATGAAGCCGTCTATCAACGCGACGAGCTGCGGGTTGACGGCCACGGCGCCGCCATTGTTCAGGCTCTCATATTGGGTGAGCTGAGGCGCGACGAACGTTATCACGCGGTTGAGCGCGTCGGAGGCGAGGTTGGGGTTCCGCTCGCCGAGCACCGTGGAGGCGACGAGCATCGCGATCGCGATCAGGGGGCCTAGCCCGAGCATGGAGCTGAAGCTCAGGTCCGCGGCCCTGCTGAGCGTCTTGGTCTCGGAGAACGACGTGGCGGAGATGGAGACGGCCCTAAGAAGCGCGTAAAACCACCCCTTGAGCGAGCGATCCGACAGGAGCGCCGCCTGCCAGATGTCCTTGTGCCAAAGGCGCGAGAGCCTCGTTCCGATGCCTTGAAACGGCATTTCGGTCGGTCAGACTGACAACAGGAAGTACGAGGTTCCCGCCATGCCCGCGATGCCGAGCAATGACATGACAATGACGGGAAACATGTTCACGCACACCGTTGCCATGTAGAGGCCCGCCGATCCCCCGATTGCCGCGATCAGGGGCATGTCGAGGCCCTGGGTGAAGTACACGAATCCAAACAGTCCCACCCCGACCGCGGCCCTGAAGCGGACAAAGGGGTAGAAGGCCGTGACGCCCAGGCCGAGCATGATGGCCGTGAACAGGTCGACCGCGCCCAGGAAGACAAGCGGCTGCTCGATGAGCTTGTTCGTGTCCAGCGCCTGAATCGCGTCGGCCGAGGGCAGGAGCTCACCGGCCGCGGCGACGACGAGGCACACCACCCCCGCCCACATACCGATCCGGGCGGCATGGGCCTGCCTTATCCCGGGGTCGACCCTGTGTCTCGTCTCGGCCGTCCTTCCCTCCGCGCCCGCGAGCATGTCCTCGATCGTGATCGGGGCGAGCATGTCGGATTTCTTGGTCGCGGCTGCGTCCTTCAGCTTCATGCGCAGCTTGCGCTTCTCGGGGAAGAGGGTGCCCTTGAGCTCCTCGGTCGCCCCGATCGCGGTCCAATCCTCCAGGGCCGCGTCGTACCAGAGCGTCTCGACCGTGACCTGGCCGGTCTCGGCCAGGGAGACGAGCTGCTCGATGTTGAAGGGCCCCCGCGCCTCGTTCTCCGACGCCTCGCGAATATAGTATTCCTGCGTGGCCATTACGGACGGAGGCTGGTCGAGGCCGCTTGGGGCGGCAAGCGCGATCTGCTCACATCCGCTCGAGCGAGCGAAGCCCGAGCAGGTTGAGCCCGGTCTCCAGGACAAGGAGCGTGCGCGCGCACAGCAGGAGCCGGCGCGCGCGGGCCGCGGGATCGGGCACGATCACCCTGTCGGCATTGTAGAAGGTGCTGAACTCTCCCGCGAGCTCGTAGAGATAGAGGCAGAGGAAGTGCGGGCGGAGCGACTCCATGGCGAGGCGCAGCGCGTCGGCGAACTTGACGAGCTTGCGAGCCAGGGCGATCTCGCCAGGCGTCCGGAAGGCGTCGGCGCCTGACTCTCCCGCGGGGTCGCCGCACTCGAGTCCGTGGCGCCGGAATATGGAGCGGATCCGGGCGAGCGCGTAGAGCAGGTAGGCCGCGGTGTTGCCCTCAAGGGAGATCATCTTGTCCCAGGAAAAGACGTAGTCGCTCGAGCGGTTCTGCGAAAGGTCGGCGTATTGCACGGAGCCGACACCCACGATCTCGGCGATCGTCCGGCGCTCGTCTTGGGAGAACTCCGGGCTCTTGGCGGTCACGAGCGCGAACGCCCGTTGCGCGGCCTCGTCGAGGAGGTCCTTTAGCTTGACGTGGTCGCCCGCGCGCGTCTTGAGGGGCTTGCCGTCCTCGCCGAGCACGGTTCCAAAATCGACGTGCTCGAGCTTGGGCACGGGCCGCTCCCGTTTTCCGAACCACTTGCGCGCCGTGAGGAACAGCTGCTCGAAATGGTCCCCCTGGCGCTTGTCGACGACATAGAGGATGGCGCTCGCGCCAAAGTGCTCGGACCGGTAGAGGATCGTCGCCAGATCGGTCGTGGCGTAATTCGCGGCGCCGTCCGACTTGCGCACGATCATCGGCTGAGTCTTGAAACGCGGATGTTCCGGATGGAAAACGACCTGAGCACCCTCGCTCTGCGACGAGATTCCGGCGGCGGATAGCTCCGCATAGACGCGATCGACCTTGTCGTTGTAGAAGCTCTCGCCGAGCGTCTCGTCAAAGCGGATCCCTAGCCGCTCGTAGATCCGCTGGAACGACGCGAGGCTCGCCTCGTTGATGCGCCTCCAGAGCGCGAGGTTTTCCGGGTCGCCCGCCTGGAGTTTCACAAGCTCCGCCCGCGCCGCCTCCATGACGGCCGCGTCGGCCTCCGCCGCGGCGTTGCCTATCTTATAGAGGCGCTCGAACTCGTCGATTGCGTCGCGCGCGAGCGCGGCCTCGTCCAGGTGGCGCTTGCAGGCCCAGATCAGCTTGCCGTACTGGGTGCCCCAGTCGCCGATGTGGTTGTCGCGCACCACCCGGGCGCCCGTGAAGCCGAGTAGCCGGGCTATGGCCTCGCCAATCACGGCGGAGCGCAAGTGGCCGACGTGCATCTGCTTGGCCGTGTTTGGCGAGCTGTAGTCGACGACCCATGTTTCCCCCGCGTGCGCTGCGGAGGCCCCCCGGGCAAGGTCATCCCGGGACCTGTGGGCCTGCAGCCAGCCGAGCAGGAGCGCCGGACGGGCCGCAAAATTGATGAAGCCCGGCCCGGCGACGGATACCTCGAAGGCCCCGCGGATGTCGTCGCCCAGGGCGGAGGCGATTGCCTCGGCCATCGGCCGCGGGGGCCTGCCCGACCTCTTGGCGGCCGCCAGGACGCCGTTTGCCTGGAAGTCGCCGTGGCGCGGGTCGGCGGTGCGCACGCCAGGCTCAAAGGTCCCTTGTTCGCCGCCGGCGGCGGCTCTGAGCGCCTCCTCCAGCCCGCCGATCAAATCAAACCCAAGGTGCATCCGGTGACTCCACCATCCAGCCGGCGGAGGGCGCAAGGCAAGAGTCAATGGGTCGTTTTGGCTCGACATTTTCATGGATGCGTATTGTCTCGTACGCTTTCCCCGCCTCGGGGGGCCCTCCCTTACCCGCCTATCTACTCCATGACGAGCAAACGCAACATCCCCGCCCGCCGCTTCATCAAGCCCACGTTTAACTTCTTGATTGAGAAGAAGAGAGATGGGGGAGAATTCACGCAGGAGGAGATCCGTTACATCATCGACAGCACGCTGGACGGCGAAATGCCTCTCCATCAGCTGGCCGCCCTCGCCATGGCGATCTACTTCTCGGGCATGTCGGCGCAGGAGACGGCCGACCTCACCGAGGAGATGATGCTTTCGGGCGAGGTGATCGACCTTTCCCACATCGCGAAGCCGAAAATCGACAAGTATTCGACGGGCGGCGTGGGCGACAAGACCGCGCTTGTGCTCGTTCCGCTCGCGATGGCCTCGGGCGTCGTCGTCCCCATGATGTGCGGGGTCGAGCACGACTACGTGATCAACACGCTCGAGAAGCTGGCGGCGATCCCCGGTTTCAAGGGTCACCAGACCAATGAGCAGTTTGCCGCCCAGCTGGCCAAGATCGGCGGCGCCATTGTCGCCCAGAACGAGGATTTGGCCCCGGCTGACGCAAAGCTCTACGAGCTGCGCAAGGACACGGGCACGATTCCCAGCCTTCCGCTCATCACGGGCAGCGTCCTCTCGAAGAAGCTCGCCGAGGGGGCCGAGGGCCTAGTCATCGATGTCAAGTGGGGCAACGGATCGTTCATCAAGGACTTGGAGCAGGCAAAGCAGCTCGCTCGCTCGATGACGCGCGTCGGCCGCTCGATGAAGCGCCGCTGCGTGGCCCTAGTCACGGACATGAACCAGCCGCTGGGCGACTCCGTGGGAACGGCGCTCGAGGTCAAGGAGGCGATCCAGCTGCTCAGGGGCGAGGGTCCCGAGGACGTGAAGGAGCTCGTGCTCAAGCTCGGCATGGAGATTGTCCGGCTCGCCGGCGTCGCCGGCTCGACGCTTTCCGCGAAGCAGACCGTCCAGCGCCACCTGACCGACGGATCGGCGCTCGAGAAGTTCAAGGAGCTGGTCCGGGCCCAGTCCGGGGACACCTCCTACATTGATCATCCGGAGAAATTCCCGCAGGCAAGGCACATACGGAAACTGCCGGCGCCCAAGCGCGGCTACGTTCACACCATCAACGCGGCGATGATCGCCCGCGGCGTTCACCTGCTCAGGGCCGGCCGGGAGGCGGCGCACGAGAAGATCGACCACTCGGTCGGCGTGTCTGAGATCAAGAAGGTCGGCACCCAGGTGAAGCAGGGCGAACCGCTGATGATGATCCATTACAACGACGAGGCAAAGCTCGAGCAGGCGCTCGAATTCTTCAAGAACGCCTACCGCCTCGCGCCGAAGCGCCCGACCCCGCCCCCGGCGATCGTCGAGCGGGTGGCCTGACCCGCCTTCGCCGAGGCCTGTCCACCGTGGTCGACCGATCGTCCTGGTCGCGGCCCTGGGCGCAGCTGAAGTACGTCACCTTCCAGCCGGCGATATTCCCGCGCCTGCTCGGCAAGGTGTCGCCTGATGCGCGCCCCGGCGACTGGGTCTCCGTCTATGACAAGAACGGCGAGCGGGTGGGGGCGGGCATCTTCAACCCGCGGGCCAAGATCCCGCTGCGGGTCGTCGTCCACGGCTGCGAGCCGGTCGGCGAGGACTACTTCGAGACGGCGATAAGGCGCGCCGTGGGCCTGCGCCGCGACCTCTTCAAGCTCGACGCCGGGACGGACGCCTACCGCCTCGTCAATTCGGACGGCGACGGGCTGAGCGGCCTGACGATCGACCGGTACGCGGACGTCCTCCTGTGCGAGGTGTTCAGCCTGGGCGTCGCCCAGCGGCTTCCGGGCTGGCTGCCGCTCCTGCACGAGCTGGCGGGCACGAGGTTTGCGCGCGTCCAGGTGGACCACGATCTCGGGAGCCTCGAGGGCATCAAGCCCTCGACGTTCAACGAGACCAACGCGGCCGCGCCGCGCACCGTGAGGATCCGGGAGAACGGGGTGCGCTATGAGGTTGATTTCGCCGAGGGACACAAGACGGGCTTCTTCTGCGACCAGCGCGAGAACCGCAGGGCGATCGCGCAATTCTCGAGGGGGGCCCGCGTCCTCGACCTCTGCTGCTACACGGGGGGATTCTCCCTGTGCGCCAAGGTTCTTGGCGGGGCCGGCGAAGTCACGAGCGTCGACCTGGACGAGGCAGCCGTGGAGCAGGCCAGGCGCAATGCAAACCTGAACCAGGTGAGGCTCGGCCTCGTGCACGCGGACGCCTTCGCCTACGCGAGGCAGATGTACCGCAACAAGGAGGCGTGGGACCTCGTCGTGCTCGACCCCCCGAAGTTCATCTTCACGCGCGAGGGACACGGCAACTGGGAGGGCCGGCAGAAATACGAGGACCTGAACCAGCTTGCGATCGGACTCGTGAAGCCGGGCGGGATCCTTGTCACGTGCTCGTGCTCGGGGCTGCTGAGCCTGGAGGACTTCGAGCAGCACGTGATCAAGGCCGCGCACAGGCTCAACAGGCGGCTGCAGTTCTTCAACCGCACGGGGCCCGGGCCGGACCATCCGGTCTATTCCAATTGCCTGGAGGGCCGGTACCTGAAGGCGCTCTGGGCGCGGGTGGCCTGACGCGCCGCGGGGCGGCCCGCTCAGGCGCGCCCCATGTAGGCGCCGTCGGCCGTGCTGACCCGCACGAGCTCGCCCTCCTTGACGAAGAGGGGCACCTGGATGACGAGGCCCGTCTCGAGCTTCGCCGGCTTCTGCACGTTGCTTGTCGTGTCGCCCCGGATCCCGTCGGCCGATTCCACGACCTTTAGGGTCACGGCGGACGGCAGTTCGACGGTGAGGGGCCTGTCGTCCACGAAAAGGACATCCACCTTGCCGCCCGGGGTGAGGTAGCTCTTCACGTCCCCCAGGGTCTGCGCGCTCAGCTCGATCTGCTCGAATGTCGCGGGATCGATGAAGGCGAACGCGTCGCGGTCCGCGTAGCTGAACTCCAGCGTGCGGCGGTCCGTCGGGAGCACCTCGATCGTGTCGGTCGAGGCAAAACGCTGGTCGAGCGCCTTGCCGTAGCGCAGGTTGCGCATCTTGACCTGTACGAATGCGCGCAGGTTTCCCGGCGTGCGATGCTGGGTCTCCATGACGAGGTGCGGCTCACCGTTATGTTTGATTACCTGACCTTTGCGAATGTCGTTGGCTGCGGGCATGGCGTCGTGGCGAATCGTGCGGGGCGTTCTGTGTAAGGGAAGGATCAGTCCTACGGAGACCGCCGTTCCTGTCAAGGCCGAGGCCGCCAACTCTCCGCGCTTGCGCTGCCCGGCACCTGTTGCCGACACTGCATTTCCAGCCACCACATGAAACAACGGACCCTGTCGCGCCCCGTGTCGGTAAAGGGCAACGCGCTGCACACCGGTGAGGCGGTGACCCTGACACTCAAGCCGGCACCCGCGAACCATGGGGTCGTTTTCAAGCGGGTCGACCTGGGCGGCGCCCCCGAGATCCTGCCGCGCGTGAACCACGTCACGGACCTGGTGCGGGCGACGACGATCCAGGCCGGCCACGCGAAGATCCACACCGTCGAGCACGTCCTGAGCGCGCTCAGCGGCTGCTGCGTCGACAACGTCGTCGTCGAGATGAACGCGTCGGAACCCCCCATTCTGGACGGATCGGCCCGGCCGTTCGTGAACCTGATCATCGAGGGCGAGCCGGTCGAGCAGGACAGCGAGCGCGACTACTGCACGCTCGACGCGCCGGTGTCCGTCACGAGGGGCAATTCGTCGATCATCGCCCTTCCGCACGACGGACTGAAGATTTCCTGCACGTCGGCGGACGACCGAGGCATCCACACCCAGCACATGTCGCTGTCCATCGATCCGGAGACGTATGTGACGCAGATCGCGCCCGCCCGGACGTTCACGTTCTACGAGGACATCGAGGAGCTCCTGCGGCTCGGGAAGATCCGGGGCGGCTCGCTCGATTGCGCCGTCGTCATAAAGGGCGACACGATCATGTCCAAGGAGCCGCTGCGGTTTAAGGACGAGTTCGTCCGGCACAAGATCCTGGACATAATCGGGGATATCTCGCTGCTCGGCATGCCGCTCAAGGCGCACATAGTCGCCACCCGCCCGGGGCACGCGATCAATGCCGAGCTCACCAGGCTGCTTTTCGATCGGCTCCAGGAGGGAAAGAAGGGCGGCGCGAGGAGGAGGGGCGCGGCTCGCCCGGCCCCGCCCGCGGACGTGGCGGAGCTCGATATCCGCAGCATCCTCGACCTGATTCCCCACCGGTATCCGTTCGTCATGATTGACCGCGTGGTCGAGATCAAGGGGACCCAGGAGCTGGTGGCGGTAAAGAATGTCACGTTCAATGAGCCCTACTTCAACGGGCATTTCCCCGGAAACCCCGTCATGCCCGGCGTCCTCCAGCTCGAGGCGATGGCGCAGGCCGCGGGCATTCTGATCATCCGCCACAACAACTGGGTGCCGAAGCCCGCGTTCTTCATGAGCGCCGACAAGGTGAAGTTCCGCAAGCCGGTCTGCCCGGGCGACCAGCTCCGGATCCACGCGAAGCTCACCAAGATCCGGAACAACAAGATCGCGATCGCCGAAGTGAGCTGCTCCGTGGACGGGCAGGTCGTGTCGAGCGCCGAGTTGATGATAGCGATCCTCGAGGAACCCGGCGCCGAGTAGCGGGGCGGCCCCCGGGCGCCGGCGCCCCCGACCCCCCGGCGCTACTTCTTGTAGACCGTGGCCGGGTCGAAGGCGCGCGTCGCCGCGAATTCGAGCTTGAGCGCCCTTGGGTGGTCCGGATCGGACCCTTCGGCGAGCTTTCGGTAGAAGCAGGACCGGTAGCCGTTGTGGCACGCGCCGGGCCCCAGGTTCTCGACTTTGAGCAGGATCACGTCCTGGTCGCAGTCGACGAACAGGTCCACGACCCTGAACGCATGGCCGGACTGCTCCCCCTTGATCCAGAGCTTGTTGCGGGAGCGGCTCCAATAGGCGGCCCTCCGGGAGCGGATCGTGTATTCAAGCGACTCGGGGTTCATGAACGCGAACATGAGGACCTCGTTGGTCGCATGGTCCACGGTGATGCAGGGGATCAGTCCGTCCGGGCCGAACTTCGGCTGGAGAAGCGTTCCAAGCTCGACCTCGGAGATCGTGGTGCGCGCGGGAAATAAGGCGGGTTTGTCCATGGTCACGGAGGGTTGAGGGCGCCCAGTTTTCGCAGGTAATCGTACGTGTAAAGCCCGGTCCTGTGGCCGTCGCTGAATTCGAACCGTAGGGCGTAGTTGCCGATTTGCTCCCACCCGAGGACCCTGACGCCGGAGTAATCAATCTTCCCGGCGCCCCCGTACTGGTTCCCGAAGACGTCGCGCTCCCCCTGGTTCTCGGCGCTCGGGGAGGCGCGGCGCAGCAGGTCGTGGCGGATGAAGGACTCGCTTCCGTCGCTCCAGGCTATGGCGACCTCGTCGCCGATCGTCTGGATGTTTGCGGGGGTCTGCATTCGGGGGCCAGGGCTGCGCCCCGGGGGGCATGCGGCACGGTCGCTCCGGCGGGCGCCGATCGCAAACCCGATTTGACGGGGAGGGCGCCTTGCCCTTGCCTCCACGGCAAGGACGATATGGAAAGATCCGAGAACCCCGGAGAGGCGCCGCCGCGCGGCGCCGCCGCGCAGCCGCCGGTCGAGGCCGGGGCGCCGCGGTTGGGGGCCGCGAGCAAGGCTGCGGCGGGCCTAAAGGGGGTGCGGGAGATGATGGCGTACAGCGTGCGCGAGATGGGCCTTGTTCGCGCGCTCGGCACGCTCCTCAGGTTGAACAAGCGGGACGGGTTCGACTGCCAGAGCTGCGCCTGGCCCAACCCCGACGGGCGCAGGAGCGTTGCCGAGTTCTGCGAGAACGGGGCGAAGGCCGTCGCCGACGAGTGCACCACCCGGAGGATCGGCGCGGACTTCTTCCGCTCCCGCTCCGTCGGGGAGCTGTCGAAAGAGTCCGACCACTGGCTCGGCCAGCAGGGACGGCTGACGGAGCCCATGGTGCTGCGCCCCGGCGCCGAGCGGTACGAGCCCGTCTCGTGGGAGGACGCGTTCGGCATCGTCGCCGGGGAGCTCAAGGCGCTGGACTCACCGGACGGCGCGGCTTTCTACACCTCCGGCCGCACCAGCAACGAGGCGGCGTTCCTGTACCAGCTCTTCGCGCGCGCGTTCGGAACGAACAACCTGCCGGATTGCTCGAACATGTGCCACGAGTCGAGCGGTGCGGCGCTCGGTCCCACGATCGGGGTCGGCAAGGGGTGCGTGAAGCTCTCGGATTTCGAGAAGGCGGACGCCATTTTCGTCATCGGGCAGAATCCGGGCACGAACCATCCGCGAATGCTGACGGCTCTGCAGGCCGCAAGGCGGCGCGGCTGCCGGCTCGTGAGCATCAACCCCATGCCCGAGGTGGGCATGGTGCGCTTCAGCAATCCGCAGGAACTGATGAACCCGTTTCGGGCGGCCGGCGTCCTGTTTGGGCCGGGCACCGCGATGTGCGACCTGTGGCTGCCGGTGAGGATCAACGGCGACATGGCCGCGATGCAGGGGATCATGAAGGCGATGATCGCGGAGGACGACCGGTCCCCGGGGACGGTGCTCGACCGGGACTTCATAGGGAGCCATACCACCGGCGCCGATGAGCTCATCGCCCACCTGAGGTCTGTCAGCTGGGAGGCCATCACCGCCGCAAGCGGCCTCTCCCGTGAGCAGATCGCAAGGGCGGCCGGGATCGCGATCGGGGCGCGGGCGATCATCGCGTGCTGGGCCATGGGGCTCACCCAGCATCGAAACGCCGTCGGGACCATTCAGGAGGTGATGAATTTCCTTCTCCTTGGAGGCAACATAGGCCGGCCGGGCGCCGGACCCTGCCCGGTGCGCGGCCACAGCAACGTTCAGGGCGACCGCACGATGGGAATCTGCGAGAGGCCGTCCGGGGAGTTCCTCGACAGGCTGGCGTCCGAGTTCGGGTTCGACCCGCCGAGGAAGCCCGGCGCGGACGTCGTCGACTCGATCAAGGCGATGCACTCCGGCCGGATCCGGGTGTTCTTCGCGCTTGGGGGCAATTTCCTCTCCGCGACTCCGGACACCGAGTTCACGGCGGCGGCCCTTCGGGGCTGCCGGCTCACCGCGCACGTCTCCACGAAGCTCAACCGCTCGCACCTCGTGACGGGGCGCACGGCCCTCATCCTGCCGTGCCTGGGGCGGTCCGAGACGGACGTGCAGCGGGAAGGCGAGCAGTTCGTCACGGTCGAGGACAGCATGGGGGTCATCAGCTCCTCGCGCGGGCGCCTCGAGCCGGCCTCGGCGGCTCTCCGGAGCGAGCCGGCGATCGTCGCGGGGCTTGCAACGGCGGTCCTGGGGCCGCGCGCGCCCGTGGACTGGGAACGGCTCGCCGGGGACTACGACAGGATCCGGGACCTGATAGGGCGCGTTGTTCCCGGCTTCGATTCGTTCAATGCCAGGATCAGGACCGGCCCGTTCTACCTCCCCAATGACGCGCGCGACTCGAGGAAATTCAACACGCCCTCGGGCCGGGCCGTGTTCACGCGCCACGCCCTGCCCCGGGAGGAGATTGGCCCCGGGGAGTTCGTGATGATGACGATCCGCACGCACGACCAGTTCAACACCACGGTGTACGGCCTGGACGACCGGTACCGGGGAATCTACAACGGAAGGAGGGTCGTCTTCATGAATCCCGACGACATGAGGGACCTAAACCTCGTGCAGGGGCAGTTTGTCGACCTGACCGGCCACTTCAGGGGCGAGACCCGTCATGCGCCGAGGTTCATGGTGGCCCCCTACCAGCTGCCGCGCCGGTGCACGGCGACCTATTTCCCTGAGGCCAACGTGCTCGTCCCGGTCGACAGCGTGGCGGAGGTGAGCAACACGCCGACCTCCAAGTCCGTCGTCATCACGGTCGCGCCGTCGCCTGCCGGGCCCGGGGCTGGGGTGCCCTGAGGGACTCGGGCCCCGGCGCCCCCCCCGGGGCAACTGGGGCCGTGCGCGAGACTCTCCGCGCTCTTTGCCATTGCCCGGAGGGGGGGGCGGTGCTAGCCGTACCCGTCCCATGGGACGTCAATGGCTCCACGCGAAACGCGCGATCGTCAATCTGAAGAAGGGTCAGGTCGTGGGGAAGCTGGTCAAGGAGATCACGGTCGCCGCAAAGCTTGGCGGCGCCGAGCCGGCGGCAAATGCGAGGCTCTTTGCCGCCGTTGAAAAGGCGCGCAAGGCGAGCGTGACGCGGGACGTCATCGAGCGCGCCATCAAGAAGGGAGCGGGCGTCGGCGACGAGAAGCTGCTTCTCGAGCACGTGGTGTTCGAGGGCTATGCCCCCCACAAGATCCCGCTGATCGTGGAGGCCTACACGGACAATCACCAGAGGACCGCCGCGGAGATGCGGTTCCTCTTCAAGGGTGGGGTGCTGGGGGCCACCGGCAGCAACAAGTTCCTTTTCGACCACGTGGGCCTCGTCGAGGCGCACCACCCGGACGCGGCGTCCGACCTCGAGGCGGCCGCCATTGAGGCGGGCGCCAACGACGTCGAGGCGCTCACCCACGACCAAAACGACGACATACCCGAGGGCCGTGCGGGCGCCCGGTTCATCACCGACCGGATGGCGGTGCACGCCGTGTCCACCTGGCTTTCCCAGAACGGGTGGTCGGTCGTCACGAGCGAGCTCGGCTACATCGCAAAGACCTTCCCGGAGCTCGACGGCGCGGCGATGGCCGGCGTGGGCGAGTTTCTGCAGGCGCTCGAGGACCACGACGACGTCCAGCGGGTCTGGGCCGCCGTCAAGTGATCCCCCGTCCCAGGCACCGCAACGGTTGACACCGCCGGGTGTTTTTCCCGATATGGGGAACCGCCCAACCGCCCCGCCGTGAACATCCTAATCGTCGAAGACGAAGCCACGTCGCGAGAGATGCTGCTGAGCATCCTCGAGATGGAGGGCAATCACCAGATCCTGACGGCCACGGACGGCGATGACGCGCTCAAGCTGATGGCGGACCCGCGGCACCCTTTCGACGTGGTGTTCCTCGACCTCATGCTCCCGTCGATCTCGGGCCTCGACCTGCTTGAGCGCGTGAGGGCCACGCCCGCGTGCCGCTACGTGAGGGTGATCATCTGCACGGTGTCCACGGACAGCGCGACGGTCGTGCGGGCCGCCCGGCTGGGCGTCCGCCACTACATGGTGAAGCCCCCCGACAAGATCCGCGTGGTTGAGCAGCTGAACATCATCAAGGCCGAGATCGCCGGCCAGAAGAAGATCGAGAGCCCCGACGAGGCCGCCAGCCGGCTGGGGATCGACGTCCCGGCGTACAAGGCGAAGGTCGGCGTGACGCTCGACTACATGGAGCGCTGGCTCACCAAGGCGAAGGCGGGCGCGCGCTCCTCCGACCGGCAGCAGCTGGCCGTGGACACGGGACGGCTCAAGGCCGACGCGCTCGACCTTGGCCTACGTGAGGTCGGGCGCCGGTTCTCGACGCTCGAGACGAGGCTGTCGATCGAGCCCCAGGGCGAGGTGCCTGCGTCCCGCGCGATCGAGATCGCGTTCATCATGAGCCACCTCCACGGCGAACTCAACCGGGTGCGCTCGGTGCTGAAGATCATAGCGCCCGACAAGACGTAGCCGTGAGGCGCGCCCGCTGTTCCGCGGCCGGCGTATGCCTGGCCCTCTGCGCGGCGGCCGCGGCGCGCGGCGCCGAGCCGCTGAGCGTGGCCGCCGCGGCCAACCTGAGCTACGCGCTCGAGGCCCTGAATGCGGAGTTCAAGGGGGCAAATCCCGGCATCGACGTGACGGTGGCGGTCGGCGCCACGGGCAGCCTCGTCGCGCAGATAAGAAACGGCGCGCCCTACGATGTGCTCCTCTCCGCGGACCCCGAGTTCCCTGAGGCGCTTGTGGAGTCGGGCCACGCCGATCCCAAGAGCCTCACCGCCTTTGCGGTCGGACGGCTCGTGCTCTGGACGGTGAAGCCCGGGCTCGGCGTCTCCGACATCGGCGCTGCCGTGCGCAGCCCGCAGGTGCGCGCGCTCGCGATCGCGAACACCGCCAGCGCCCCGTACGGCCGCGCCGCAAGGCAGGCGCTCGAGAGGCTGGGGCTCTGGGCCGATGCAAGGCCGAAGCTGGTGACGGCCGAGAACATCGCCCAGGCGACCCAGTTTGTGGAGACGGGCAATGCGGATGCCGGTTTTGTGGCGCTCTCCGCGGTGGTTTCCCCGAGGCTAAAGGGCAGGGGGCGCTGGCTCGAGGTGCCCGCGAGCCTCTACGAGCCGCTGACGCAGGTCGCGGTGATCACGGCCCACGGCTCGGCCAACCCCGGGGCCGCGCGCTACGTCGCGTTCCTGCTCGGCGACGCGGCGCGCAGGATCCTCGGGGAATTCGGATACGGGATTCCGGGCCCCGCGGCCGCGAAGCGGGCCGTCCCGTAGGCGTGCCTTGGGGGGGCGCGTCCCCTCAGGCGGCCTTCGACGTGTAGAGCGCGACCAGCGCGGCTCCGATGGCCTGGGAAAGCTCGCCCAGCTCCGAGGGCGCGAACTTTATGGTCGCGCGCTGGGCGGGCCAGAGGTAGGGCATCGCCGCCTCGCGCAGGATGTTGATGTAGCGCTCGCGGAACTTGGGGGTCGTGGATTCGTGATCCATGAGGCCTCCCCCGACGACGACGAACCCCGGATCGAGCGCCAGGCAAAGCGAGGCCGCGTGCAGTCCGAGGGCCCTGGCCTGAAAATCGAATATCTGCGTCGCCAGGGGATCTTCCTTCTGCGCAAGCCCGCGAAGCGACAGGGCCTTTTCCCTCGTGGGGAGCGCCGACCGCGCGAGCTCGTGGCCGGGGTGGCTCTTCAGGAATTCCTCGAGGAGGTTGGGCAGCCCGGAGAGCGTGGTGTAAGTCTCGATGCATCCCCACGTCCTGCCGCAGCCGCACAGGAACGGCTTCGTCATCCCCAGAAGGTGCAGCGGAGCGGGCATGTGCGCCGCCTCCATTCCCGCGAGCGTCTCGCCGTCCAGGGGAAGCCCGTTTGTGTCGATGTACGCGCAACCGAGCCCGGAGCCCGGCGCGAGCAGCAGCACGGACGCCTTCTTGCCGGCGCGCACGAGCTTCGCCTCCGCGACCCCGCCGAACTTGCCGTCGTTTCCGACCACAAGGGGGATTGCGCGGCCCGCGGACTGCGCGAGCGCGCGGCTGTAGTCCGCGTGGAAGTTCCAGCCGTCAAAGCTGGCGGGAAGGTTGGCGGCCCGCCCCAGGACGCCGTAGCGCTGATACGGGCCGGGAATCGCGAGGCCGACTCCCCGGACATCGTCCCAGGTGAGCTTGTTCTGGGTGAGGAAGCCCTCGACGCCCTGGACCCAGCCCTTGATCACGGCTGCGGTCCCCTCCTTGGTGTTTGTGGCGCTCTGCAGGAGCCTCATGGACACCATGGAGCCGTCCGCCCACACGCCCCCGGTCTTCGATGTCGTCGCGCCGCTGTCGGAGCCTATGAACACGTCCTTGGATGAGGTCATTCGGGGTGCCCGAAATCACATCACGGCGCGGCCCAACTGCAAGTCCGCAGGACGTGAGGTGGCAAACGGGGGAAACCGTTTGCCACGGCCTCGATGATGGTGCCCTATTGGTGCATCATGGCGCCATCGGCCCCCCGTCCCGAGTTTGACCTCACGGTGCGCGTGGGCTGCAGCCTGGCCTACGAGGTCACGGGAACGGCCTCGCTGCTCCTCAACGTGAGGCCGAGGCCCGACCGCCACCATGCCGTGCTCGCGGAGGCGCTCACCTTGGGCGACCACCTGCCGGCGGAGGAGTTTACCGACAGCCACGGCAATTCCTTCCACCGCGTGACCCTCTCTCCGGGCAGCAACCTGTTCAGGCACGACGCCATCGTCGCCGTGTCGTCGAAGCCGGACAACCACGACCTCGACAACGCCGCGCCGCTTTCGCCGGGCGAGCTGCCGCCCGCCATGCTGCGCTACACGCTGCCCAGCCGGTACTGCGATTCGGACAAGCTGGTCAATTTCGCCTGGGAGAAATTCGGCAAGGTCGAGAACGGCTGGCCGCGCGTTCAGGCCATCAGCCGGTGGCTGCACGACAACATCGAATACCGCTACCTCTCCGGCCGCGGCGACATCTCGGCATGGGACGTCCTGCAGCGCGGCTACGGGGTCTGCCGCGATTTCGCGCACCTGGCCATCGCCCTGAACCGCACCTTCAACGTCCCCACGCGCTACGTGACCGGCCACCTGCCCGACATCGGGTTTCCGGACCCGGACGGCCACATGGATTTCCACGCGTACGCGGAGGTCTACCTGGGCGGAAGGTGGTTCACGACCGACGCCCGCTTCCATGTCCCGCGCATCGGCCGGATCACGGTCTCATGCGGACTGGACGCCGTCGACGGGGCATTCTCCACGATCTACGGCGGCGCGACGCTCACGTACTTCCAGGTGTGGGCCTACCAGGTGGCCCGCGGCTCCGTGGGCGTGGGGGATCCTCTGGACCTGTCGGTGCGCCTCGACAACCAATGGGCGGTGCAGATGGACCCGGCCGGCTGAGCGCGGGCGCACCGCGTGCCCGGCGCCGTCACGGCTCGTCGGTGAGGTAGTGGCAGCCCTTGCTGACGGGGTTGAGCGACGCCGCGTGGACGACAAGAAGGGCGGTCTGAACCGCGTTGCGCAGCCCGATCAGCTCGCGGGTGAGCCCGCAGTCGCGGTAAAAGCTCTGGATCTCCTCGCGCAGCTCGAGGAGGATGCGCCGCGCCCGGGTGAGGCGCTTGGCCGAGCGCACGATGCCGGCGTAATTCCACATCGTGTGCTGGATCTGCAGCATATCCTGCCGGACAAGCACGAGATCGGCCTTTCGGCTCGGGCTTTCCCATCGGGGCGGGTCCGGAAGGCGGAAGGTCTCGCTGGCGATGTCCTTGGAATCGGCGCGCGCCGTGGATCGGGCGCCGGTGAGGCACTCGAGCAGTGACGTGCTCGCAAGTCGGTTGGCGCCGTGCAGGCCCGTGCAGGCGGTCTCGCCGACCGCGTTCAGGTGGAGAATGTTCGTTCGCCCGTTGAGGTCCGTGTGCACGCCGCCGCAGGCAAAGTGGGCGGCGGGCACGACCGGTATGGGCTCGCGCTCCATGTCGACCCCGTGGGCCATGCACCGCTCGTAGATGGTGGGGAATCGCTCCCGGGCGAAGCCGGGCGGCATCGCCCCCAGGTCCAGGAACACGCACGTCTCGCCGCTTGATGCCAGCTCGTGCCTGATGGCCCGCGCCACGACGTCGCGGGGCGCGAGCGAGCCTTTGGGATGCGCGGCGTCCATGAAGCGCTCGCCTCGGGCATTGACGAGCACGCCCCCTTCACCCCGGAGCGCCTCGGTGACGAGGAAGGGGGGAGCGTTCTTCTTCGCGAACACGGTCGGGTGGAACTGGACGTACTCGAGGTCGATCAGGCGCGCGCCCACGCGGTAGGCCATCGCGACCCCGTGACCCACGCTGCCGGGTTGGTTGGTCGAATGCAGGTAGATCTGGCCGAGCCCGCCGCATGCAAGGACCGTCTTCTTCGCGACGATGGCCACGGTCTCCCCGTTGCTTGTGTCGAGCGCGAAGGCGCCGAAGCACGTCAGGGGCCGGTACTTGTCGGCGGGCTCGGCCGAGTTGTGCGACAGGGTGAGAAGGTCGATGGCGACCCATCCAGCCCGCCGCGTGATGAGCGGCGTGGAATCCACGCGGCGCGCCACCGCCGACAGGATCGCGTGCCCGGTGGCATCCTTGGCGTGAATGATGCGCCGCGCGCCGTGGCCGCCCTCGCGGGTGAAATCCAGTCCGCCTGCGCCGTCGCGGTCGAACTCGACCGCCAGCTCGTCGATGAGCAGCCTTTTCACCGCGTCCGGACCCTCGAGCACGAGCTGCTCGACTGCGGCGGGGTTGGAGATGAAGTCGCCCGCCTCGAGGATGTCGCGGGCGAGCGCCTCCGGATGGGGGGCCGTGTCATAGATGATGCCGCCCTGCGCCAGGTCGCTGTTCGCCGCGAGCGGATCGGAGAGCGAGAGCAGCTCGACCGAGAGCCCGAGCCTCGCCGCCTCCAGAGCATAGGAGGAGCCCGCCAGGCCGGCGCCGATTGCGAGGCAGTCTGTCCGGACGATCCGCATCTGGCATCAGCGCCCGCCCACGAGGGTGAGGCTCAGGTCCGCCGCGGGGGCGGAGTGGGTGAGGGCGCCGACGCTGATGACGTCGACTCCGGCCATGGCGTAATCGCGGACGTTCTCAAGGCGCACGCCCCCCGAGACCTCGACGATCGCCGCGCCTCCGATCAGCGCCACCGCGGAGCGGACCTCGGAGGGACTCATGTTGTCGAGAAGCACCGCGTCCGCGCGGGCCCGAACCGCCTCGCGGACCTCGGCGAGGCTCTTGGCCTCGACCTCGATCCGGGCGAGATGGGGCGCGGCTAGGCGGGCGAGCCTGACGGCCGCGGCGAGCGAGCGTGAGGCGCCGATGTGGTTGTCCTTGATGAGGACGTGCTCGCCGAGCGAGGCGCGGTGATTGTGGCAGCCGCCGCAGCGCACAGCGTATTTCTCCAAGGCGCGGAACCCCGGAGTCGTCTTGCGCGTGTCGACGATCCGGACCCCCGTGCCGGCCACGGCGTCGGCGAACCTGCGCGAGAGCGTGGCCATGCCGGAGAGCCGCTGCAGGAAGTTGAGCGCCGTGCGCTCGGCCGCGAGTATTGCCGCGGTCGGGCCCGCGATCCGCAGCACCCGGCCTCCTTTCCCGATTCGGTCGCCGTCCGCGGCGCAGGGCGCCAGCCTGAGCGCGGGATCCACCTTGGCGAAGACGCGAGACGCGATCTCCAGGCCGCAGATGACAAGATCGTGCCCCGCTTCAATGAAGGCCCGGGAGGAGTGACCAGCGGGGAGGATGGCCCGGCTCGTCACGTCGCCGAGGCCCGCGTCCTCGTCCAATGCGAGGTCGATCAGGTGGTCAGTCCGTGGGTCCAAGCTCAAACATCCTTTCTATGCAGCGCGAGGCGCGCCGGCGCAGGGCTTCGTCGAGCGTGACAATCTGGTCGGGCCGCGGCGATGCGAGGGCGTCGCGAATCTTCTCGAGCGAATTGAGCTTCATGTAGGGGCACAGGCGGCAGCCGCCGATGAAGCGTTTCTCGGGCGTCTCCGATTGGAGCCGGCCGACAAGGCCGCACTCGGTGAGCATGAGAAAGTAGGGTGCGTTGGTCGCCTTTACGTAGTTCATCATTGCGCCCGTGCTTCCGACGAAGTCCGCCGCGGCGGCGACCTCGGGGGCGCATTCGGGGTGGGCCACGATCTTTAGCCCGGGAAACTGCGCCCGCGCGGCGTCGACCTGCCCCGGCGTGAATTCGTCATGGACCACGCACGTCCCGTCGGAAGAGACGACCTCCTTCGCGACGCCGCGTCGCCTCAGCTCGGACCGGAGGTTTTCCGCCATCAGCCGGTCGGGGACGAAGATGATCCTCGGGGCCTGAATCGATGCGACTATGTCGGCGACGTTGCCCGAGGTCACGCAGATGTCCGATTCCGCCTTCACCTCCGCCGTGCTGTTGATGTAGCAGACGACCGGCGCGTCGGGGTAGAGCGCCCTCAGCCTGCGGACGTCGCCCGCGCCGATGGAGTCGGCAAGCGAGCAGCCCGAATTGCGGTCGGGCACGATGACCGTCGCCTCAGGCGAGAGGATCTTTGCCGTCTCGGCCATGAACACGACGCCCGCGAAAACGATCACCTTTGCCCGTGACTCCCTCGCCTTCTGGCTTAGGAAATAGGAGTCGCCCCTGAAATCGCTGACGCCGTAGATGATCTCCGGCTCCACATAGGAGTGGGCGAGAATGACGGCGCCCTTGTCGCGCTTCAACCGATTGATCTCCAGCGTGATGGGGGCAATCTGCCGGCAGGTTTCAAAGTTCCAGGAACGGCCGCGCGGATCGCAATCGACATGCATGAGCTGGCCGAGGAGCCGTTCCGCCTCGGCGTCAATGATCGGGTTGTCGGCACGCATGGGACACCAGCCTATCCACGCGCGCCGGCAAGTAAAGAGCCCCGGGTAAACTTGCGGGCCGGATCGGGGTTGGGCCCCGGGCCGAGGCATTCGGCCATGGTCTGCGCCTCGCAGCCGCGTTGCGCGTTTATCCGGCGGCACCAAGCAGGCTGAGCCGGTATCTCGTGCTCCACTCCGTCCGCGGCTTTGCCTCGAGGACGAGCTCGAACACCCCGTCCGCGGCCGGCGGCAACACCGATTGCACGCTCGGGCCGGCCAGGTTCCTTCCGGGCGCAAGCGCCGGAAATGCCCAGGTAAGGAGGCTCCTTGAGAGACCGCCCGCAGCCAGCGCGACCTCGATCTCGCCGGCCGGCAGTCCGTTTGGCCCGTCGTTCAGGATCCAGATTTCAGCGGAAAACATCTCCCCGGCCCTCCACTGGAACTTTGCAAATCGGGCGCTTGCCAGCACGGGCCGGCACGCCAGCCGCACCGCATGGTAGGCGGGCTTGGGCCGCGCGGGCCAGTTGACGATGGTGTCGCCTGCCGCGCTCGGCCACGGTTCGTTGAAGCACCAGTTGATCGCCATGGCGCAGCCCGGTTTCTGCCGCCGAATCTCTTCAAAAATCGCCTGATAGCCGGCGCACTGCAGCCAGCTTCCCCTGTCGACCAGGGTCTCCAGGTCATTGGACGGCCCAAAATAGTGCTCGAGGGTTGTGGTGCACAGCCACGAGGTCGGGTCGGCCACCCACGCCCCGAACCCGTGGTGCGTCTGCCAGCTGGTCCCCGGGCGCGGAGGCCAGAGCTCGGCCTCGGGAATGAAGCCCTTCAGGTACTCTACCGGCGACGGCCCCGGGCAGCCGAACTCGGAATACGCGGTGTTGCGGGCCTGCTGGAATATCTCGAACACCTCGCGACCCGCCTCGTCGCGGAACCGGTAGTCGCCGTGGCCCATGCCGTCTACGGGTGCGGTGGGGAGGAAGGGGGTGGCCGGGTCGAGTTCGTAGCAGTTCTTGTTGAGCAGCCGAATGGGCAGGGACTGGTCCGTCATCCCGGACCACGCGTTGAAGAGCTCGTTCCCGCCGCACCAGAGGCCCAGGCACGGATGCTGGCGCAGGCGCCTTATGATCGAGCGCGACTCCTGGTCGAGGACGCGCAGGTAGTCCGGAGTGTCGGGATAGCGGTTGCAGGCCAGGGGAAACTCCTGCCACACGAGCAGGCCGAGCTCGTCGCACTGGTCGAAGAAGGGCTCCGGGTTGACGGCCGCGCCGCCCCAGCAGCGCAGCAGGTTGAAGTTCGCCTCCCGCGCGAGCCTAAGGAGCGGCCGCAGGGTGTCCGCGGTGATCGCGCCGGGAAAGATGTCCGCGTTCACCCAGTTGGAGCCCTTGGCAAATATGGCCCGGCCGTTCAGCTCCACGGTCACGGGGGGGTGGCTGCGCGACTTGGGGAACGCCGCCGGTTGGCTCCAGCCGCCCTCGGGCATGACCAGCCGCACGCGCCTGAACCCGACGGGGCGCCGGTAGGTGTCAGCGCCGGCCTCGACCTCAAGCGTGTAGAGATACGGCTCGCCGTGATCGTGCGTCCACCAGAGGCGGGGCGCGCGAAGCTCGGCGTGGGCCGAGGCGCTCTCGACAACGGGCGCGCCCCCGGCGTCGAGCAACCGCCATCGCGGCCGCGCGGCGCCGCCCGGGGACTCGACCGCGACGGCGATGGCGGCGTTCGAGAAATCCTCGCCGAGAGTGTACGCAAAATCGACGCGCCCGAGATGAGCCTTGGGGCGCAAGATGAAGCCGGCGGCGGCCCACAGGCCGAGGGGAATAAGCCGGGGATGCCAGTCCCATCCGTAGCTGACGGCCGGCTTGCACGCATGGCTGGCCTGCGTGTGGTCCGGGGGCGCGCCGGGAAGCTTCGGCGCCGGCAGAATAAGGACCTCCAGCTCCGCGCCCGGGGGGCAGCCGGAGAGGTCGACCTCGAAGGGCGTGAAGAGCCCCTCGTGGCGGAGCACGGGCCGGCCCGCGAGGCGCACCTCGCACGCGTAGTCGACGCCGTCACAGGCAAAGACCAGCTCCTGTGCCGCGTCGGGCCGCGCCTGCGGCACGCGCGTGCGGTAGAGCCAGTGGTAGTCCTCCAGCCCGCCGTAGAGGCGGACGTTCTGGCCGAAAGCAGGGTCCGGCAGTCCGCGGGCCCGCGCCCAATCCAGTTGAACGGCGCCGGGCACCGTGGCCGGGATCCAGGCGTCTGGCGCGGCTTCCGGCCGATCGAGGCGGGCGAGCTCCCAGGCGGCCGCGACGGGGCGCCACGCGGGGCGCGTCGGAATGAGGCCGCCGCTATTCAAGGCAATGGCGCGAACCCATGTTCGCGGCCGAAGGCCAGGCACTGCGCCGACGAGCGGACGCCGTCCGAGCAGTTGGGATGCAGGAGCGAGGTGGCGGCGGCGCAGACGCCGAGCTCGAGAGCGCGCGCCATCGGCCAGGCTTCGTGCAGGCCGAGGAGGACGCCGGCGGCCAGGGCGTCGCCCGCGCCGGCGGAACCGCCCATGAGGGCGGCCGGCACGCGCACCGCCGGCTGCCACACGATGTCCCCGGCGGCGGAGCAGGCGCACGCTCCCTCCGGGAAATGCAGGACCGCCCAGCGGCGCACGCCGAGACCGGCGAGCGCGCGGGCCGCCCGCTCCACGGCAAGGCGGTCGATCGCGGCACCTCGGCCGAGGGCGATGCCCCCTATCTGCTCGGCCTCGTAGTCATTGACGAAGAGCACGTCGACGTCGGGCAGGACGGGCACGACGGCGGCGCGGAACCGCTCATTGGCGGCGCTCACGCAGTCGACAGAGGTCTGCATGCCGCAGGCGCGCGCGCCGCGCAGGACCTCGCGGGCGCGCGGGGCGCCGTCCGGGCCCGGGGCGTCGAGCGCGTCGAGAAGCAGGAGATAGCCGAGGTAGAAGAAGCGCTCCCGGGCTCGCGCGAAACCGATGTGCTCGGGCCCGAGCAGGGCGTTCGCCCCGCGGTGGTGGAAGAACGTGCGCCGGCCGGTGCCGCGCACCGTCACCACGTCGGTGTAGCTCGTGGAGAGCCCGCGCGCCGTGCGCAGTTGCGCGGTGTCGATCCCCAGGGCCTTGCAGTCGGCGAGGATCGCGGATCCGTCGGCGTCGTCGCCGAGCAGCCCGGCCCCAGCGAGAGGGAACGGCGCGCCCATCTTCGCGAGGTCCTTCAGCACGTTGTAGGGGCCGCCGCCGTTGCCCACGCAGTGGCCGACGATGGTGGCGAGGCCGTCCTGCTCCGGCCAGGCGTCCACCGTCTTCACGTGGTCGCGGATCCAGTTGCCGGCTGCGAGGATTCCGGAGCGCATGGGAGCTCAGTCGCAGAGCAGGCGGACACTGGCGGGCTCGTCCTCCTCGATTCCGGGGAAGCGGCCGGCCCCCGGGTCGAGGAAGAAGTTGTCGCCCACGTCGTCGTTGGCGGTGGACACCTCCCCGATGATGCACTCGGCGCCCGCCGGCCAGAACGTATGCCAGACCCCGGGGACTAAGGTGATCCTCGAGCCGGCCGCCAGGACGATGGCCGCGCCGGTTGGGATCTCGGCGGGCTCGCCGTCGATGCGCGCAACAAATGTCGGCGGCAGCGCCGCGCCGGGGGCGGGCTTTCCCGGCCAGAGCCGCAGGGTGAGCTCGCCCGTGCGGCAGATGATGTCCTCCTTCTTCCTGGCGTGCGTGTGGCAGGGCGTCGCCTGGTTGCGGCGCGCGAACATGAGCTTCTCGCAGTACTCGGGCTCGCTCGCAAGGTTGACAAGCGTCAGGCCGTTGCGGTCAAAGTCGCCCAGCCCGAAATCGGTGATGTCCCACCTCGGCCGGGGCGGCAGCGCCCAATGGTGCCTGTCAAAGCACGCGAGGGCGTCTCGGTAGGCCTGGTTGACGACGGAGCGCTTCATGCTGCCGGTGCTTCAGACGGGCGCCACGGACTGCTCGCGCTGGCTCGTGAGCGCCGCGGCCCAGATCTCGTGCTGGGCCACCGCCTCATCGGGGGTCGCGCAGCCGAAGCGGCCGCCGAGCAGCCCGGCGCGCTCCGAGAGGAACGCGGCCCACATCTGCATGAGGATGTCGGGGAAACCCGGCTCGAATATCGAGCCGGTGATCGTCTTGTAGCCCATGTCGAATCCGAGGTCGGTCTTTTCCCACCATTGTTCCCGGTCGCGCCTGTACGTCCAGAGGGTCTTGGGCTCCTTGGTGGAGAAACGCACGCCGCGGTCGGTGCCGAAGGCCTCGAAAAGCCAGGTGTTCGTCTCCGTGGGGGCCATGCGCTTCATTTCCAGGGACATGGGCACGGGCTCGCCGCCGAGATCGACCGTGGCATGGACGACGGCATTGTCCCAGGTGTCGCACGGGGCGGAGCCCCCCTTGCCGTCCGGGCGCACGCGGTAGACCTTCTGGAGCTGGGCGTGGACCCGGGCGGGCTTCCAGCCGAGGCGCAGCGGCAGATGGGCGACGTGCAGGCCGAGGTCGTTCATGACGCCGGCCTCGCCGCAATAGCGGTTCTGGCGCTTCCAGTTGATCGGCTTGCCGGGGTCCAGGTCGCTCGAGTGGAGCAGGGCGGAGCGCACCTCGATGACGCGGCCGAGCTCGCCCGAGGCCGCGAGCCTGAATGCGCGCTGGGCGCCCGGAAGAAAGGGGAACTCGGAGGACACGCGCACGAAGCGCCCGAGGCGCGCCGCCTCGGCGCGTATGCGCCGGGCGGCCCCGACGTCGATGCCGAATGGCTTCTCGGCCAGGAGGTCCTTCCCGGCGCGCAGCACGTCGATGTAGATGGCCTCGTGCAGATGATGGGGCACGGCGACGTAGACGATGTCGATGCCGGGCAGGCCGAGGAGCGCACGGTGATCGGCCTCGAAGTGCCTCACCGTGGGCACCTGGCGGAACCAGTCGAGGGCGGAGGCGTTGACGTCGCATACGGCGGTGAGCTCCGGGCGGACGGGGCAGTCGAGGAGCGCGAACCAGCGGCCGAAGGCGCTTGCGACCTCGCGGCCCATGAGGCCCGCGCCGATGACGGCGACGCGGACGGGGGCTGCGGCCGGTCCGGAGGGGGCGGTCACGCGAGGAGGGCCAGGGCGGCGGCGGGTGTCGCGCCGTCGTGGACGACGGCCATGAGGGCGCGCGTGATCTTCGCCGGCTGCGGGTGCTGGATGATGTTTCGTCCGTACACGATGCCGGCCGCGCCCTGATGCAGGAGGTCCGCGGTCCGGGCGAGGATCTCGGC
Source organism: Opitutaceae bacterium (assembly GCA_035604815.1). GTDB lineage: Bacteria > Verrucomicrobiota > Verrucomicrobiia > Opitutales > Opitutaceae > Palsa-1447. The sequence continues at coordinate 33,890 of DATNHT010000114.1, forward strand.
CTCGGGGGCCCTGCCGCCGCCGCGCACCAGCACGGGAATGCCGCCGGCCGTCTCGACGACCCTGTGGTAGATCGAGACGTCGTCGGTGGGGTCGGCCTTGATGATGTCGGCCCCGAGCTCCACGGCCTGGCGGACAAGGGGGATGATCTTCGCCGGGTCGCCGTCCACGCAGTAGCCGCCGGCCTTCGCGTTGGGCTGGAACACAAGCGGCTCGATCATGAGCGGCATGGCGTAGCGGTCGCATTCGGGTTTGAGCCGGAGGATGTTCTGGATGCACTGGTCGGCGAGCTCCGGCTGGTCTGGGATGCAGAAGAGGTTCACGACGACGCACGCGGCGTCGAGGCGAAGGGCCTGCCCCACGGGATCCTCGATCATGCGCGAGTAGAGGGCGCGCGGAAGCCGGGTGCCGTAGACGTTGGCCACGTCCGTGCGCAGGACGAGGGCGGGCTTGCCGCGCGCCGCGATCCCCTGGAGGTGCGGGGCCTGGCCGACGGTGAGCTGGATGGCGTCGGGCGCGGCCGCCACCAGCGTCGCGACGGCCTTCGGCAGGTTCTCGATGCCGGCGAGGAAGGATCCCTCGTTGAAGAATCCGTGGTCGATGGCGACGTCGAAGCAGCGGCCGGTTCGGGGATTGAAGAGGCGGTGGAGGCGGGCGGCTTTCATCGGCAGGAAACGGCGTGGACGCGCACCTGGGCCCCGTTGAGCGCGATTCGCTCGTCGCGCGAGAGCGCGCGGTCGGTGACGAAGTCCGTGAAGGCGCTCCAGGCGGCGAAGCGAAGGGCGGACGGGCGGCCCCATTTTTCGGAGTGCGCGACCAGAATGCGCCGCCGGGCGCGGCGCAGCGCCTCGGCCTTGACCGCGGCCTCGGCCACCTCGGTGGTCGAGGCGCCCGACGCGCCGTCGATGCCGGAGGCCCCGACCACGGCCACATCGAAGCGCAGGTTCTCGAGCCAGCTCTGGGCCAGCGCCCCGGTGAGGGCGAGGCTCATGGGCCGGACCTCTCCGCCGACGGCGCTGACGGTGGCCCGCGCCTCCCCGGCGAGGGCCAGGAGCGGGACCGAGTTTGTGAAGATGCGCAGGGCCGCGCGGTCGAGGAGAGCCCGGCCGACCTCGAGGCACGTGGTGCCGGCGTCGACAAACACCGTCCCCACCTCGGGAACCAGGGCCGCGGCCGCGCGCCCGAGGCGCACCTTTGCGGTGACCGCCCTCTCGGTCTTCCGGGTGTAGGGCGGCTCCACCAGCGAAAAGTCGTGCGGGAGCAGCGCGCCCCGGGTGCGGGTGGCCAGGCCGGCGCCGGACAGCTCCGTGACGTCGCGGCGGGCGGTGGCCACCGAGACGCCGAGGCGCGAGCAGATCTCGGCCGCCGTCACCCGGCCCCGTTCCCCGAGGATGCGCAGGATCTGGCGGTGCCGTTCGGGGGCGAGCATCCCGGATGCCTATTCGAGCCGGGCGCCGGGAGGCAATTATATTGATCGAAATCGCTCATTTCGCTCAATATCGCTAGGCGCCCCCTTTCGGGGCCTCCGTGTACCTGAGATCCCCCACCGGTATCGTGCCCGCGACCACCTTGAGGAACGGCTTGCCGTCCGCCACGCCCACCGTGCCGTAGCCGGTGGCCGCGCAGATGAAGCTGCGGAAGTCGCCTTTCACCGCCGGCTGCAGGTGCAGCACGCCGTCCACCGCGTCGTAGCACGCGCCGCTGAGCGCCTGAAGGAGCCCGTACGAGGCCATCGCGCGCGCATACCAGTGGCCCCACTCGTACTCGTCGAACGGATTGCGCGCCTTGCCGTCGTAGCGTGCGCGGCAGGCGCGGACTATCTCCAGGCCCTCGCCGACGAGGCCCATAAGGATCATGTGGGAGGCCGCCTGGTACTCGATGCCGGTCCACACCTCGTTGGAGTAGACAAAGGGCAGGGACGGCATGTCGCCCCGCGGCCACGAGCACAGGAGGAGCCCGCCCTCGCGGCCGTTGGCGTAGGTCGCGCGCTGGGGATTCGCGTGCGCCGAGAGGTCGCCCTTGAAATTGTGCCGGTGGACCGCCTTCAGGTGGTTGCGGACCTTCTCGGGGTCGAGCACCTGGCCCAGGCCGCAGGCGAGCGCGAGCCAGCACCCGAGGACCCCGTCCGAAAGGCAGCCGGCGCCGTACTGGTACTTCGGGCCCTCCCGCTCGAGGAGGTCGGCCGCCTCCTTGGAGTAGTACTCCCCGTAGAACTTCCCGTCCACGGCCACCTTAGCGCGCAGGTTCTTCCATTCCACCCGCTGGAAGTAGTATTCGCCGTTGAAGAGCTCGCCGTTGATCCTGGCCGTTCCCCGGGCGAGCAGGTCCTCGTAGTGGGCGACGTCTTCGCCGAGGGCGCGCCCCATGACGGCCGCGGCCTTGAGGGCGCCGGCGTAGAAGCTCGATATCATGCCGTTCGGGCCCCAGAACTGGATGTCGTACGTGTTGTGCTGGGGCTCCTCAGCCCATCCCTTGTGCTCCGGGTCCCAGGTTGCGATGCAGTAGTCCAGGCTCGCCCTTATCCTTGGCCAGAGCCGCCGCAGCCAGGCCGTGTCACCGCCGATTCGCCACTCGCGGTGGGCCTTCATGACGCCGCCTAGCTGGCCGTCGGCGGCGGCGTAAAAGTCGTGCGCCGATTCCTGGATCGGCAGGGCGACCCGGAAGTTCTGGTGGCCGTGCTCGTCCTGCCCGACGGTGAACTCGGTTTCGCGCAGCGTGCGCTCGAGCGCCGGAAACAGGTGCGCGATCGACTGGGCATAGTTCCAGACGTGGGTGCAGGTCCCGGGACCCTGCGCGTTGTCCTCGTCGCAGCCCTCCCATCCCCAGAGACGCCCGTCGGCCTGGCGCAGCACCGTCGACGACTTCAGGATGCTTAGGTTGGCGGCGGCGGCCTCGACCGCCTCCGGGGGCAGGGTTGAGTCGAAGAAGCAGTCCGAGAAGCGCTCCGCCTTGCGCCGCAGTTCCATGTAGTGGTCGCGCCAGTAGGCCGCGAGCTCATCGATGCTGGCGAACCGGCTGGCGTACCACGGCTGGTAGTAGTCGGCCGGCGTCCCCGCATGGTCCGGCTGGGGGACAATGTCGCGCAGGCGGGTCCTCGGGGCGTACCAGGCGAGCTGCATCCGGACGGTCTTGCTCGCCCCGGGCAGGATGTGGAACGGCACGAACAGCGACGCCCCCGTCGGCAGCCTGCCCTCGGTCGGGGCCGGTCGGTCGTAGGCCGCGCCCTGCTCGACGTCGCGCCAGGCCATTGTCTGCGGATCGAACCAGTTGCCGCGAAACCAGGCGAGGTTGACTTTGGCCGCGGGGTCATCGGTGGCGAAGGAGCACCAAGCCTCCTCCTGGTTCGCCGACGGCCACGCCCCGCCGTACAGGGTGAATCCTCCGGGGGTGCCGCGGATGCTCCGGGCCGTCTCCGGGCCGCTCTGCCACTCGTTCATGACCGCCGGCAGAAAATTCCGGGCATGGAAGGAGAAGACCGCGTCGAGCTCGTCGTCCCCCGTGTTTGTAAACGTGTACTCGAGGCCCGCCGCCGGAAGGCTCGAATTGTCGGCGTCGCCGGGCTCGAACGGGCTCCACCCGGTGACGCGGGCCGTGACCGGCAGCGCCGGATCGGCGAGTTCCACGCGCGCGAACGGGAAGTGCGCGCGAAACGTGGCCCTGGCAAAGCGCGGAAGGCCCATGCCCATCGGTCCGCTGCCGGTCGCTGCATGGCGGCGTTCGAAAAGCTTCCACCTTGGCACCGGGCCCTCGACGACGCGGGCATTCTTCGCCGGGCCCCCGATCGAGATCGCGGCAAAGAGCCCCGGCTGGTTTTGAAGCATCGGGCGGTCGCGCACCGAGACATTCGTGAGGGCGCCGGAACCCTCCAGGCACATCATCCCCGCGCCGAACCCGCCCATGGGGAAGGCGATCTGGTCCAGCTGTTCGCCGGAAAACACGGTGTCGGGGCCCCTCGGGGCCGCGGGCGCGGCCGGAGCAGGCCCCGAAACGTCCGCGGCCCGGGAGAGGGAGCCTGCGGCGGCGATGGCGCCGAGCGTGCCCACGGAGCTGCGCACGAATTCGCGCCGGGCAATGAGTCTGTCGGGCATGGATGATCCTCCTTGGTCAGCTGCGCCGATGCCCGGGGATCCCGCCCGCGCGGGGGAGCCCTTCGGCTTCGGCCCGGCCGCGGGACGCGATCGAAGCGTGTCGGGCGCGTGTCGGCCAATTCATCGGGGCACTATCGGCCCTTTGAATCCCGCAGCCAAGCCAAAGAACGCCCCGGCGGGCCGTCCTCGGCGGACTCATGGGCGGCAGCCCGTCTTGAGCGCCTGCCAGTCTAGGCGACTTCAGTCACAATTTCGGGGTGCAGCAACTTGTTCACTGCCTCGAGAAGGGCCTCGACCTTGAAGGGCTTGAAGAGAAACGGGCCGTTGAACCGGCTGATCTTGGAGTCGCCGCCGCCGCTGGACAGCCCGCTCATTGCGAGAACCTTAACCTTTGGGTTGAGATGCTGCACGATGTTGGCCAGGACGGCCCCGTCGAGGTTGGGCATGCTCATGTCCGTCACGACCACCTTGATCTCGCTGCTGCGGGCGGCGAAGAGCGCCACGGCCTCGGAGCCGTCCCCGGCCATGAGCACACGATAGCCATGGCGCGAGAGTATCGCGGAGGTGATATCGCGTATCTGCGCCTCGTCGTCCACGATCATGACCAGCTCCCCGTTGCCGCGAACCGCACTCGGGCGGACGGGGTCGAGATGGTCGCTCTTGGCGGGCAGCTCGGCCGCGGGCAGGTACACGCGGAACGTGGTGCCCCGGCCGGGTTGGGTCTTGAGGCTGATGAAGCCCCGGTGATGCTCAACGATGCCGCGCACCGTCGAAAGGCCGAGCCCGGTGCCCTTGTGGGCCTCTTTGGTCGTAAAGAAGGGCTCCCAGATGTGCCCGAGCGCCTCGGCAGGGATGCCCGTGCCCGTGTCCTCGACGTGGAGGACGAGCCAGGCGCCCGCCATCGCGCCGTCGATCTTCTTCGTTGCGCGTTCGTCGAGCAGGCAATTCTCCGCCCGGAGTCTGAGCACGCCGCCCGAGGGCATCGCGTCGCGGGCGTTGACGCAGAGGTTGAGGAGAACCTGGTGGATCTGCGTCGGGTCGGCCATGGTGGGCCACAGGTCGGCCGGGAATTCCTCCTCGAGGCGGATGTTCTTGGGGAAGGTCTCGCTGATGACGCTCGTGGTTTCCCTGAGCAGAGGTATCACCTCGACGAGCTGGTGGCCGCCGCCGACGCCCTGGGTAAACGTGAGGATCTGGCGCACAAGGTCGACGCCGCGCTCGGCGCTCTTCTCAAGGGAAGCTATGATCCGCAGGTCGTCGGGATTGGTCGCGTGCTCGCGCAGCACGGGCGCCGCCAGGATGATGGGGGCGAGGACGTTGTTCAGGTCGTGGGCGATCCCGGAGGCGAGCATGCCGATGCTTTCCAGGCGTTGGGCACGCAGAAACTGCTCGTCCAGGCGCGTCTTGGCGGCGGCAGCCGGACCGGCATCCGGGTGGATCGCGGTACGGTCGGAATCGTTGCAGACAATGGCGGCGCTCAAATCCATTTCAGGGAATTTGCCCTGATTGCAGCGCTGCAGGAACAGCTTGCGTCCCCAAGACGGGCCGCGCGGGCGCAGCCGGAGCAGGGTGCTTGCCGGTCCGGGCGTCCGCGGAGCTGTCTTGCATGGAGGCGGAATACTTCCATTTGAGTGCGCAAACTAATGGCGCTGACATGGGTTTTCTACGACGATTTCTACGTCTTTTCACGTAATAATGGGCCTTTTCCTTGGACGGCAGGTATTTGATGCGAGCAAGCTTGAGCTGAACCGACCAATTCTCTACGGTGGCGCCCGTGAAGATCGTAATCGTCGAAGATCACCTGATGATTCGCGATGTCGTGCGAAAGGTCTGCAGCTCCGAGTTTGGCTATACTGTTGTCGGCGAGACGGATTCGGGGATTCTGGCGGTGGAGATGATTTTGAAGCTGAAGCCGGACGCGGTGGTGCTGGACCTGTCGCTTCCCGACATGGACGGCTTCAATGTTGCGGACCGCGTGCTCAAGGCCATTCCGAGCCTGAAGATCCTGATGCTTTCTTCGCACACCGACGACTACACCCTGTTTCGAGTCGAGAAGTCCGGCGTCCACGGGTTTATCGACAAGAACTCCAACACGATCGAGATCCTGCGGGACGCGCTTTCGGCGATCGCCGCCGGGCGCATCTACTTCTCGCAGGCGTTCCAGGCCGCTCGTATAGCCCGGCGGTCCGATCCGCGCTCCTTCATCAAGGTGCTCTCGGACTGGGAGAGGGCGATCCTTTCGCTGATTGGCCAGGGCCTAAATGACGACGAGATCGGCGAGCGGCTCAACCTTTCGCCGCGCACGGTGCAGACCCACCGCAGCAACATCCTGCGCAAGCTCGACCTGAAGGGCACCCCCAAGCTGATCGCCTTCGCCGTCGAGCACGGGTTCACGCAGGTCCAGTCGAAGAGCGGATCGATTCCAGTTTACACCTGAAGAGGGCGAATTCGCGCTGGAATTCGTCGAAGAGCTGCTGAAGCTTGTCCGGATGGGCGGTGGCGGAGCTGTTCTGCAGCTCCAGGGCCCTGAGGCTCAGCCGCTCGTACTTCACGACGCTGCAGTGCGACAGCAGCCGGTGCGCGATGCGGTGGATTTCCGCGCGCTCGCCCGTCGCGACGATGCTGCGGGCGCTGGTGAGATCGGTGTCGAACGCGGCCAGGAACCGCTCGATCTGGGTGTTGAGGCCCTCCAGGGTCTCGTTGCCGAGGAAGCGCAGCATCTCCAGGTCGATCTCTTTGGGCGGTTCCAGCGTGATGCTCTGGGAACGGACCTCCACAGAGGCGGCCGTGCGCATGGGGCCCCCCAGGTCGCGCAGCGCGTCCGCGATCTTCGCAGGGGTGATCGGCTTGGAGATGAAGGCGTCCATGCCGGCCTGCAGGCAGGCCTCCCTGTTGAAGTCGGCGGAATAGGCGGTGGTGGCGATGATGATGGTGCGCTGCGTGGACGGCTCCACCGAGCGGTAGCGCGATGCGACCTCCGTGCCGATCATCCCGGGAAGGTTCCAGTCCAGGAACGCGACGTCGTAGTGGGCGGCCTTCAGCCGCTCGAGGGCGGCGGGCCCGTCGTTCACGACGTCCGACTGGATGTCGAGCTTTCGGAGCATGGCCTGCATCGCGATCACGTTGTAGTCGATGTCCTCGACGATCAGCGCCCGCAGCGGCACGGCCCGGCGGGAGACCGGGGCCTCGGCCTTGACGGCGTCGCGCATGGTGACGAACGGGATTTCGGCCCAGAAGCAGGAACCCTCGCCGGGCTTCGAGTCCACGCCGACCCTTCCCCCCATCTTCCCGGCAAGAAGGCGGCAGACGGCGAGGCCGAGGCCCGTCCCGCGTATATTTCCGGTCCGGGCCGACTCGAGCCGGGTGAACTTGGTGAAGAGGGTGGCGATCTCCGCCTCGGTCATCCCCGTCCCCTGGTCGCGCACAAAGAACCGCACGCGGCCGTGGAACCCCGGGGAGGCGCCGACGACGATGGGCTTGCCGGCCCCGAACTTGAGCGCGTTCGTGAGGTAGTTGAGCACGATCTGCTGCACGCGGGCGGAGTCGCCCACGAGCTCCTCCGGCACGCCGGGCTCGACCGATATGGTGATGCCGGTCCCGTTGGCCCGCGCGTTCATGGTGACCATCGAGACGCACTGCTCGAGGAGGACCCTCAGGGAGAAAGGCGCGGAGCGCAGCTCCATCTTTCCCGCCTCGATCTTCGAGAAATCGAGCACGTCGTCGACCAGGGTCGCCAGGAGGGTGGCGCAGCTGTTGATCGAGTCCGCCAGGTAGCGCTGGCGCTTGTCGAGCACGGTCTCCTCGAATGCGAGCGCGAGGCCGAGTATTCCCGAGATCGGATTGCGGATCTCGTGGCTCATGTTGGCCAGAAACTCGGACTTGGCCTCGTTTGCCTTCTCGAGTTGCTCGGTCTTCTTCCGGACAAGCGCCTCCAGGCGCGCATTCTGCCGGCGCAGGAAGGCGAGGCGCCATTGGAAGGCCCCGAAGAACGACGCGGCGACCATAAGTCCGAAGCCAGCCAGCGCGGGCGCGGTCTTGTACCAGGGAGGCAGCACCGTGAATCTCCAGACCGCGGCGGGGCTCGAGCGGCCGGCGTCGTTGATCACGCGGGCGCTAAACTCGTACGTGCCGATCTGCAGCCGGACCAGCTCGAGATGGTTGCTGTTGGTGGGAGGCGACCATTCGCCGCCGGAAAGCAGGGTCTGGAAGCGGACGGATTCCCGCCGGCCAAATTCCGCCGCTGAGAAATCAAAGCTGACGGAATTCCGGGAGGCAGGGATTCTCGCATCCGGCGGGACGCTTGCCCGGACCAGCGGCGCGTGCGGCGCGCCGACGGCCTCGAGCTGGTCCGGCGAGAGGCGCAGGAGCCCCTCCACGCCTCCCAGCCAGACAATGCCGCGGGAGTCGACGAAGAGCGACTGAATCTCGCCGACCTGCGCCAGGCCCGGGACGGCGAAGGGCTCCCAGGTGCCGCCGCCGCCGGCCTTGGCGGACAGTCGGCCGATCATGGGGATCCTGGGGCCGTCGGCAAAGGGGCTTTCGAACGCGACCCACACGGCGCCCGAGGAATCCCGGTTGGAGATCGCGGTGACGGTCGTCTTCGGGGCGACGGCAAGAGGCGCTGGAACCCTCCACGGCGGCGGATACAGCTCGACGCCCTTCATCGTGAAGAGCGCGATCGCATCGTTGACACGGGCGACCGCCGCGGGGCCGATGCCCGACACGCCGTTGGTCGGCGTGATGGCTTTGGCTGCCGAGGCAATATCCGAGCCCCGGGGTATGAGGAACGCACCGCGCGAAGTGGTCCCGATCCAGATGTTCCCGTTTCCGTCCTCGGCCAGCGTCTCGGGCCGGTCCGGCAGGTGCGCCAGCGTCGCCGTTTCGAACTTGCCCCCCGCTGCCGGCGAGAGCCGCTCGATGTCGTTGCCGTCGGCCAGAAGAAGGCTGTCCGGATTCCCCGAGGAACGGCGGCCAAGGAACACGCTCGTGTTTGAGGAGAAGATCTGGGTTGCGCGGCCCTCCTGGATCCGATCGACCCGCTTTATGCCCGAGCCATAGATTGCGCCGTTGGGTCCGGATTCAAAATCGAAGTAGCGGGCGGACAGCTCGGGGATCGCGGCGAATCGCGCCGCGCCGTTGTCGCCGATCGGCAGGCCGAAGACTCCCTCTTCCGTGGCCACGAGGAGCTGGGATCCGCTCTGGCCCATGCTGATGCAGCGCTTGCCCGTCAGGCCCTGGCGCGCGTCGAAAAGCGAGACGCCGGTTTCAAGGGCGACGCGCGTGATGCCGGAGGCCGAGGTGGCCCACAGCGCGCCGTCCTGGTCCACGAACAGGGAAAACACGCCCCGCGACAGCAACCCGTCGTCAGTCGTGATGACCCGCTTCAATGTTCCCGCGGGGGCCACGATCGCAATGCCGCCGTTCAGGGTTCCGAGGCAAAGGTCCCCCTGCGGGAGCCGGCATGCGGAAAGGAGCCCGTTCTTGCGGATGAATTCCGAAGCCTCCACCCCGTACTCGAGGACTTTTCCGTCCACCAGGCTGAACATTCCGTTCGACGTGCCGAGCAGCCAGCCTCCCTGGGATCTTTCCATCCAGATTACGCCCGCGTTTCCCAGGGTCTCCGGGGAAATGAATTCGCGCAGTCCGTCCGATTCGAGCGTTTGGACTCCCGATTCAACATGACTGATATAGATCTTCCCGTCCGCCTGCATCGCCTGCGCCCGCTTCTTTCCCGGCATGGAGTAGGTCTTGAAGGCCTTCCCATCCCAGACCAAGACGGCGTTGGAGGAAACGAAGGCGGCCCCGTCACCGCGGGCGAACACCTTCCACATGTCCAATTCGCGCTCCCCGTCTGGCAGGAAAGACACCAGAGAATGATAGTCCGACAGCCCTTGCTCGGTCTGGTCAAAGTAGCCGACCTCGTTCGCCGCCCCGACCCAGAGCCGCCCCTTTAGGCCGAGAGCCAGGGCGCGGACCGCGTAGCTTCCGGGGACTGGGTAGTGCTTCCAGCGCTCGCCATCAAAGGT
>DATNHT010000115.1:0-11619 GCA_035604815.1 Opitutaceae bacterium
CTGGATTGGCGGGATCAACCCCGCCGATCCGCTTGCCGATCGGATCCTCTCCCGGCCAAAATTTCGTGCCCATGGATTTGCTGATGATGGCCACGTGGGGCGCCCCCGAGCGGTCGGCGTCCGTGAAGTCCCGTCCCTCCAGCTGCCGAATGCCGCAAACGCCGAATAAGTCCGGAGACACGAAGTTAGTCGAGGCGACCGGCTCCTTTCCCTTGTCCGGCCGCGGCCGGCCCTCCACCAGGAATCCGTCGCCGCCGCCCGAGCCGAGGACCGCGAAGCCGCGCGACACCGCGGCATGGTCGACCCCGGGCAGCGCCAGGAGCCCGGCCCGCAGCTTCTCGCCAAACACCCGGGAGCGTTCGTCGCCCTGCTCCCCGAAGCGGTCATGGGACCCCGCAAAATACCCCATCAGCATGTGCTCCGGGCGCCACCCCTGCTCGCTGTGGGTGATCCGCTCAAGCCCGTGCACGAAATAACCCGCGCCGGTGAGCAGCGTGAGGGCCATGGCCAGCTCGGCGACAATGAGCGTCTGGCGGATCCGGTGGCGCGAGAGGTCCGAGGAGGCTCCGCGGGTGCCCTGCTTCAGGTTTGCATTCACGTCCGAGCGCGTTGCGATCCATGCGGGCAGGGTCCCGAACACCGCGGCGGTGAGAGCCGAGGCGCCAAATGCAAAGGAGAGCACGCGCAGGTCGAGCGGCATGTCCAAGCTAAAGTATGCAGCGATGTAGTCGTTGCCCCACTTTGCGATCAGGAGCCCCAGGGCGCCACCAGCGAGCGAAAGGATCAGGCTCTCGAGAAGAAGCATCCCGATCAGGCGCCCCCGCGGGGAGCCCAGGGCGATTCGGATCGCAAACTCATGGGCGCGGCCTGTTACCCGGACAAGCTGCAGATTCGCCAGGTTGACGCAGGCGATGAGGAGCACGACAAGGGCGAGGTCCATGATCATCCAGGTGATCTTCCGGCCGAGATCGCCCACGGAATCCGTCGGGTAGGGTGCGACCCTGAAGCCCCTCTTGGCGTTCGTCTTGGGAAAGTCGTGGGCCAGCCGGGCCGCCACTGCGCTCATCGCCGACTGGGCCTGCCTGACCGTCACACCGGGCTTCAGGCGGGCGACCACGTTGTACCACGCCAGGTCGCGCAAGTTCCGGTTGATGGCCGTTGGATCGAGGCTCCAGATGTCCAGGCCGTTCCCGAACAGCATGGGGTCATCCAGGTCTGGCGGCATGACGCCGACGACGGTGACGACGTCGCCCTCGAACCGCATCGTATGCCCGAGGATCTTCGGATCGGCCGCGAACTTCTTCCGCCAGTAGGCGTTGCTCAGGAGTATGAGCTGGGCGTGGTGCGCCTCGTCATCGGCCGTGAAGGCGCGGCCGAGGGCGGGAGCCACGCCCACCACTCGGAAGAAATCCGCACCCACCTTCAACACGGTCGACCGCTGGGCGGGCTGGCCCTTTTCCGCCAGGCTGACCAGGTCGCTGACGTAGAACACAGCCATCCCGTCAAAAACCGCGCTCTGCCCGCGCTCATCGAAAAAGTCCCCAGGGCTTTGCCCGAGCTCGTCCTGGCCGGGCTCCGTGCGGTAGATCCTGACGAGGCGGCCGCTATCCGGGAAAGGAAGCCCCTGGAGAAGCAGCCGATTAAGGATCGTGAAGGCCGTCGTGTTGACCCCGATCCCGAGGGCCAGCGTCATCAGGGCGATCGCGGTGAAGCCGGGGCTCTTGAGAAGCTGGCGAAGGGCGAGTTTCACGGCGAACGCGGTCTCACTGATGGGGTGTCTTCGGCTGAAGGGCCTTCCGTGGACGCCCGCGTGGGGCGATAGTTCCGGGCCCGGTCGCGGATGGGGCGGGCAGTGCTCGGATCCGTGTCGTGCGCCGCGCCATTTCGGGAAGATTTTGTCGTGAAATAACGGGCCAAAGCCACCATTTTCGCGGCACCAAAGGCCGCCTTGCACCCAGCGACCCGGTCGGCATCGCCACTCTCCAAAGCTTGCAATTCCGGATGATTAGGTGCCTAATCATCTCTCCACGCATGAACTGTGTCATTTCCAAGGTGGCGAGGATGCCCAGGGGCGCGGGGGCCGCCGGGGCCTTGATCGCGCTCGCGATCGCCGCGCCCGCCTGGGCGCAGGGATCCCCCCCCGGCCCGCTCACGCTCGCGCAGGCCATCGACGCGGTGCTCGCGCGCTACCCTTCCATGGATGCTGCGCGCGCCGCGATAGACGCCGCCCGCGCGCGCACGATGGAATCCAACGCGGACAGGCTGCCCCAGGTGAGCGGCCAGGCGGGCTACACCTACAACTCGCTGCGCCCGTACGTGGCCTTCTCGTTTCCGGGCGGGCCCAACGGCGCGATCTACGAGAACGTCCAGAACGCGTACGGCGTGAGCGTCACGGCAAGGCAGCTGCTCACCGACTTCGGCCGGACCGACAAGATCGTCGACATGGCTCGGTCCGGGCAGATCACGGCGCAGGACGCGCTCGAGGACACGAGGCACCAGCTCGGCTACCAGACGATCCAGTCATTTTACGGCGTCCTGCTCCTGCGCAGTTCCGCGGATGTCGCCAGGGAGGAGATCGGCGCCCTTGAGGAGGCCCTGCGCATCGCCGAGAAGAAATTCGGGGCGGGCAGCGCGACAAAGTTCGACGTCCTGACGACCCAGGTGCGCCTCTCGAATGCGCGCAACCACCTTACAGACACGCTCGCATCGCTCGAGAAGCAGGAGAACGGGCTCCGCCAGCTTCTGGGTCGCCAGATCGGGGCGCCGCTCGAGGTCGCCGGGGATTTTGACGCCGAGGCGCCCGCGATACCCGAATCGATGGCGATCGCCGACGGGATCAACAACCGGCCCGAGATGAAGCTCGCGCGCGATGACGAGCAGACCGCGCACCTTAGGCAGGACGCGGCCGACCGCGGCAACCGGCCGACGCTCGCCGCCCAGGTGACCGGCGGAGTCGAGAACGGGGTGGTGCCAAACCTTTACGACAACAGGGGTTATGTCACCGCGGGCCTGTCCCTCGAGGTGCCAATCCTCACTGGAAGGCGCGTGACCGGGGACCGCTTGGAGGCCGAGGCCGGCGTCCGCTCGGCGCAGGCGCGCGAGCGCGAGCTGAGCGAGACGATAACCACGGACGTCGCCAACGCCTATTCCGACCTCAATGCCGCAAAGGCCAGGCTCGGAAGCGCCGACACGCTGGTCGCCCAGGCAAAGGAGGCGCTGGCGCTGGCCGAGACCCGCTACGCCAACGGCGTGATCACGAATTTCGAGCTTTTGGACGCGCAGAGCTCGTTCCGGTCGGCCGAACTGAGCCGCCTGCAGGCGCGCTACGACTGCGTCCTCGCCCGGCAGGCCGTCGCGCGCGCCGCGGGAGTCGCGCCGCAGCCTTAGGCCCCGCGCGCCATAGGGGCATTCTCGGGGGCGGTCCCGCCCCGGTCTTGGGCGGGCCCTGAAACGGCGCCCGGATCGGCTGGGGAAGTTGACGAATCTGGGCCGGCGTGCTGTTGTCCGCGCATGTACACGATCATTGGCGGGGACGGAAAGGAGTACGGGCCGGTGACGGCGGACCAGGTCCGCGAATGGATTGCCGGGGGACGGGCCAACCCGGAGACAAAGGTCAAGGCTCTCGGGACCGACGAATGGAAACGGATCGCCGATATCCCCGAGTTGTCGGGATCGGGCGGCGCGGGGGCCGCCCCGCCGGTGACCGCGCCCGTCCTCGCCGGCCGCGCGCCCCCTCTGAATATCATCAGCTGCTACGAGCGGAGCTGGGAGCTCCTCAAGGCCAACTTTTGGCCGCTGGTCGGCGTCAATTTCCTCATCATGGTGCTCTCGTCCGCCCTCGGGTGCACCTATTACCTCGGGTTGTTCTTCCTTGGCACCCTTTTTGGCGGCGTATTGGCGGGCGGGTGGTACTATTACTTCCTGCTCAGGATACGCGGCCAGCCGGCGACGGTCGGCGACGCCTTCGCCGGCTTCTCAAGGGCTTTCATCGTCCTGGTCGCGATCGGCGTGCTCAAGGCGATCTTCGTGACGGTCGGGCTGCTCTTCCTGATCGTCCCGGGCGTCTATCTGGCGGTGGCCTACGCGTTCGCGTTCATTCTCGCGACGGACAAGCGCCTTGGAGTCTGGGAGTCCCTGGAGACGAGCCGCCGCGTGGTCACGAGCCAGTGGTGGCGCGTCCTCGGCCTCGTGCTCCTAGCCGTTCCGTTCATCCTGCTGGGCCTCGTAGCCCTCGGGATCGGGGTCTTCGTGGCGATTCCCCTCGTGATCGGGGCGATCGCGTACGCCTACGAGGACCTTTGCAATCCCAGGCAGTAGAGGGCTCAGGCCCTCCTGTCGTTGCCGCTCAGGGCGTCCAGGGAGAACTTCCCTGGGCCGAACGCAAACGCGATGACGGACGCAAACAGGAAGAGGAACGGGGTCGCGGACACGAATTTGTCTGGGTCGGAAAAGATCGCGCCCAGCGCCTCCCGTTCCGCGGTCGCGTAGGCGACGCACATGACCCCGATCAGCGCGAGCGACGCGAAGCGCGTGAAGAGGCCCACCAGGAGCAACAGCCCGCACACGCACTGGATGGAGGCGGCCAGGATCGCGTTCGCCTTGGGCATCGGGATGTTCAGGCTCGCGAAGTAGGCCGTCACCTTCTCCAGGTTCTGCAGCTTTCCCTTGCCATCGATGAAGAACTGCCAGCCCCAGTAGAGCCGGACGATTAGCAGGAGCGGGTTCCTGAGGAATTCGCCGATTGTAGCGAGCAGGGCGCGGAGTCTTGAGAGCATGGATGTCGGGGGATTGTCCGGGGCGGAAGAACGGGGTCTCTGGAGTCAAGATGCGGCCCGGCGCCGTTTATTCCCGCGGGCGCAAAACCAGCCCAGCGCCGTCCAGGACGTGAACCAGGCCTTCGCCTGGGCCGGCTTGACACCCGGGCCGGCGGCGGCGATCGCTCGGGAGAGCGTGCGGCCCCTGCGCAGAGCGTCGAGGATTCTGAACGCCGCGGGATCGAGCCGCTTGTAGAAGAGGCGGTTGTTGTGCCGGTGCACCGCGACGTGGGTCTGCCTGGGCCGGGGCAGCGCGGCGCGCCGGAACGCCCGGTGGACCACGGCCGCGGCGTCGGGCGTGTTGCTCGCCTCCGAGCGCAGGGCGTCGCGGCGCTTCACGGCGATCACATACGTGTCGATGGGGTGCCGAAGCGCGAGAAGCGTGATATAGGGCTGGAGCCCGAGCCGCAGTCGCGAGGGCGGCGTCCGCGCGAGGTGCGACGCGGCAATCACGGGCCGCGCCTCGCCGTCGAATGCGACCGTCTGCGCCCACTCGAACCTCGCGATCTCGGAAGCCAGCTCGGTCCGCGGGGCCGTCAGCCGCGGCTTCTCCAGGATGAAACGCTCCAGCCGCGAGCACAGGTTGCGCAGCGTGAACGAGCGCGAGGGGTACTGCGCCAGGTAGGCCTGGGCCAGCCGGCCGAAGGCGCGCTCGCCGAGGGCCGCCAGGAGGCCCGGACAGTCGTCGCGGATCGAGTCGAACAGGCGGAACCAGTACATCCTGCTGTAGAGCTGGAGGCGCTCGAACGACGTGAGCCGGTCGTTCGGCTTGATGAACTCCGCCGCGACCTCGTCCATGGGCCGGCCGTCGGTCCAGCGCGGCTGAAGCCCGTCGTCCGCCGTGAGCGGCCTGATGATGGCGGATGCCATCATCCGCTGGAACGCCCGCAGGTCGGCCGTGGACGCGATGCGCGACGGGGCGTGCTTGGGCGGCGGCTTCACACCGCGGCCTTTTTCGCGCCGTCGATGAACTCGTTCGCCTTGAGCGCCTCGTTGTGGACCTCGTCGAAAGAGGGAATCTTGTCGTCCCATTCGAGCAGGGTCGCCGTGATGCCGCACAGGCGCGTCGCGTGCGCGTAGAGCTTCCAGACCGGGTCGAGCACCGGGTGATCATGCGTGTCGAGGATGTACTTCTCGAACTTGGTGTGACCGGCGATGTGCATCTGGCCCACGCGGTGGTGCGGGACGTTGTTCACGTAGTCGTAGGGGTTGAAGCCGTGGTTCTTCGATGAGACGTAGATGTTGTTCACGTCGAGGAGGATCCCGCAGTCCGCAAGCTCCACGACCTCGGTCAGGAACTCCCACTCGGTCATCTCCGAGGCGTGGAACTCGGCGTAGCTGCTCACGTTCTCGACGCAGACGGGAACCTCGACGTAGTCCCGGATCTGCCGGATCTTCTCCGCCGTGCGGCGGGCGGCGGCAAACGTGTACGGCATCGGCAGGAGATCGTGGGTGTACGTGCCGTCGACGCTTCCCCAGCACAAGTGGTCCGAGAGCCAGGGGGTCCTGGTCCGCCTCACAAGCCCCTTCAGCCGCTTCAGGTGCGCGCGGTCCGGCTTGTCCGCGGAGCCGAAATACATGGAAACCCCGTGCTGCACCACGCGGTACTGCTCGAGGATCTTGTCGAGGAGCTCGAGCGGCCTCCCGCCCTCCACCATGAAATTCTCGGAGATGATCTCGAACCAGTCGACGACCGGCTTCTTCGAGAGGATGTGCGCGTAGTGCGGGACCCTCAGGCCGATGCCGATCCCGTAATCCGAATGTCCGTTGAACCGGTTGGCAGGCATGCCGAAAGAAACGCGGCCGGCGTTCGGCCGGCCGCGTCACTCAATAGAACCTAGGCGAATGTGACCTTGCCGGGCTGATCAGGTCGACTTGTTCGTGTTGCAGCCACCCTTGCCCTTGCAGGAGTTCTGGCCCTTGCAGCCGTTGTCGCCAGCCTTGCAGCCGCCCTGGCCCTTGCAGGAGTTCTGGCCCTTGCAGTCGTGCTTGCCGGCGTCCTTTGAGTCGTCCTTGACCGAGGTACCGGCGTGGACACCCGCGTACGCGCGCGAGGCCATGGATCCGGCATAGAGCCCGGCCAGGGCCGCGGCGGTGACGATTAAGCGTGTCGATTTATTCATGACAGAGTTCGATTATTGTTGTTCGGGGGGTGACCAAATTGGCCGGCACCATGCCGTCCATGGGTCCTAATGGGAGATATTACGACCGGTAATATTCCCCGGATGCAAGTAAAACAAGGCGCCGGAGCCCCCGGGTGGCCGTCCGCCCTTGAAACGTCACAGAATCCGGTCCGTCAAGGGGGCGCCGTCCTCGAAGGCGGCGAGATTCGCGAGGAAGTGCCTGACCAGCTCAAGGTTAACATTGTTTCGGCCGCCGGCCGTGTGCGGGGTGATGAAACAGTTCGGCGCGGACCACAGGGGGTGGCTCGGCGGCAGCGGCTCGGGAACGGTGACGTCCAGATAGGCGGCCCCGATCCGGCCGTTCTGGAGGCCCTCGAAGAGGGCGTCCTGGTCGACGGTGGCCCCGCGGCCCACGTTGTAGAACCGCGCGCCGGGCCTGAAGCAGCTGATCCGCCGCGCATTCACGTAGCCCTTGGTGGCGTCGTTCTCGGGAAGGGCGTCGACGACATGGTCTGCCTCGGCGAGGACCTTCGTGAGGTCGGACTCAGGGACAATGTGCACCCCGGGCTCGCTGTGGATCCGCCGCCTCACGGCGTAGATCCGCCCCCCGAACGGGGCCAGCAGCGCCGCCAGCCGCCGGCCGATCGAGCCAAACCCAAGCATGACCACCGTCTGTCCGGTCAGGAGGCGCGATTCGGCACGCCTCTCGTCGAAGGGCCATGGCCGGTCGCCCAGCTGGCCCGCGTACGACTGAAGGAGCCTGCGGCCGAGCGCGAGCATCATCGCCAGAACATGCTCCGCAACCGCGTCCGCATACACCTGCGAGGCGTTGGTGAACGCGGCCCCGCGCGACCGGATGCCCTCGCGGAAGCGCTCGTTGTCGTACCGCGTGTACCCGGCGCTCGACACCTCCACCCAGCGGAGGCTCCTGCTCTCGATGCAGTCGGCGGGATCGGGCTGGCCGAACGCGATGTCCGCCACCGCGAGGGCCGGGTCGCGCTGCCCCGCGGACAGGACGGAGCGGCTCCGCTTGTCGGAGAGCACGAGGCTGTGCGCGCGCACGCCCTCAACCAGGAGCCTCATCCCCTCGTGCCCAAAGTCGGCGTTGCACCAGATTCTCACGGCCCGGCCGGATTCACGGTGATCCGATGCGCCTGCGCGGCGCTCCCGAGGGTCAAGGCGTACTTGTTCCTGTTGAAATACCGGACCTTCCCCCCGTAGGAGATGCGGACCTCGATGTTGAGGCCGCGCCGGAGGCGCTCGTCCTCGGCCCTGTATTCGACGCTGAACGCGATCGGCGCGACACCCGGGTTGCGGATGGTCTGGGAGCCGAGCACCTCGGGCGGCATGCCGGCGGCCGAGGCGTCGACGACCCGCACCGTCGCCACCGTGTCGGCGGGGAGCAGAACCTCTTCGCCAAGGTCGATCCGGCCCGTGAGGACGCGGCTCGGGTTGCCCTCGGGCGTGAGGTCCAGCTGGCCGCATCCCAAGAGGGCGAGCGCGCAGGCCGCGGCAACGGTGGCGATCAGGCGATTCACGGGAGGTAGCGCGTCGTCATCACGTCGTCGACCGAGAGACGCCCCTTGCGCAGGATGCCCAGATCCTCGAGCTGGCGGATCTGGAGCGAGAACCGCTTCCTCGTGATCCGGCCCGTCATCGAGTCATCGGTCGCGTCCCGCCCGATCGCGAGCCTTTCGTTGATGACCATCCTGCGCGAGAACCCGAGGAACTCGTCCGAGTCGTTGGCGTTCAGCTGCTTCATGAGCGCGTGGGCCGGCGCCGGGTCCCCCTCGAGGTAGTCCTTCCAGCCCCGGATGTAGGCCGCCAGGAACGCTCGGACCCGCGACGGGTTCTTCTCCGCCCACAGGCGGTTGGCGACCAGCACGGTGTAGGCGTCGAACCCCGCGTCCCAGGCGTACAGGAACCTGGGGTACTTCGCCCCGCCCTTCACGATGTAGAACGGCTCGGCGGTGTAGTACCCCTGCTGGATGAAATTGGGGTCCGCGATGAAGTTCCCGACCGCGAAGCTCTGCGGGATGATGTTGAACTTGATGTGGTATTTGTTCCTCAGATACGGAAGGAACGCCCATTCGGGCCGCGCCATGATGGTCTTCCCGTCCAGGTCCTCGAAGCGCCGCACGGGATTGTCGGCGTGGAGCATGAGGACCGACGGGTCGTTCTGGAAGACGGCGCCGATCTGGATCACGGGAAGCCCCTGGGCTATGGCGAGGAGCGTGTTGGTGCTGTCCGACTGGCCGATGTCCGCCTTGCCGGTCGCCAGCTTCTGCATCACAAAGGCGTTCGGGCCGCCCTGGACCACGGTCACGTCGAGCCCGGCCTCGCTGAAGTAGCCCTTCGCGAGGGCCTGGTAGATGCCGCCGTGCTCGGGCTCGGCGACCCAGTCCAGCTGCACCGTCATCTTGAACGGGGCCCCGGCGGCCACCGGCTCGCCTGCCGGCCGCCTGGAGCATCCCCAGCAGACAAACGCCGCGGCGGCCGCTGCCAGGATGATCGATCTCGACGGACTCATGCGGACGGGATGCCTAGAGGGGCGGCGCGGCGCCCGCAACAGCGCAGTGCTCGCCGAGCGGGCATTTTTTCCGCTAGCTTTGGCCGATGAAACTGAGCTCCGCGACCGCGGCCCTGCTGGGCGCCCTCGCCGCGGCGCAGCCGGCCCGCGCCTTCGACCTGCATCGCGAGCGGGGCTCGCCGTATGACCTCGCCCTGACGGGCAGCCTGGCCGGCGTTCCGGCCGGCGAGACCCGCTACGCGCGCTGGTCCGACCTTCGCGCGCTGCCGACCGCCGAGCTGAGCGTGGACGGGGAGTTCGTGACCGGGCCCCAGGTTCTCACGGTCGTGTTCCTGGGCGACCTCTTGAGGGCGCTGCCCGCCGCCCCCGGCGCGGACACCTTGCTGGCGACCTGCGCCGACGGGTACGCGTCGGTCTACACCTCCGGTTTCATCTCGAAATACCGCCCGTTTCTCGTGCTCGAGATAAACGGAAAGGGGCCGAAGGATTGGCCCCCGCCGGGCCTCGCGTACAATCCGGGCCCCTACGTCGTGACGGTCTCGTCGGAATTGGTGCCTGCCGCCGCGCGGTTCCGGGACCTGGAGCACAAGAAGCCCTGGGGCGTCACGACGCTCGAGGTCGCGTCCTACGCCGAGCGGTTCAGGCCCCTCTACGCCGGCAAGTGGGCCTCCCTCTCCCCATCCGCCAGTGACGGCCGGGAAATCTGGGTCAATTCATGCATGAGCTGTCACCAGGGCCCCGCCGGAATCTTCGGGGGCACCAAGGCGCATCGGCCCTTCCAGGTCATCGCCGCGTACGCGGGCTATGACAGGGCGTACTTCATCAAGTACGTGAGGGACCCCAAGTCGCTTGTCGCGTGCGCGAAGATGGAGCCGCACCCCCGCTACACGGACGAGGAGCTGTCCGGCCTGATCGCGTTTGTCACCGCGGGCCAGGAATGAGCCCAAGGCTTCGGCGGCGGGGGGCCCGAATCCGAGAAATGGGGAGCCTGGGAGGCTCCATTTCCTCGGGACCGGCGTCCGGCGCGCGGTCAGAAATGGTAGCGTATCGTCAGCGAGGCGGTGATCGGGGGCCGGACGTAGATCGTGTCGTTGCCCGCAAAGCTAACGTCGATCGGATCGAGGATCCTCCGGTTAAGGATGTTCTTGATGTTGACCCGCACCTCCCACTTTTTCGTCCCGTAGAAGATGTAGCCATCCCATTCGGCCTCCGTCGGAATGTGGAGGGTCTCCTCGTCGTTTGCGTACTGCCTCCCCTGGATCTGGGGACCGATGCCGGCGCCCCAGCCGGCCGGATCGGTGTACACCGCAAAGAAGTTGGCCTGGAGCTGCGGAATTCCCGGGGCGCGCATCTTGCCGCCCGGGGGATGGTATTCGGCAAAATTGGGGCTGCCAACCCCGGTGCCGGGCTGGCCGTCGACGACATAGCCGGGATCATAGCCGTCCAGGTAGTTGCCGGTCTCCTGGAAGAAGGCGTCTCCGAACTCCGTGGCATCCTGGTACGTGAAATTGCCGTTCACGGTCCACCGCTTCGAGGGCTGATACACCGCGTCCAGCTCGATGCCCTGGTCCTTGACCTTGTCCATCGTTCCGCCGATCTGGGTGCCGAGCTTCGTCTGCTGAAATGCCGCCGCGCCGACATAGAGCGTGTTGTGGAGGAAGCTTCCCTTGTATCCCACCTCATAGAGGGTGCTCACGGCGGACAGCGACTGCCGCAGTGCCTGCGAGAAATCGGCGGCGGTGGCGTCGACGTCCAGGCCGCCGTAATTCGAGGTTCCCAGGATGGCATCCGCGCGATCGTAGGTCGCGTAGACGGACGACGTCTCATTGAGCTTGTAGGAGAGGCTCACGAAGAACGACGCATCCTCCTTGGTTCCGCTGACGTCATAGCCAAGGTAGGTCGGATGGTTGACGCCGTTCTCGTTCACGTAGAGCGGGCTCGATTGGCCGCGCGGAATGTAGATCGGGGTCGTGAGCGGGTAGTACGTGAAGTAGGCGTAATAACCGTCCTCGACGACCGGAGGCGTGGCGTCAGTCGCGGCGATGTGGTCCCACCGGAATCCCGGGGTTATCGAGAACTTGTCGGTGATCTTGATGACGTCCTGCACGAACGCCGCCGAGTCGTAGATGTAGGACCACTGATCGCCGGAGGG
>DATNHT010000116.1:0-45363 GCA_035604815.1 Opitutaceae bacterium
TGAGCGTCACCCGCATGGTCGGCGCGCCGTACTACGTCGATGGCGAGCTCGTCCGCAACCAGTTCCTCGTGCGCCTGGTCAACAAGCGCGCCGAGCCTGCGGCCCTGGCGGTCGCGGTGCGGGGCCTTCCCTCCGGAGCCGTCGCCCGGGGCCTTGAAGCACCGCTGACGGTCGGCCCGCTTGGCGAGGAAATCCGGCCGCTCGTCGTGCAGGTGCCGCTCAGCCGTTACGCGGCGCCCTTCACGTTTGAGGTCGAAGCCGGGGATTCCAAGGGATCGTTCACCCTCAGGAGGGCCCTGGAATTTCTCGGCCCGGATCGCATTGGCGCTCCTGCGCCGCCCGGAGTGCCGAGCGGCCCCTCGCGCGCCGCCGCGTCTCCGGCCTCCGTGGCGCCGGTCAATCCCAATGAGCCTTCCCGCGCGCATCCCTAGGTTGCTGCGGCCCAGGCTGTGGTGGTGGTTCCCCGCGGCAATCGCGCTCCATCTGATTGCCTGGTCGGCGTGGCTAGCGATCGCCGCGCGCCATCCCGTCGCCAGCGTCCCGCTGGCCGCCCACTCCCGCCGCTGAACATGGAATTCGCGAGCGTCAGCTCCCCGGCCGCCGCATTCATCGCGGGCTTGGTGACGAGCCTCCACTGCGCGGGCATGTGCGGGCCATTGGCCTGCGCCATCGTCCCCGTCCGCCGGGAGCAAGGCGACCCGTCCACGGCCGCCACAGCCTATCACCTCTCCCGGCTCGCCGGATATTCCGCGCTCGGCGCCCTGGCCGGCGGTCTCGGCCGGATGCCGCTCGCCTGGCTCTCCCTGTCGGCGCTGAAGTGGCTGCCTTGGCTGGGCGTCCTCTTCTTCCTGGGCCTGGCCCTCCGCTGGGACCGCCGGTGGCCGAGGATCCCCATCCTGGGGCGCCTCGCGCTTCGGTTCTCGGGGCGGTTTCGCGGCCAGCCGCTGGCGCAGGCCGCCGCCCTCGGCCTGGCCACGCCACTCTTCCCGTGCGGGCCGCTTTATTTCCTTGTCGCCATCGCGCTCCTCTCGGGCTCGGCCCTGCGGGGGGCCGAGTTCATGCTGGCGTTCGGACTCGGCACGGTCCCGCTGCTCTGGCTGGCCCAGACGCAGCTCGGGCGGGTCCAGCGGCGCCTCCCGCCGCGCTGGACTGAACGCTGCCGGCTCGGGCTCGCGCTGACGGCGGCGCTGGTCGTGGCGTGGCGGCTGCGGGGCACGCTCGGCGCCGCCGGTCCCGATCCGTCATGCTTCCTATGCTTTTGAGCGCCAAGAACGCTGTCCTGGCGCCAGACGCCGGAGCCCGCGCCAAGCGCGGGCCGAGCGGGACCCAAGCCGCTGCGGGGCGCCGCCCGCCCGCCGGCCGAAAGCCTGGGAGACCTCGCGCGGAAGTGTGCCGGCACTGCGGAACGCCGCTGGCCGATCCGCGGGCCGCTGAAGCCGGCTTTTGCTGCAGCGGCTGCGCCTACGTCTACCGGCTCGTCCACGAGCGCGGGCTCGATGCCTACTACCGGATCAAGGATCCGACGACGGCGCCCGCCGACTCGGCGGTATTCGAGCCGCGTGACTACGCCTGGCTGGAGGCCGCGCAAGGGGAGGCAGAGAGGGCTGCGGACGGTCGCCTGCCCGAGCTCATGCTCGATTCCCAGGGCATATCCTGCGCCGGCTGCGTCTGGCTGATCGAGCGCCTGTTTCACCAGGAGGCCGGCGCCCGAGACATCGTGGTCAACGCTCAGCTGGGCTCGGTGCGGCTGCGCTGGGCGACGGGTGAATTCCGGGCCGCCGAATGGGCGCGCAGGCTTCAGGCGTTCGGCTATCTGCTCGGCCCCGCGGGGGAGAGTCCCTCCGAATTGGAGAGCACGGGCCTCGTCCGGCGGATAGGCCTGTGCGCGGCGTTCGCGCTGAACGTGATGCTGTTCACGCTCCCGGTCTATTTCGGAATGCGCCCCGATTTTGAGTACGCGGGCCTCTTCCGCCTCCTATCCCTGATCTTCGCCACCCTGAGCGTCCTGGTGGGCGGGCTGTACTTCATCGAGCGCGCGGCGCGCGCGCTGCGCACGAGGGTGATGCATATCGACCTGCCGATAGCGATGGGAATTGCGGGCGCCTACGGCGCGTCCCTCTACGGCTGGCTCGCGGGCCGGGACCGCTTCGTGTACTCGGATTTCGTCGCGACCTTTGTCCTGCTCATGCTGATCGGGCGCTGGGCGCAGGTGTCGGCCGTCGAGCAAAACCGCCGGCGGCTCCTGCGCCGCCAGCCGGTGCCGGCTCGGGTCCGCCTCGCAGCCGGGGGCGACGTTCCGCGGGAGCGCATCGAAGCCGGCCAGTCCATGCTGCTATCGGCGGGCCAGACGGTGCCGGTTGAAGCCCGGCTCGAAGCGGGTCCCGCGTCCTTTTCGCTGGCCTCGATAAGCGGCGAGGCGCGGCCCCGGGTCTTCGGCACCGGACAGCGGGTCCCCGCGGGTGCCGTCAATGTCGGCCGGCGCGATGCGCGGCTCGGCGCCCTGCAGCCGTGGGGCCGCTCGCTCGTGGCGCAGCTATGGGCGCCCGCCGAGCGCGCCGGGTCCCGCAATCTGTTGCTTGAACGGATCGTCAGGGGGTATGTGGTCGGCATTCTGGCTGCAGCAGCTGTCGCCGGGTGCGGCTGGTGGCTCGCCGCCCACGATGCCGCGCGCGCGGGCTCCGCGGCGATCGCCGTCCTGGTCGTGTCCTGCCCCTGCGCGATCGGGCTCGCGCTGCCGCTGGCCGACGAAATGGCCACCCTTGCCCTGCGCCGGTGTGGCGTCTTTGTCCGCGAGAACGACCTGTGGTCGAAGCTGGGCCGCGTGCGCAATATCGTCTTCGACAAGACCGGCACGCTTACGCTCGAGACTCCAGTGCTCGTCAATCCGGAGGCCCTGCGCGGCGTGGGCGTCTCGGAGAGGGCCGCCCTGCTCGCGCTTGTCCAGGGCGATTTTCATCCGATTGGCCAGTGCCTCCTCGAAAATCTGCTGGCCGCCGGGCCGGGGGCGACATTGGCGGGGGAGGTGGAGGAAGCCGTGGGCTGCGGTGTGTCGCTTGGCCCATGGAGCCTGGGTCGGGCCGGATGGCGCGACCCGGGTCCGGCGGGCGACGATACCGTGTTCGCGCATCGGGGAATAGAGGTCGCCAGATTCCGCTTTGCCGACTCGGCCCGCCCTGGCGCGGCGGCGGAGCTGTCGGGCCTTGCGGCGCAGGGGTTCACAATCTACGTCCTCAGCGGCGATCGGCGGGAGAAGGTCGCCTCGCTCGCCTGCGAGCTCGGCCTGCCGCCGAACCACGCGCTGGGCGAGCTCACTCCGGTGGAAAAGGCCGCCTGGATCGAGAAGCACGCCGGGGACGACGCGTTGATGCTCGGCGACGGCGCCAACGACACCCTCGCCTTCGACCGGGCGCTCTGCAGGGGAACGCCGGTGATCCATCGCGGCGTCCTGGAGGGCAGGGCCGACTTTTACTACCTGCGCCGGGGCATTGGCGGGATTCGCGAGCTTTTCGCCATGGAACGCACCCGTCGGCGTGTCCAGCGCGCCGCAATCGCGTTCTCCATCGGCTACAATCTTGCTGCGGCGGGCCTCGCGATGGCGGGCCGGGTGAATCCGCTGGTGGCCGCGGTCCTCATGCCGGCAAGTTCGCTTGTTTCGCTGGCGATCGTGACCTTGGGGATGCGGCGCGGGATGGCCCGGGCGGAGCGGGCGGCGCTGCAAGGAACGCGAGAGGCACCTCGGACGGGAGACGACCTGGAGGGCGCATGCCTACCACGCTGAAAGAGCTGCGGGACATCAAGGCCGCCCTGGACGAGCACTCCATCGTGGCGATGACCGACCCGTTGGGGCGCATCACCTACGTCAACGACAAGTTCTGCTCCATCTCGAAGTACTCCCGCAGGGAGCTGATGGGGCAGGACCACCGGATCATCAACTCGGATTACCATCCCAAGGCGTTCTTCGCGGACATGTGGAAGACGATCGGGTCCGGCCGCACCTGGCGCGGCGAGCTGCGCAACCGCGCGAAGGACGGCAGCATCTACTGGGTCGACACCACCATTTTTCCCTGCATGGGCCCGGAAGGAAAGCCGACGCAGTACGTCGCGATACGCACGGACATCACCCAGCGCAAGGCGGGCGAGGCGCAGCTGCAGCGCTACGCCGAGGACCTGGCGGAGAAGAACAAGGAACTTGAGGCGATCGTTAACACGCTGTCGCACGATCTGCGCTCGCCCCTCATCAACGTGCAGGGTTTCGGCACGCGGCTGGCGCACGCCTGCGAGACGATCCAGGCGGCCTTCGCCGCGGCCCCGGACGGGGCGGTGCCTGCATCGGCCGTGAAGCAGCCGCTGGAGGTGACGATTCCGCAGGCGCTGAGGTTCATCAACGCCGGGGTGAACAAGATGGATACGCTCCTAGCCGGGCTCCTGCGGTTTTCCCGACTTGGCCGAGAGGCCCTGACCATCGAGCGGCTAGACATGAATGCGCTGGTTGCGGAGGCGTTTTCCGCGATGGAGTTCCAGCTCGACGCGGCCGGGGCGGAGGTGCGCGTGGGCCGGCTGCCCGCCGGCTGCGGCGACCGGGTGCAGACGAGCCAGGTCTTCAGCAACCTCATCGACAACGCCCTCAAGTATCGTCATCCGGAGCGCACCCTGAGCATCGTTGTGGAGGGGCGTGTCGAGGACGGCCAAGCCGTCTATTCGGTCGCGGACAACGGGCTCGGCATTGCCCCGCAGCACCAGCCGAAGGCCTTCGAGATCTTCCATCGATTGAATCCGGAGGGCCCGCCCGGCGAGGGGCTGGGGCTGACGATCGCCCGGCGGGTTCTCGAGCGCCAGAAGGGGAGGATCTGGGTGGAGAGCGCCGGGCAGGGCGGGTCCACGTTCTACCTTTCACTTCCGTCCGCCGATTCGCAGCCCGAACCCAAGCCATGAACCAAGCCGGCGCCCGTGCTCCAGCCATTGTCATCGTCGATGACGACGAGGGCCATGCGATCCTTGCCCGCGAGAGTCTCGCGGCAGCCGGACTGAACAACGCGATCCAGCATCTTCGCGGCGGTCAGGAGGCGCTCGACTTTTTCTTTCCGGCGGGCCCCGGCCCGCACGCGGTCAAGGCAGGGGCGTATCTGGTGCTCCTCGACATCCGCATGCCGCGGGTGGACGGCGTGGAGGTGCTGCGCCGGATAAAGGCGGACCCGGAGCTGCGCAACCTGCCGATCATCGCCCTCACGACGGGGGATGACGCGCGCGAAGTAGAGCGTTGCCACGCCCTGGGTTGTGATGTGTATCTCCGGAAGCCGGTCGATTACGACAAGTTCGCCGATGCGGCCCGCCGCCTCGGACTCTTCATGACGCTCCTCCTCATTCCGCCCGCAAACCGGCGCTGATCCCCATGACCCCTCGCTCGCGCACTCCCGAAATCATGGTCGTCGACGATGACGAGGGCCTGCGGCTGCTCATTTCAGATACGCTGCGGGCCGACGGGTACGCGGTGGCGGCCGCCGATTCGGGATCCTCGGTGGTCGCTGCGCTGCGAGAGCGCCGCCCCGACCTGATGCTCCTTGACCTGCAACTCAAGGACATGGCCGGAACCGCGCTCCTCGAGAGGCTGAGGCAGGCAAACCTCGCCGTGCCCTTCGTCGTCGTCACCGGCCAGGGCAACGAGAAGGTGGCCGTGGAGATGATGAAGCACGGAGCCCTCGACTACCTGATGAAGGACACGGGCATTCTCGACCTGCTGCCGTCCGTTGTGAAACGCGCCCTGGCGGCCCTGGACAGGGAGCGGACCCTGGCCGCGGCCCAGGCCGAGCAGCGGCGCCTGGAGAAGGAGGTCCAGGACATCAGCGAGAAGGAACGCCAGCGGTTCGGCGCCGATCTGCACGACGGGGTTGGCCAGCAGCTCACGGCGATCGAACTTATGTGCGTCGGACTGAGGAATGACGTGGGGGCGATCGACCCACGGCTGGGCAGGCAGGTTGAGAAGATCGCCAGCATGCTGCGCGACACGATTGCGCAGACCCGGGCGCTGGCCCGCGGGCTGTCGCCGCTCGACGAGCAGCCTGACGCCTTCCAGAACGGCCTCGCCGACCTCGCGGAGCACGCCAGCTCGCTCGGGCGTCTGCGCTGTCACCTGGAATTCGTCTCGGCCCGGCCGCTGGCCGATCGAAACGCCGCCGCGCATCTCTTCAGGATCGCACAGGAGGCGGTCAACAACGCCGTCAAGCACAGCGGGGCCAGCGAGGTGATCCTGCGCTGGGAGGAAAAGGGAGGCGCGCTGCGCCTCGAGGTCTCCGACAACGGCAATGGGATGCCTAAGGATCGCTCCCGCGGCATGGGGATCGGGGTCATGAAATACCGGGCGGGAATCATCGGCGCCACACTGACGGTCGAGACGAGGCCGGGCGGGGGAGTGAGCGTGGTCTGTATCCTGCCCCGAAAGCCATGAGGACGGCGAGGCGGGACGCCCCTCCGACGGCATCCGCGCCCCCGAAGGGCGCCTCCGGTCGGGACGCGTCTGCAAAGAGGAGGGTTTTTCTGGTCGATGACCATCCCTTCATGCGGGCCGGGTTGGCCCAGCTCGTCGAGCGCCAGCCGGACCTTGCGGTTTGCGGCGAGGCCGGAAACCCGGCGGACGCGTTCCGCGACCTGGCAGAGGCGGCTCCCGATCTCGTGCTGGCAGACATCACGATGCCCGGGCGCAGCGGCCTCGAATTCATCAGGGACCTGAGCGCCCTGTACCCCAAGCTTGCCGTCCTCGTGGTCTCGATGCACGACGAGGCGATCTATGCAGAGCGCGCGATCCGCGCCGGCGCGCGGGGCTACATCATGAAGGAGGCGGGCGGCGACAACCTCCTCGCCGCCATCCGCCAGGTCCTGCGCGGCGAAGTCTACGTGAGCCCGCGGATGGCGTCCCATGTCCTGGACAACCTGTCGGCTCGGCGCCCACGGGGCTCATCCTCGCCGATCGAGAAGCTGACCGACCGCGAGTTCGAGGTGTTCCGCCTCATCGGCCAGGGAAGGAGCACCCGCGACATCGCCGAGGAGCTTCACCTGAGCCCCAAGACGGTCGACGTGCACCGCAGCCACATAAAGGAGAAGCTGGGGCTGACCGGCGCCACAGCGCTCGTGCACCGCGCGGTGCGCTGGGTGGAGACCCCCGGGGGCGAAGCGTAGGGACCCGGCGCTTCCCGGCGGCGGATGAGCGGAATCCCGGCGCCCTCGGCCACGGACCTAAGGGATTCCCTTAGCCAGATGCGGGCGCGACTTCTATATCCGGGCGGCCCCCCGTCATGTATTCTGGCGTACATGGAAACCACATTCGCCGGTCCCCTCTCAACCGCCCGCCCTGCTCCCGCTCCCTCCCCGCGTGAGGATGGGACATCCTCCGAGGATCGCGTCCGCCAGAGCCGAGAGATCGTCTCCCATCTTCAAAGATCGGAGATCTACCGCGCCTACGAGGATGCATTCCAGGCCACGACGGGGCTGCCGCTCTCCCTTCGGGCGGTCGGGACGTTCAATTCCTCCCTGAAGGAGTCCAAGAACGCGAATCCCTTCTGCACCTTCATGGCCACGGCCAACAAGACGTGCGCGGCCTGCCTGCGGCTCCACCAGGAGGTCGAGGAATCCTCCTGCGGCGGGGCGTGCACGGTGGAGTGCTACGCGGGCCTCTCCGAGTCGGCGGTGCCCATTCGAGTTGGAGAGAATGTCGTCGCGTACCTGCGGACCGGCCAGGTCATGCTGCGGCGCCCGTCTCCCACCCGGTTTCGCCGCACCCTGCGGCGCCTGACGGAGTGCGGGCTGCAGGTCTCCCGGGCCGAGGTCGAGAAGGCCTACTTCGAGACGCGTGTTGTGACCCGGTCGCAGTACGGATCCATCCTGCGCCTCCTGACCATTTTTGCCGAGCATCTCTCGACGTTGACCAACCAGCTCATGGTCACGCGGGCCGCCGCAGAGCTCCCGGCCGTGGCCAGGGCCCGAAGCTTCATCGCTGAGCACCAAACGGAGGAAATCTCCCTTGGGGACGTGGCCCGGGCCGTCAACATGAGCGCTTTCTATTTCTGCAAGACCTTCCGGAAGGTGACGGGAGTGACGTTCGTGGACTATCTCGCGCGGCTGCGGGTCGAAAGCGTGAAGAACCTCCTCCTGGACCCGCACAAGAGGATAAGCGAGGCCGCCTTCGAGGCCGGCTTCCAGTCGCTCTCCCAGTTCAACCGGGTGTTCCGCCGCATCGCCGGCGAGGCGCCCACCGTGTACCGCGAGAAGCTGCACGGCCCCTCGAGCGCCAGCCTGCGCGAAGACCGCGCGCTGGTATTCGCCGCCTGAACCCAGCCTATGGCTCACGCCCCATGAAGACAGTCCTTGCCGCAATCGACTTTTCCCCCGTAACCGATCCCGTCCTCGGCGTCGTGGCCGGCCTAGCCCGCGCCTTGGAGGCGCGCGTCGTCCTGCTGCACGTCGTGCCGTCTCCGCCCCCGCTGTCCGCCTACCAGATCAGCGATGACGAAGCGGCGCAGCTCGTGGCCGCGACGGAGAAGGACGCGGCCCGGCGCCTGGGCAATCTTGCCGGCCGCCTGGCCGGTGTGGCCACCGAGACGTTGACGGCGACGGGCGTTCCCGCCGACGAAATCGTGCGCGAGGCTCTCGGCAACCGCGCCGATTTCATTGTGGTCGGTTCCCACGGCCACACGGCGCTTTACGATCTCCTGGTCGGCAGCACCACCCACGGCGTGCTGAAGAAGGCCGCGTGCCCGGTGCTGATCGTCCCGTCGGCCATCGTGGCCGCGGCGTCGAAGCCGGCCTCGGAGGCCGCGGATAAGCTGGCGGCCGTGGGCCGCTGACCCGTACAACCGGCGTTTTCCTACCTGGCGCCCTCAGGCTGCGCCAGGGCCGTGGCCCCGGATTCGGCCGGCACCGCCTCGAAACGGGAGACCGGGACGATCAGCACGGGGCAGGGCGCGTTCTTGAGCAGGGCGCTGGCGGTGCTCCCGACGACGAAGTCATACAGCGCTCCATGGCCATGGGAGCCGACCACGATGTAGTCTGCCGCGAGGCGCTTGGCCTCCTCGCGGATGCAAACGGACGGCTGGCCGTGGAGCAGGCTCATATCCACGGTGAAGCCGTCATCCTGCAGCTGCGCCCTCCAGCGGGAAAGCTGCTCCGAGGCGTTCTTTTCGACGGTCGAGGCGAAGCTCTCCACAACCGCGCTAAATTCGTTCACGATGGCGGAGGGCCGGACGACGTGAGCGATGACGATCTTGGCCCGGACCGTGCGGGCGAACGCGCTCCCCGCTTCCACCACCGGAATGGTGGCGTCCGAGAAGTCGATGGGGACAAGGATGGTTTTCATGGCCGTGGGTGGATTCTCGTTTGGCGAAGCGTGGTTACGGCTGGCATCCTAGCACGCGTTCGGTCGCGGCGCTGCGCATGGATTGGCGATCCTGCGCCAGAATTTGGCCGGGTTTAAGGGCCTGCGGCCCCCCCCGGCCATTTGCGCCCTTCCAGGCAGGTTGCGGGGCGACGCCTCAGTCGTCCGCCCGCCCCGCCGGGCCGCGGCGGCCGCCCCTTTTGCGGGCGAATCCTGACTCCGCGGGATTCCTTCACCGCAGGGCTAAATCCGCCAGTTCTGCAGGATGCGCTGATAGCTGCCGCGCTCGAACGCGCCCGCGTCCGCACAGCGATCGAGATTCATCGCGCCGCGGAAGTCGGTGATGGACTCGTAACCGCGCTCGACCATCCATTTGCGCAGGCTTTCGGTGAGCGTGGCGAGAAAACGCGGCCCGTGCCGCAGGAGCACGGAAACCAGCTGCACAACGTGGGCTCCGGCGAGAATTCCCTTGATCAGGTCGCCGCCGTCGTGAACGCCGCCACTGAGAGCGAGCGAACATTTCGTCTGTGGCGACAGGATCGCGAGCCAACGCAGGCGCAACAGCAGCTCCGCCGGATCGGAGAGGCGGAGCCGTGTCTCCGGCTCCTGCTCCGCGATGTCGAAATCCGCCTGATAGAAACGGTTGAAGACGACGATGCCGTCGGCGCCCGCCCGGGTCAGCTTCTGGGCGAAGTGGGCCAGGGCGGTGTAAAAGGGCTGGAGCTTGACGGCCACCGGGATGCGCACGGAGCTTTTCACCATCCGGACCGTTTCGAGCATCTCCGCCTCGACATCGAGCCCCGAGGTGGCCGGGTCGGTCGGGATCTGGTAGAGATTGAGCTCAATGGCGTCGGCTCCGGCCGTCTGAAAGCGTCGGGCGTAGTCGATCCACCCGCCGGGCCGGCAGCCGTTGAGGGAGGCGATGACCGGGACGGTAAGGGCATCCTTGAGGTTCTCGATCTGGCGCAGGTACTGGTCGGGGTTGAGCTGATAGTCCGAGGGCTCAGGGAACATGGCGCGCTCCCGGCAGCCGTTTGCGGCCAGAACGTGCGGCCGCGGCGCGTGCGAAAGCTCGTCGAGGTAGATCTGCTCCTCGAAGAGCGAACGCATGACGATGGCGCCCGCTCCAGCATCCTGAACCAGGCGGGCCGTATGGGTGTCGTCCGCCAGCGGCGAAGCACCAACCACCAGCGGAGTTGCGAGCTTCAATCCGAGGTAGGAAGTGGAGAGGTCCATGGGGTATGGGGTCATCGCAATTTGCAGGAAACATCGACCGCCGGCTCCGCGGATCTTGGCATTTGCAGCGCGCCGATTGTCCGGCCATTGCTAAGAGTCTGTTCATCAGTGGCTTGTCCCAGTCGGCGTAGCCGAACGCGCCGGTGCGCCGGGAGATCGGCGACCCCTTGTCTCTATGCCCGCAGGTGTTTTGGTCCGCTGACGCAGGGGTTGCCGCGTTCGTAGAAGCGAAGCGGGCGGTGGGTTTCCTTTGTGACGCCGATGCGCACGCTGTTTCCAATGATGATTCGCCCGGTCCTGTTCGCGTGAGAGCCCAACCAGAGCGGCCCCGTCGCGCACAAGTCCAGTCCGTCGAGGCGCCTGTCGATGTCGAGCGCAGTGGCAAGGCAGCCTGGCCCTGACGCCAGTCTGTGCACGGGCGCGGCGGGCCGCCGGCTCCGCATCAGCTCGACTCCCTCAAGCGGCTCCAACGCACGCAACAGGACCCCCCCGCCGACCCCCTCGACCTCGCCCGACACATTGACCGAGAACCAGTTGCCGTAGATGAAGTACACATAGGCGTGCCCGTGCTCAAGGAACAGCGACCGGTTGCGCGCCGTCATGCCGCGGTGGGAATGGGCGGCCGCATCGCCCACCAGGTAGGCCTCTGATTCGACTATGCGCCCGCTCCTGCGGCCCTCGGGCGTGTCGCGGACCAGGATCTTGCCGATGAGGTAGCGCGCGAGCGCGGTGGTGTCGACGGGCAGCTCGGAACGGCGAAGCCGGCGGATTCGTTGCATGCAGAGGCCAACCCCGGCGCCGGCCGCTCATCCCGGGCAGCCGCGGAGCGACTCGGCGGCGCCGGATCTCACTGCTGCACGGGGGTGTGGTCGATGCCCTTGCTGGCCAGATAGCCGGCGTGGCTGATTCCAAGCGCATAGACCACGCCGTCGGAAAGCACCGGCAGGTTGCCCAGGTCCTGCGCCGGAGCCTTCAGGTTGCGGTAGACTAGGATCAGGTAGGCGAGGGCGGAAATGACGGTGAAGAAGAACATCTGCACCTTGGCCATGTCGATGTGCATGGTGTTCCCGAGCTCGTCGCCCTGGAACAAGTCCGTCAGCCGGGCGTCGGCGATGCCTGTGTTGGCATAGAGCGTGCCCTGTCGGTTGTCCTCGACCTCCGCCTGCGAGTCGCCCGAAACCTGTGCGGTCTTGGCCGTCACCGCCGTGTCGGGCTCCTTGTCCTTCTTGGTACCCAGGATCAATGGCGAGGCCACGAACGACGTGGCGCTCATCCCCATCAGGAGCAGCAGGTGCGGATCAATGGTTATGTCGAGCGGGTCGAACTTGTTGGTCGGGTCGATCGCCGCGAAGCCCACCGCCTTGATGCGCAGCAAGGCGTACGAAAAATAGGAGGCGATCACCACGATCGTCCAGACAGCCATCTGAAACCGGGAGAGGCTCATGATGTTCTGCTCGTTGATCAGCACACCCATGGGCCGGTCGACGATGGCGCGGCCAAGGACGACCATGACGGCCACCAGCGCGGCGGAGATGACGACGAGATTCCATCCGCCTGGAACGTAGAGTCCGGCCGCAACGATCAGGGCCAGCAGGATGAGGATCCAGGCGGCCGTGGCGCCGGGTTTCGGCCTTAGCGCCGGGCGTGCATTCGCTGCGGAGGGGCCGGGGAGAACGGTGGCCGCGTCGCGGCCCGTGAGGGGTTGCAGGTCCATGGTGCGTCCTTGTTTTCTAGGTTCCTTGTTTTGCTACGATCGTGTGCGAGCCGGTTCCGTCCCTCCAGCTGAACTGGACCGACCTGGGGATTCGTCCCAACCAAACGGGATTAACGCTGGCCGCAAGGATAAGCATGCTTGCA
Source organism: Opitutaceae bacterium (assembly GCA_035604815.1). GTDB lineage: Bacteria > Verrucomicrobiota > Verrucomicrobiia > Opitutales > Opitutaceae > Palsa-1447. The sequence goes on from DATNHT010000116.1 coordinate 12,455, forward strand.
AATACCCTTGTCCCGTAGCCTTGAGCCGCGAGCTCGCTGAAATCGGAGACGCACGACGGGAAGACCGCATGGAAGTCGCCCACGCGGGACTGGAGCAGGGAGAAGCAGCCCGGGGCGCGGGTGACGACGGCGTCCAGCAGGTCATCCTGGGAGGCCTCCGACACGACACTCTGCGCCGTCCATCCGACGTTGGCATTCGCCTCGGACGAGGCCAGCCCCGCGTCCGTTTGCTGCAGGTAATGCTCGCAGAGCTTGGCCACGGTGTCCGTCCCGAGGTTCCCCGACGGCGTCGCCAGGAAATCGGCAAACACCTGCGCATAGGCGCCCGTGCGGATGTCCACCTGCGCGCGCTCGGCGAAGGGAGGGAAGAACGGCAGGGCTCGGGCCATGGCGTACGGGGCGATTGTCTGAAGGAAGTCCGCCTTCGTCAGGGCGGGCAGCACCTGGCGCAGAACGGCGTCGGGGATGGCAAGGCTCACCAATGCGTCGCCGGTCGCGTCCAGCGGAAGACCGGCGGCGACGAATGCGTTGGAGGAGACGGCGACGTCATCGGAGTCGAGCGCGCTGATGACCGCGCCATGATCGGCCACCGTGTTTACGATGTCCTTGAAACTGCAACCCTTCCATGAAAAGGCGACCGAAAGCCTGACCTGGAAGTCGCTCGCGTCAGGGGAAGCCAGCGGAACCGTGGTCGCCGCATCGAGCTCGACAAAGTTCTCCTGCGTGGACTGCAGCCAGGAAACGGCGTATGCCCGTTTCCCAAGGAAAGAGAACTGCCTGAGAGACCCTCCGTCATTCCCCGTGCTGTTGAGCTCGACGAACTTGAGCTGAAGGGAGTCCCAGCTCTTGAGGAAAGTGTATCCGCCGACGCCGAATGAGAATCCGTAACCGACGTCTATCGCCTCAATCTCCTGGCCGAGGAGCCGCGAGAAGACGACCCCGTCCGCCGAGCCGGCGGTCATCAGGCGGGTTAGGTCCAGGCACAGTATGCCGGCGTGGTACTTGCGCAGCACCGCGTCCGGGACGGTGAACTGGGCGGCAAGGGAGTCTGTCGTCACGCGCTGCCAGGAATAGGTAAACTGGGCGCAGACGACGTTTTCTAGGCGCTGGGTCAGGTCGCTCTCGAATGACGCCAGCTTCGCCTGGAGGCTCTGCACGGCGCCGCTGGCGGTGGCGGGTATCCCGAGTTTGCTCAAGACCCCCAGAAGCGCCTGTTGCTCGGCCGGACCCAGCCCCGTAGCCGTGCCGCTTGCCGCATTGAGAATAGACCGCACGGTCCCGCCGGCCGCACCCGCAAGCTGGTCGAAGACCGAATCGACCAGGTCGTTCAAGTCGCTGTCGGCAACCGCAACCTTCAACCCGACACCGGCGTTGAGCCCGAGGGAGGTCGACACGGACTTCTTGACCGAGAAGAGGGTCGCGGCGCCGGCGGTCTTTTGAGCGAATATGCGAAATCCGTCGGACGCGCCAACGCTGACCGTCAACGTTGCGGAAGGGCTCGCGGTGAAGCTGAAGGGTCCCGCCAGATTCAGGACCGCGCCGACCGAGTCCGCTATGGTCGACGCCAGGCTCGAGGCGGTCAGCTTGAGCGAAAGGCACAGGCTGCCCTGAATCCCGAACGAAAGGACCTGTGCGACCGGCGGCGAGGGGGCGGGCGCCGGGGCAAGGAGTTCGTCTATCGAGAACAGGGTTCTGAAGTTGGCTGCCGCGGCCGCAAGGGAGGCACGCGCCATCGCGTTTCTGGGAAACGCCATGCACGCGCCGGCGTCGAGCGCGAGCGAACCGTCGAGCCCAAGGGCGGCCGGGCCGCCGATCGTGAAGGTCCCTGCGACCTTTCCCGTGACGGACAGCCCGGTTATGACCACGTAGGCGAGGCTCGGATCGTAATTGATGGGCGGCTCGATTGCGGGCGCATTCGCCGGATCCTCTGCCGCCGGCTGGGCACTGCAGCCCATGTTGAAGTAGCCGATCGGGTCGGGGTCGCTGCTGCTGTTGACGATCGCGACGCAGGTCTGTGCGCCGCAGGAGATGACGAAGGAACCGAGGTTGACCCCGGTATTGCTCGGGTCGGGCACGTTGACCGTGGTCGATTGCGTTGGCGCGGCCAGCGAGACGGGCGAGCTCGGCAGGGACGGATCCCCCAGCGGCTTGTCCGTCTCGAAGCCGGAGATCGTGCTTAGAGACGGGAGGGGGATTGAGGACATGACGGGGTCAATTTTGGACTATGGGCGGCGCGCCGGCGGCGTGCCTGGCGTCTCGGATGGGGCGCGGCACCCGTTATGTAAAGCGCGGGCGCGTGTCCGTCAAAGCGTCTTGAGGTATTCCAGCAGCGCGATCTTGTCCGCGTCGGAGAGCTCGGTGCCGTAGGTGTGGCCCTGGTTGCCGTTGCCGCGAACGGAAGTGTCTTCCATCCATCCGTCGCGGGCGGCGGCGTCGCCCGTCGTGATAAAGCCCACCTTGGCGGGATCGTAGACATCGTAGCCGCGGTGGAAGGCCGTGGGGCGATCCTTCACGGGCGCCAGCAGGTCGCTGAGCGTCGGCACCGAGCCGTTGTGAAGGTACGGCGCGCGCATCCAGAGGCCGTCGAGCGGAGGCGATTGATAGCCCTCCTGCTTGACCATGTTCGGCCTGATGATGCCGATCTCCTTGACCTTCTCGTTGGCCTGGTCGGCGGCGGCCTGGTTCCATGTGTCCATGCGGTTGCGATCCGTGCCGATGTCGGCGATCGGGATGAGCCGGTTGGTGTGGGCCTGGCCGGGATCGTGGCACGAGACACATTTCCCAGCGGGACCGTTGGTTTCCCCGGCGTATATCACCTTCCCCTTGGCGGCGAGCGCGGCGTCGATCGGAAACGGATAGGCGGGCGGCGCCAGGTCGCTCAGGTAGGCGTCGAGCTCCTGCATGCGGTTGACGAACCAGGCGCGCCGCTTGAACTTCCAGTTGAGCGTGTCGAGCGGGACGGTCGGGTCCGGCGCCGCTCCAAGCCCGAGCGCCGAATCAATCAGGACGGAAATGACCGCCGGCGTGTCGCAGCTCCAGTTTAGGAACAGGCCGTCGCCGTTGCGGATCTTGAGGTTCCACACCGAGGGAAAGTCAGCCTGGCCCGTTGTGTTGTCGACCGGCTGGGACGTCATGAAATACTTCGTGAGGTTCATCGGGTCGTCGCGGCCTTTGCCCCAGTCCGGCCACCCTGGCCTGTTCATCCACGCCATTTGCGTGGCCTGCTTCTGGAGCGCGCTCCGGGTGAGGGGAATGAGCGCAAAGCGGTAGATCAGCCTGTCGACCACCGAGAGCTTGGTCTCGCGCTCGATCTGGGCCAGCAGGGTGTCGGCGTTAAAACGCGGGTCCGCGGCGCAGTTTGTCAGGAAGCGTATCATGCTCTGCAGGTTCGAGGTGTGCGCCGGCGCGCCGACGACGACATGCGGCAGGTCGCTTTCGCTGGCGCGCCACGTGCCCACATGGCAGATGGCGCAGTTGTTCGCGATTCGCGGGAAGCCGATGGTCTTCTTTGAGAAGCCGACGGGTATCTCCTGGCCCGGCTCCCAGACGACGCCGAAGGCCTTGTAGCCGCCGGGTCCCGGCACGAAGTCGGGGAAGACCCGCGGGAGAACGACCCAGATCCAGTAGGGGATGCCGCGGGTGTTTTCGGCGCCGATGGAACCATACTTGAAGCGCTCCCCCTCGTTGGCGAACGGGGGCTGGGGCACCTCGCGGAAGAACTTGTACCAGCCAAAGACGCCGACAAGGCAGAGGATCGCCACGAGGGCGATGAGCCAACGCATGCAACGGGAGAAGTTCATGTTCAGAATGTCTTTAGATATTCAATCAGGGCCTGCTTGCTGTCCTCGGAAAGTTCGGTGCCAAAGGCCTTGCCCTCGTGGCCATAGTTGCCGTTGCCCGGTAGCGTCGTGTCGAGCGGGAAGAACGCCTTTTCATTCTCATGGGAGACGTTGGCCACGAAACCGACGTTCTTTTGGTCGTAGACGTCGTAGCCCCGGAAGAACGTGGCGGTCCGCTTTGACGCGGGCTCGAGCAGTTCCCAGAGGTTGGGCACCGAGCCGTTGTGAAGGTACGGGGAGCGCAGCCAGATGCCGTCGAGCGGCTGGTTTGCGTAGCCGTCGGTTTTCCGGAAATGCTGGAAGCGCTCCGCGGGATAAGCGGCGTACAGCTCGCCCTGGTTCACGCAAAGCGCGAAGGAGTAGGAGTCGAGGCGGTGGCGGTCAGTCTTTATCAGGTCGATCGGCGTGACCTTCCCGACAAGGTCCCCGGCGAAGTCGGTGCCGCTCGCCCCGTGGCAGCGCGCGCAATACTCCGCGTAGACGGGCTTTCCCTTCGAGGCGAGGGCGGCGTCGATGGGATAGGGATACGGGGGCGGCGCCGCATCCAGAAGCCAGTTTGCCGTCCGGCGCACCGACGCGCGGTCCAGGGTCGGCGGCAGCGCCCCCGTGCCGAACGCCGCGCTGCGGTTGCGCTCGTCGACGGAGATGTTGTTTCCGTCCCAGTGGAGCTCCATCCCCTCGCGAAGGCGCTGGTGCCATATGGAGGGGAAGTTGCACACCCCGACCCACTCCTCCGGCGGCAGCATATCCATCCGGAAATTTAGCAGCACCTTCGGCGGGTTGAAGGTGTCGAAGCGCCCGGGGCCGAAGACGGGCTCGCGGTCCATGAAGCTGAACATCTGGCGCAGGCTGACCAGCTGGTCGCGCATGAGGTCGACGCCGACGTACCGGATGAGCTCTCGATTCAGCCAGTCGTCGGTTCCCATCCTCTTGATCACGGGGGCGATCCGGTCGCCCGTGAAGTCCTTGTCGAGCGCGACGGCCGAGAGAAAACGCTCGAATCCCTGCAGGTCCACGGTGTTGGAGGGCATGCCCACGATGAACCGCGGCGCGCTAGCCGGCGTGTCGCGCACCGAGCCCACGTGGCAGACCGCGCAGTTGAGGAAGACCCGATCGATTCCCTGCACCCGGCGCTTCGAGACTCCGATCGGCAGGTCCTTGCCGGGCTCATAGAGGAACCCGAGCGACTGCAAACCCTTGCCCGGCAGGTATTGCGGAAAGAGCTCCGGCAGCGCCATCCAGATCGAGTAGGGTATGCCCGACGAGCGCTCGCCGCCCGTGGAGCCGTACTTGAAGTGGTCCTCGTTGCCGGCGTAGGTGACCGGCTTGTCGCTGGTGAAGCGCGCGGCCGCCCAGACGACCAGGACTGCGATGACGATGCCGGCAAACCAGCATACCCAGCGGCAGCAGCGCCTGGGCGGGGTCGGCGGCTGTGGTTCGGCTGGCATGGCTTCGCGCGCGGGGCGGGCTACGCCGGGAAGTGGAGCGCGAAGTCGATCAGCCTGGTCTTGCTCCAGAAGACGACCCCTAGGTAGAGGCGGTTTGCCGGGTCGACCAGCCGGATCTCATCGCGGATCTTCCGCGCCCAGAACGTCGAGTGCGAATAATCCAGCACGATGCACTTCTTCCCGTCGAGCCAGCTGTCCGTGAAGTAGACTTTCGCCATGACGGCCCTTGTGCCGTCGACGCCGAGCTTGTTGAGCAGGGTGGTGGTGCCGTCGGGCTGCCGGGTAAAGACCTTCCCCTGCCAGGCGAAGTCGTGGACAAACCTGGCGAACAGGCGCGTCAGGAATGTGCCTGTCGTCCAGATGGCCTCGCCCGCCGCGTTTCCGTCCGGTATCGGGCCGGCCTGGCTGTTGCGGAAAAGCGCATCGAGTTCGCTTTCGGATTTTCCAAGCAGTTCGTTCAAGTTCATATTTTGTATTGGGGTCGAGTGTTCTTCGGGCCCGTCTCTGCGGTCCGTGTCCGGAGCGAAGGGGGGCGGGCCGCCGCTAGATGGTCTTCAGGAATTCGATCAGGGCGCGCTTGTCGGAGTCGGACAGGGTCGAACCGAACGTGTGGCCGCGGTCGGTGACAAAATCCGGGCACTTGCTGACGGCGAGCAGCGCGGGCACCAGCTCCTGGGTCATGAGCGCCTTTGTGGCCGCCGGATCCAGGTTCTTCAGCTTGATCTCGGCGAACACCTCCTTGAGCTTCACGCAGAGCTTCACCAGGTCCGCGGGGTTGGCGTCGGGGTTGATGTTCGCGATAAGGTTGACGGGGGTTCCCGCGGGGATGTCGCCTATCCGCAGGTAGCCGTCCGGATCAAAATACGGCTTGAGGAGGCTGTGCAGCGGCTCGGGAATCACGGCTCCCTCGAGCTGCAGGCGGCAATTCTCGCCCGTGCGCCAGATCGAGTCCTTGCCCAGGCGCTTCTCCGGCCACAGGAGCTTCTCGGCGGCGTCGTTGAAGGCCTCCATCCGGCCGGCGACCGACGGGTCGCCCGTGTACTTGCCGAGCGAGTTGTTGTGAAAGAAGGGGGCCGTCGCCCAGATGCTTACGAGCGAAGGCGTCCGGTAGTAGCCGGGTCCGCCCCCCGGCACCGTGAACTTGTCCGTCGAGTCCGTGTAGGGGTTGTAGACGTCGATCTGCCCGACGGAGGGCTGGTTCTTGTAGGTGTCCGACGAGAAGTCGTTCCAGACGTGGCCGCTCATGGCGTTCGTGGCCAGAGCGCGGGCGGCGTTCGTCTTTATCTTGGTGATCGGGTAGCGGGCCTCGTCGGAGAAGAAATTGTCGTCGCGGAAGTGTTCATCCAGGACGGCCTCGGCAAACCACGCGTCCGGGTCGGCTCCGGCCGGGGGCCTCTTGCTCGAGTGGCAGGTCGCGCAGTTTGCCGCGAAGACGAGCTTCCCCTTTTTCAGCACCGACGGGTCGCTGGTCATGAAATCCCTTCCCCCGGGAGCATCCTCGAGGTGCAGCGGCCTGAGGCGCATGAAGAACTTCGCGACGTTGCCCACCTTCTTCTGGGTCGCGAGCCAGTAGACCGAATTCTTCTGGGCGACGCTGATCTGGAACGGCTTCTGCGGAGTCAGGCCGATCAGGGCATTGTGCAGCGTCAGCCAGTACTGCGAAAACGCACCGATGTTGATGTAGACCCGCAGCGTGGCTCCGGCGACGCCGACGGAGTCGGCCCCGTCCTTGAGGATGTGCGGAACAGGGGTCGGGGACGATTCACCGGGGATGAGGAGCGTGTCCCCCGAGACGTTCTCGACGTGCGCGACCGAGAGGCGATCGCCCAGCAGGAAGATCGGGTTGATTGCATTCGGGTTGTTGATGTGATCCGTGGCGATGCGCGAGGTGTCGGACGTGCCGGCGGGCTGTGTCTTCAGCATCTCCCAGAAGAAGCCGCCCTCCTTGACGTTGTGGGCGAAGACGGCTCCCTCGCGGATGTACTGGTTTCCGATGGCGGAGTTCAGGTTCTCAAGCTTGGGATTCTCCGGATCGGCCGGGGGATTGCAGGGATTGAACGCAATGTGGCAGGCGCCGCAGGCGACCCCGACGCGGTAGGGTTTCACCAGGTTTGGGTTCACGGCGTAGTCGGGGTCGCTGTAGTAGCGCTGCCCGTCCCATTTCTTCTTCGCGGCGTCGTCAAAATCAGGATTCGGGAAGAGGCGGTACCCCATGATTCCGGTGGAACGCCCGTAGACTTTCGGGTCGATTGCGCTGGATTCGGGCTCCACCGCCTCATCGATCCAGAGGCCGTATTCGTCCGGCTTGGTGGCCTGCCTGTAGCCCGGGGCGTTCATCAGGCCCATCTCCTTGAAGCGGTTCGGGCGGTTTCTCGAATCGATGGTCTTTAGCATGTCGATGAGCCCGTAGCTCTCCTGGGACATTCGACTCCAGAACTGCTCGTCGCCGCCGCACCACATGTTCCATGTGTTCCGGCCCTTGATCTCGTCGTCGGTCAGTGCGATGCCGCCGTCCATGGGCTTGAAGACGTCGACCGCCAGCTCGGGGAAATCCTCGGGTTTGCGGCCGCCCCCGTCGTCGACCAGGGAAACTGATTTGGTGCAGCCTGCGCCCATCAGGACGGCAAGGACGCAGGCAGGGGCGAGGATATTGCAGAGTTTGGTTTTCATGACGCGTTCCTCCTTGAAAAGCTTCCTGGGTTCTTGGCAATTGGAGCTACGATGGTTCTTAAGCGTGATCAACTTGGGGTTCGAGCAATTTTGGCCGGATGGGAAACCGTGGGTTGCAAAGCGGTTGCAGGCGCCGCGCAGGAGCGAACCGGCGAGGGAGGGCTCGTTCGTCTCCCGGGCATCTTGATTCCCGTCGATCTTACCCATCGGGTAGCCGGTATGCGGGCGTGGCCTCATTGCTTTGACATCAGGAACTCGATTGCCTGCAGGACGCCGCCCCCGCCGAAAGGCAGGAGCACGGCCCTAACGAAGGGCTGCTGGTGCCAGGGGAGGAAGGCGCCCTCCTCGTTGGCTTCCATGTCCGCCTGGAGCGCCTGCAGCGCATCGGCGACCCCGTCGCGGCCGGCGGCCCTGGCGTCGGCCGCGTTGAGTCCTATGTGTTGGACGGCACCGCGCTTGGCCTCGGTCGCCGTCCTCTTCAAGAGCAGCGCGCAGAGCGCGCATATGGCCGCGTCGGCGCCAAGGACAAGGAGCACCGCCGGCGCCAGGGGCCAGTTGGCGAAGAACCTCCAGCGCGCAACGACCAGCAGCGTGAGGACCACGAACGGCAGCATGATGAGGGGAACGGCTTCCGCGGTGAGCCGCCCGATGAACGAGACTTCGATATAGGCGCTCGCGGCCTTGCGCTCGGCGTGCTTTTCGATCGATTGGATACCCTCATAGGCCTTTGGGGGCCAGAGGCTCGGCTCCTCGCGGCCCAGCCTTGCAACGAAGCGGCAGCAGCTCTGTATCTCGTCGACCACCCAGAAGACGAGGTAGAGAAGCAGGACCGAAGCCGCGGAAAGCAGAACGCCGTCGCAGATTGCGCTGAACTTGCCGCGGGTCGGAGCCGCTGGAGGCCCGATGACAAAGAAGAGGCAAGCCGACGCCAGCGCGAAGGAAGCGGTCATGAGGGCGACCCGGGCGTGCCTCCTTGCGGGCGTGGAGCGCTCGCAGAGGTAACGCCACAAGAGTTCGGAGCTGATGTAGCGGGGTCCTTTCCCCGGAGTCTCCTGCCCCTGGCGGAGCCTGCTGGCGGCGGCGACTGCGCCACTGTAGTCGCCCGTCTTCTCCTCGAGGGCCGCAACCGCCGCCTTGTTCTCGCTATCCGTCAGGAGAAAGTCGTCGTCCAGGGGCCGCGTTCTCCCGAGCACCTCTTTGACGGCCGCTGCGAATCCGGACAGGCTCAGAGGGGCCGGGGGCGCCGCGACGAGCCCGAATTCGCTGCGCAAGACCTCCCGGCTGCGCTTCACCCGGCTGGCGCAGTAGTACAGGCTTCCGCTGGCCGTGGCGATCGCCAACAGCCTGAAGAGTTCCGAGGGCCAGATGCTCACGCCCTCGACCCAGGTCAGCGGCTCGATGCCATCGTACACGGCGGTGAAGAGCAGGGCGACAGCGGCGACCGCCACGACCAGCCAACCTACGAACCAGATGTCCCGCGCCTCGTATTCGTCGAGCCTGACTCGGCCGAGGGAAACAAACAGCGTGATGGCTGCAAAAAGCGCCGCTCCAGCCGCAGCCAGCGCGATGTCGAAGAAGTGATTCTTCCAGAAGTGCTCGTGCGGCAGAAGCGGCATGTCGATTCTCGGATGCAGCTTTTCCTGGTCCGCACCCTCGGTGCTCGCAGGATGCCTTTCTTGGGCCGGGGAAGGAGCGACAATAAGCGGCACGGGGTAGGTGCGGCCAATCTCGAAGCGCAGGGGCTGCCTCAGACTGCCGTGCAGCCATCCGCGAACCGGCATCTCCGATCCGACCGCCGCCTGGACTGCAAGGAAGGCGCCGGTCTGCTCCGAGCTGCGAAACGGCGCAACGCCGACCTGGCGCCTCTGGAAAAGCTCGAAGCCGTATGAAGAGGCCACCACGAGATTCCGCGTGTAGGTTGTCGACGCAGGGTCGAGGAACCTGGCGTCCAGCTTGTCGGTGAAGAAGACGGCGTCGGGAAACCGCGGGCGAAGGATCTGAAGCAGGAGCAGCTCGTCGTAGACGTTGGAACCCAGGAGCCCGATCGCCCGAAGCCTGGGTGAGGCCGACTTGGACTGCCTTCCAACGGCCGAATTCCCGGGATTGTCTCGTTCATCCAGCCGGTTGGCGAGGACCATCCCAAGCCGGGCTATATAGTCGACCTGATGCTCGCCCTCGGCGCGCGGGAACCGCCGCGAATCGGACGAATCGGCGCCGGATTTTCCCGAGTCATCGGCTTTGCCTTCACCGCCCACGGATGCCGTGGTTCCGCCGACGCCCGAAATGTAGTACGCTCTGAGTATCTCGCGCGGCCAGCCGCTCTCATCGTCGAACCTGAGTTCCCTGTAGGAATCGGCCCGCAAATGGGCAAGCTGGGCGCCACTGGCCGGCTTGTAGCCGGATTTCGGATCCATAATCTGCTTCAGCTTCGCCGCAAACGTGAGGGGGAGGACTCGGCCGTATTCCGTGTCCCAGTCTGACACGATCGCGATTCGCGTGCTTTCATCGCCTAGATTCACCCCCCGGAGCATGAGCTCGTTGAAGAAGGCCTCGGCCAGGTCCTCGTCCGTGCACGTGAGGTTGACCAGTACCGGGCCATCCTCCCTCTTGGCGAGGCGTCCGCGACCGCTCGGCTCCTCCTCGGGCCCGGGACCCGCCGGGCCAGATTTCGGGGGCGGGCCGCGCGTCCTGCCGTCAACGAAAAGGTCCAGGATGCCGTCAGCCATTGTCGCCGTTGCCGAGTAAAAGGTCGTCTCAGCCCCTGCGCTGGGCTTGCCAAGGCTCCGGGCGGCCTTCGTCTCCGCGAGAATGTCGACCAGGGTGCTGGACCAGTATGGGCCGATGACCTTGAAATCGATTTTGGCGGCCTCGATGCCGTAGCTAGTCAACAATTGCGTCGTCAGTTCGCGCCTCAGGTCGTCGAGCGCCGCCAGGGGCTTCACGAGGACACTCTCGTCCTGGACCCATACGACGAGAACTGCGGCGTAGGGCGAGGGGCCTTTCCTGGGAAGGCCGCCGACAATGAACCATTCGGCGGGCACGGGCTGGTCGACAGACGGCGGCTTGCGTCCCGGCCCAAGGGACCAGGCAGGGGGAGGCGAAATCAGCAGCACGTGCTCGGGATCGTCCGCAACCAGGCCCTTGGCGCCTAGCCCGCTCACCATGGCCGCGCGAAATCGGATGCGCGACTCCCGGGCCTCGGTCGAATGAAAATCGCCCGGCACGATCACCGGCAGGAGGCAAACCCTCCTCTCCCCGACCAGGGCCCTGAGGCTGTCGCCGGAATTGATCGGCCCGGGAAGGCTGCCTCCCGTTGCTCCCGGCGCGGGGCCGGCTCCACCGGAATCGGATTTCTTGGCCGCCCTGACCCAAGGGCCAAAGGGGTCGTCCGTAAGGTGCGCGTCCACGAGGGTTCCCTTGTCGCTCGTCGGCTCCACTGCGGATGGGTTCGGAGATCCGAGCCTGCCGCTGGTCAGGAACGCCCCCATCGCAGCCGCGAGGAGCACCATGAACTGCCATGAAGGCAGGGACGAGCCGGAGGAGTCGGCGGCCATGGAACTCAGAGGCGAGTCGAGATTGAAAAGATGCCGGTCATGCGCTGCACCGAGGCCTGCACCCGGCTAGCCGCCGACTGCCGGCGAGGCTGGAAGGGGGGACCGCCATCGGTGTTCGGTCAGTGGAATGCGGCATTCAATGTCCTAGGGGTGGAATTTCGTGAAACGGAGCGGCGTCATCAGCCACAACCAATGCGATGATGGGAACGCGGGGAGACCCTAAGTAGGCCAACTGCCAGCAAAACGGAAAAAACCGCGTGAATATACGCAAAAAGAATTCTTGGAATGCCCGCTCTCCAACGGGGACCGGGCGGGGGAGGCGGCGCCGAAGACGGGTCCGAGTTGTCGCCAACAGGCTCAGAGACGGCGATTTCGAATACTTGGCTGGATGGGCATTCCCTCCGCCCTCGAGGCGCGGGTGTCCCGATTCATTTCCTGGCGCGCGGCACAGACGGTCGCCGACCGTGCCGGCCCGCCGAGGGCGCCCTAACGCCAGCGGTAACCGAGCCCGACCAGGAAGATATCGGAGTCCCGGTTGTAATTGCTGACGACGCGGTCCCAGATTACCCGGGCGATCCAGTGCTCGGACAGTTGCCTGGCAATTGTGAGCGAGACCAGCGGCGCGACGGCGGCCGGATTCCTTAGGCCCACGTTCACGGTCCGTCCCGAATTCACGGGGTGATTGCGGTCGACGAATATGTAAGGGCCCACGCCAATGCCGACAGAGGTGCTGTCGTTAAGAAATGTGTTGACCGGCCACAATTGGAACGCGACCCCGCTGCGACGGACAATCTTTGGGTCGCCCTCGTAAATGAACGACGCCGTCCCGTCCAGGTGCGGCAGCAGCCCCTGGCGATATTCCGCCGCGCCCGCCAGGGCCTTCTGGCTCAGGAACGTGTTCACGACGCTCTGGCCTCCGAAAACCGTGAACTGCGGCTCGGTGACGTACCCCGCCTCGGCCGCATCCTCCTTGCCGGGCTGCTTGCCCTCCGGGCGCCGGTTTTGCCCGAACCAGTAGCCGACACCCACGGTGGCGGTATTCGTCTGTATGGCGCTCGACGGGCTGATCCGATTGACCATGAACCGATAGAACCAGCGGTCGGAAAGATAGCCCGTGACGGAGAGGCTAAAAATGGGTGCCGTGCCATGAACATCCGCCGAGCCGTCGCCCGCCATGGGCTGGGTGTCGTAAAAGTAGTAGACGCCGGCGCCGAGCGAGAGCGCGATCCGATCATTGAATAGGGGCATGTTTCCCCATGCCTCCCAGGCGGTTCCGTCGCGATAGTGGCCGGGAAGGTGGCCTTCGTTTATGTACGCGATCGAGGAGGCGAAGTACTTGTAGAAATCCTGGCGATAATCGATCTGCCACGAGTAGGTTGAGTTCTTGACGCCCGCCTGGGTCGTCGTGCCGCCCAGGAGGGACAACTCCTGCGCGTGGAGGTTGAGGCAGGCGCAAGCCAGGAGGAGGGCCGAAAGTTTCCAGGGGTGGATCGATTTGCTCATGGTTCGGGTGATTGAGACTGACAGGCTTTGCTGGTGTGGGTTCGCGGGGGGGGACCCTGGGCCGGAGGTCGCGGACGGGTCGACCGCCGTCGGTTTGGTGCCCATGGATTCTCCCGAGAATACCCCATGACCCGACGAATTCGATGGGGTGTTCACTGCATCGCTCGAACGGCGCCAGACCCGGTTCGTCCGGAGCATCCCGGCGTTCGTCGCAGGATTGGCGCGTTTCGTCGCAAAACCCGGGGTCCCCACGGCCAATTTGCGTGCGTTTTCCGGGGATAAGGCCAAGCGTGGCGCCATGAAAAGACCGCCTCTCGTTGCCGCGCTTCCGCTTCTCCTCTCCTTCTCGCCGATGCTCCTGGGCCAGCCGCTGACGCTGCCCCAGCCAAGCCCCGGGGCGACCGTATCGCAGACCATTGGAATCACCGAGGTCTCCGTCGTCTACCACCGCCCCAGCGTCCTCAAGCGCGAGATATGGGGAAGCCTCGTTCCGTACGGATTCAACGACCTGGGTTTTGGCACCTCAAAGTCCGCGCCGTGGCGCGCCGGGGCGAACGAGAACACGCTGATATCCTTCCAGCACGACGTCATGGTCGCGGGAAGCCGGCTGGCGGCCGGCACCTACGGCCTCTTCATGGCTATTGCGCCGGACGGCACGGTGACCGTGATCTTCTCGCGGGACACCGGCTCGTGGGGCAGCTTCTTCTACGATGAGAGCCGCGACGCCCTGCGCGTGTCCGTGAAATGGGAGGACGCGCCGTTTCGCGAGCAGCTCACCTATGATTTTTCCGACGTGACGAAGGACTCGGCCGTGCTCGCGCTGTCGTGGGAGAAGAAGCGGATCCCCATCCCCCTCAAGGTCCGCACCGACGAGAACGTCGTCGCGACGGTCGGGGACGAGCTCCGAAGCTCCAAGGGCTTCCAGAGCCAGGCATGGGTGACGGCCTCGGGATACCTGCTGACAAACAACATAGACCTGCCGCTGGCACTGGAGTGGGCCCAGACCGCTGTCAGCGGCAGAGGGGGCGTCGGCGAGCGCAACTTCGCCACGCTCTCCAACGAGTCCGACATCCTTGAGAAACTAGGCAGGGCTGACGAGGCCAAGCCCCTCGTGGACGCGGCGCTCAAGATGGGGACCGCGCTCGAGATACACCAGTACGGCCAGCGCCTGCTCACGCTGGGCAAGACCGAGCGCGCGATGGAGGTCTTCAAGCTCAACGCCGAGCTCCACCCGGACGTCTGGCCGGTGAACTACGGCCTGGCGCGCGGATATTCCGCGCTCGGCGACTACAAGGCCGCGCTCGAGGCCCTCCAAAAGGCCCAGAAGCAGGTTCCGGACGGCGACACCCTAAACGCCTCGACCATCAAGGTGAACATCGAGAAGCTGAGGCGCGGCGAGAACATCAACTGAGCCGGGGCCGGGCGCCGCGGAAGTCCGGCGCAGGCCGTGCGTTCGCCTCCGGGCGCGACCGGCCCCCGCGGGTGCGCCGGACCTGTCTTGTTCGGAGGGGTCGGCCCGGTCCGGGTCAAGTCCGGTGCCTGGATTCGCGGCGGTGCCCAAGGCTCCGGCCGCCCGGAATGGGCTTGGACTCCTGGGGAAAACGAGCGTGAGTTGAGATGGGCGCCCCAGGCCAAGCAGTCCCTGGCGGCCCCGGCCTCCATGAGCGGCCCGTCCCAACCACTCCCGCCCCGTCTCGGCAATGTCCTCGTCAACCACCTGGGGTTCCCCTGCAGGGGGAAGAAGGAGGTCGTTGTCCGCGGCGGGCGGGACGCGCCGTTCGAGCTCCAGGACATGTCGCAGATGCGCCCGACCGGAATGGGCGACCGCGAGGATTACCGGGCGGTGCTGAGCGGCCGGCTTCGCAGGGCGGATTCCCCGCTCGGCGCCTTCTCGGTGGGGGATTTCTCCGAGTGCGCGGCGCCGGGCATCTACCGCGTGACGCTGCCCGAGACGGGCGAGCATTCGTATCACTTTGCCGTCTCGGACGGCGCCTTCGGCCAGCTGCCCCCCATGCTGCTCAACTTCGTCCACAATTGGCGGTCGGGCGCCTTTGAAAGCGCGTTGCGCGGGCCGACGCACCTCGACGATGCGCGCCGGACCGACGACGGCTCGGCGGCGGACGCCACCGGCGGCTGGTACGACGCAGGCGACCTGCGCAAGTGGATGGTGCACACGAACCTTCCCGCGCTGGCTTTCATGGACGCGCACGAGCGCCTGCCATGGTACTACGCGGAATGGGAGCGCGTGGACGAGGGATGGTCGCCGTGGCTGCTGGAGGCGCTCTGGGGCCTGGACTTCATGCTGAAGATGCGGGACCCGAAGACGGGCATGTTCTTCGAGGACGTGGGCGGGGGGGGACACAGGCGCAAGCAGGCGGGCATGTCCTGGTGGTACGAGAACCACGCAGGCTGCTATGCCGACAATTCCGAAAACTATTTCACGGACAACGTGCCCGACAGCGGCGACGAGCGCCCGCTGCGCATCCAGTACAACCCGATCGCGCAGTTCACGTCGGTGGCAATCCTCGCCCGAGCCGCGCGCACCTACAGGGCTCTCGACGCCGGCCGTTCACGCCGCTACGCCGAGGCCGCCGAGCGCGGCTGGCGGCTGGGCCTGGACCCCGACCCCAGGTACCTCGAGGCGGCCGGCGCGGACTTCGGCGCGTGGACCTCCGTGCGCAGCTGGCGATGCCTGGCGGCGCTCGAGCTGCAGCGCTGCGGCAGCCTTCCCTGGAAGGAGGTCGCCTCGGCCGCCGACCGGCTGCTGGAGAATTTCGACCCGAAGCTGGGTTTCTGGAGGGACCGGGCCGGCGGAGCCGAGCCGTTCCGCGGGATCCTGCATTCGGCGCAGCCGCTCATCGCCCTCTCGGAGATTGCCCGCGTGGAGCCGGACCCCGCGCGGCGCACGGCGGCCCACGGCGTCCTGCGCCTGTGCCTGGAGCGTTACGTCTTCCCGCTGGCGGCGCTCACCCCTTTCGGGTTCATGCCGTTCGGCGTCTACGCGAGGGCCGCCAGCGAGGGCGACCTCTACCGTCCCTGGAGGGACGGGTACCTTTACCGGTCCTTCATGCCGGCGCACCATCCCCAGCGGATCAACCACGGCCTGAGCGGCCACTGGACGAGCTGGGCCCATGCGCTCGCGCTCACCGGGAATCTCCTCGGGGAGGCGCGGTGCACCGAGCTTGCCTGGAGGCAGCTGCACTGGCTCACGGGCGCGAATCCGTCCAACTCCTCGGTGATCAGCGGCGTCGGCTACAACAACCCGATGCCCCATAGCCGATTCCTGGGGACGTTTCCCGGCGGGTTCTGCGCGGGCTTCATAGGATCGGCCGAGGACCAGCCGCTGCTCGACCTCGACGGCGACGCCCAGTGGAACACGACCGAATACTGGATGACGCCGCTTGGCAACGCCCTCATGGCGCTTAGCCTCCTCAGTCCGGCGCGCGGCGCGGCCAGCCTGAAGCTTGGCGCGCCGGCGCTCGGCGACCGGGGGCCGCCGAAACAATAGAGGCGCGCCGGGAGCAGGCTCGGGATGACCGCCCGGGGCGGACAAACCGGGGTTGCGCCGTCCGGCGGCACCGTCCAGATTCACGCGGGGCTTCGCCCAGCCGCCCCCACCCATGAGCAAAATCACCCTGAGCACCCTGTGCCTGGCACTGGCCGCCGGGGCCCTCCTTGCCGCCGAAGGGCACGATTCAGCCGGAGCCGCCAGGAAATCCGTGTGGCAGACCGGGCCCTGGAGGCGCCCGGAGCCTAACCCGAAGGCGAAGCTGCTGCCCCTGGTTTCCGTGAAGGGGAACCATTTCGTGAACCCTGAGGGCGAGACGGTGCTCTTTCGCGGATTGTCAGTGGCGGATCCCGACAATCTGGTCGAGCGGGGGCACTGGAATCGCGAGCTGTTCGCCGCCGCGAGGGACATGGGCGCCAACCTCGTGAGGATACCGGTGCACCCGGCCGCGTGGCGCAGCCGGACGCCGGAAGCCTATATCGTGCTGCTCGACCAGGCTGTGGACTGGTGCACGGACCTCGGGATGCACGTGATCATCGACTGGCACTCCATCGGAAACCTTAAGAGCGGGATGTTCCAGCAGCCGGTCTACGACACCAGCATCGCCGAGACGCTCGGTTTCTGGCGGACGATGGCGATGCACTTCAAGGGCAACAATACCGTCGCCTTCTTTGAGCTGTTCAACGAGCCGACCCACTTCAACGGGATGCTTGGCTCGCTCAGCTGGGCCGACTGGCGGGAGCTGAACGAGGAGATGATCCGCGTGATCCGCTACTGGGACAAGGACACCATCCCCCTGGTGGCGGGGTTTGACTGGGCCTACGACCTGGACGCCGTCCACTACGACCCCGTGCGCGCGGAGGGGATCGGCTACGTCACGCACCCC
Source organism: Opitutaceae bacterium (assembly GCA_035604815.1). Taxonomy (GTDB): domain Bacteria; phylum Verrucomicrobiota; class Verrucomicrobiia; order Opitutales; family Opitutaceae; genus Palsa-1447. Next base: position 29,863 of record DATNHT010000116.1, read on the forward strand.
TACGCCGACAAGCGGCCGCAGCCGTGGGAGCCGAGATGGGAGGAGGACTTCGCGTTTGCCGCGGACCGCTACCCGGTTATCGCCACGGAATTCGGCTTCAACCTCAAGCCCGGCGAAGTGGTCGACGACAAGCACTACGGCAACCGGATCACCCGCTTCCTGGAGCAGCGCGGGATCAGCTGGATGGCGTGGTGCTTCGACCCGGACTGGGGGCCGCGGATGCTCAAGAGCTTCGACGGCTTCGAGCTCAACGGCAGCGGTGAGTTCTTCAGGCAGGCCATGCACCGGCCGCCGGCACCCCCGGCGGAAAAGCGGGGCGATTGAGGCGGCGTCTGGCCTCGGGCCTACGGCCGGCACCGCGCCCACAGCCCGGCGATCTCCCGGCGCAGCACGACGGCGTCGGACCACGTGGGCGCTAGGCCCGTGATGTTGTATCCGCCCCCGCTTCCGAAGCCCCCGAGCGGGCCCATCTCCGGGCAGGCGTAGAGGGTCTTGTCCCTGTTGGACCCTGCGCTCCTCCAGAGCTTCACCACCGCCCGCACGAACGCCAGGTAGGCCCTGGCCTCGGGCGTCAGCCGGCCGTGGTGGGTCACGGGCACCTGGCAGTGGTGGCCGTTGAACGGCCGGAAATGAAACTGCTCGCTATTCTGAACGAGATCGGGGTGGTCCAGAAGCCGCGCGACGTAGCTGTCTGTGCTGAGGTGCTTGACGACCGCAAAATGCGAGAAGTCGAAGTTGATCTTGATCATCGCTCCGGTGGCCTGCTGGTACCGCTCGGCGATCTCGTAGGTCTTTTCAGGGGTCTCGGTGCAGGTGTCGCGGTGGACTTCCAGCGAAACGACAACACCGCCGATCCGCTCCGCCGCGCGCACCATGCGGATCCAGTGCCTGGTTGCCACGGCGGGCGGGGTGTCGTGGTTGTCCATCTGCACGTTGATGTGCACGGCGCCGGCCTCCTTCTGCGCGCGGATCAGGGCCGCGAACGCCCCGGGGTCGTCCGAGGAGATGAAGCCGAGCAGTTGGCTCAGGCCATGCTTCGCGGCCAGCCGGCGATGCTCGGGCGTGAGGACGCCCGTTATCCCGTCGAAGCCGGCCGCGGCCGCGGCCTTGATTTTCGTTTCCAGCGACGCGGGCTTCCCGCGCGGCGGGTATTCGGCGAGCGACCAGAGGGCGGCGATGTGTGCTATGTGAGGCATATTTTTGGGACTGTGGAAAGGCATGCGGCCCGGCCCGGGCGGCCGGGGGCCGGATTCCCAAGGGCGGGATGGTCGGTGAACTCGGCCGTTGCCGTCATGCGGCTTGCGCGCTACGCGGCGGCGGGCGGTTCGCGCTGCAGGGACAGCAGCGCGATGACGGCGGCGAGGGTGAGATAGCCGGCCGCAAACTGGAGCGCAAGCGTGCGGCCCACGCCAGACAGAGCCCACGGCAGGTAAAGCCCGCCGCCGGGCTCGACCGAGTGGATCACGCCGAAGAGCGTCAGGAGGGCGCCGGCAAGCAGGGTGGTGACCGCCGCGCCCGGCCGCTTGTCGACGAGGGCCGCCACGAACCCGGCCCAGATCATGGACGTGATGATGAATCCGTTGCCGAGGGCGACGATCACGCCGAGCTCGGGCATCCCCTGGTCGGTCGACGCGAGCAGCCGGGCGAAGCGGTCCGGCGGCACGTAGGCCGGATCGCCGAGCTTGATCGCGAGCATGCGCGCGATAGCGGGGAAGAAGCTGAACACGACGGCCGCGGCGTGGCGCTTCGGCGTCGCGTCGAACGCCTGCGCCGTGATCTCGATCGAGACAAAGACAAGGATGGGAGCGAGGACCGTCAGCGGGACCAGCTCCACGAGATTCGAGAGGTAACCGAAGACGCCGCCGAGCCCGACGAACACGGCCGTGAGGAATGTGTAGCCCGAGCGCGCCCCCATCTTCTTGTAGGCGGGCTGGCCGATGTAGGGCGTCGTCTGGGCCACGCCCCCGCACACGCCCGCGATGAGCGTCGAAAAGGCCTCGGTCAGCAGGATGTTGCGCGTGCTGTAGTCGTCGCCCGCGGCCCGCGCGCTCTCCGTCACGTTGATGCCGCCGATCACCATCAGCAGGCCGAACGGCAGAATCAGCGGCAGGTAGGGCGCCGTGCCGCGGAGGCCGTCGATGAAGCCGAGGGTGGGCACGGGCAGCGCGAAGCGCAGGGTTAGCGCGCCGGGCGCATGGTATCCCGGGCCCGCGAGGCCGAGCGGCCCGAGCGAGTAGTAGAGCGCCAGGCCGACCAGAAAGGACGCCAGGACGCCGGGCATGCGCCCAGGCAACCGCCCCTTCGCGACAACGGCGTAGAGCACGACGCCGAGGCCGACGAAACCCACGACCGGAACGCGCAGCAGCTCGACGATCGGCAGGAACCCGATCAGCATGAGCGCGATGCCGGCAATGGATCCGAGCAGGCCCGCGCGGGGAACGACGCGGTTCACCCACCCGCCCGCGAACGAGAGCACGAATTTGAGCAGCCCCATGACGATCATGGCGGCCATGCCGAGGTGCCACGTGGCGATGCCGGCGGCGCGCTCGTCGAGCCCGCCCTGCTTGAAGCCGGCGAACGCGGGGCCGAGCACCAGCAGCGCGAGGCCGATGGTCGTCGGCGTGTCGATGCCGAGCGGCATCGCCGTCACGTCGTCGCGCCCGGTTCGGCGGGCGAGCCGCACCGCCATCCACGTGTAGATCAGGTCGCCCACCAGAACGCCGAGTGCGGTGCCGGGGAACATGCGCGTGTAGACGATGTCGGCGGGGAACCTGAACAGGCCCACGAGCACCGTCGCGAGAAAGGCCATGACCGCGAGGTTGTCGACGACCAGGCCGAAGAAGCCGTTCAGGTCGCCCGCCACGGACCAGCGGCGATGGATGGGAGCGCTGCTCACAGCCGCCGAAGAAACGCTAATCGGGCGACAAGGCAAAGACAGAGTGCGCCGCCCGCCCGCTTTCTTCTTCCGTGGAGGGCCCGGCGCCCGTTATCATGGCGGGACATGACCGGGGACGCCGCCGCATTCCTCGCCCGCCTGCTTCGCCTGCCCCTCGCGCTGGCCGGCATCGCGGCGGCTGCCTCGCCCGGCGCCGAGCCGATCAGGATCGGCTTCTTCATGTCGATGACCGGGCGGGACGCCTCGTTCGGCGAGGCCTCGCTGCGGGGCGCCATGCTGGCGGTCGACGGGCTGAACAGCGCTGGCGGAGTTCTGCACCGGCCGGTCGAGCTGGTGGTCGAGGACGACCGCTCGCTCGCCGGCGAATCGGCAACGGCGGTGAAGAAGCTGATCTCGCGCGACCACGTGGTCGCGCTTGTCGGCGAATGCTCCTCGGCACGGACGCTCGAGGCCGCGCCCATCGCTCAGGCCAGCGGAATCCCGCTCGTCACGCCCGCCTCGACCAGCCCCAAGGTCACCCAGGCCGGCAATGCGATCTTCCGGGTCTGCTTCGTCGACTCGTTTCAGGGCGACGTGATCGCGACCTTTGCCCGCCGCCGGCTCGGCCTCTCCCGCGCGGCGCTGCTCGTCGACTCGACGGCCCCCTATTCGGTGGGGCTGGCGGAGTACTTCTCCAGGAGGTTCTCCGAGCTGGGGGGGGAGGTCGTGGCCAGCCAGAACTACTCGGGCACCGACACGGACTTCCGGGCCCAGCTCACGGCCATCCGCGCCGCTGGGCCCGACGCGCTCTTCCTGCCCGGCTACTACGTCGCCGCGGGGCTCGTGGCGAGGCAGGCGCGCGAACTCGGCCTCAAGGCGACGCTCCTCGGCGGCGACGGGTTCGAGGCCCCCCAGCTGCTCGAGATCGGCGGCAGCGCGCTGGAGGGAGCCTACTACTCGACCCACTTCGCCGCCGAGAACACCGACCCGGCGTCGCGCGCCTTCGTCGAGGCCTTCCGCGCGCGGTACGGCGCGGCGCCCAACGGCCTGTCGGCGCTCACGTACGACGCGGTCCGCCTGGTGGCCGATGCGATCTGGCGGGCCGGCACGACCGAGCGGGGGGCCCTGCGGTTCGCGCTGTCCGGGACGCGGGCGTTTCCTGGCGTCACCGGGCTGACGACCATCAACGCGGAGCGCAACGCGGACAAGGAGGCGGCCATCATCACGGTGAGGAACGGGCGGCCGACGTTCGTCGAGACCATCCTCCCTTAGCACCCGCGGAGCGCGGCGGCCTCACGGCCCGGCGGGGCCCGGGCGGTTCGGATGATTCGGCGGCTCCCGCGTGAGCACGTCCCAGTAGACGTTGTAGCGGTCGTAGCTGATCTCCCAGAAGGGGCGCAGCGCCAGGTCACCCGGAAGGCCGAGGCCCGCCGCGTGGAACACGAGCGATCCGTCCGCCGAACGGACAACCGAGGACTCGATCGGCGCGTTCCCGCGCACGAGCGCGGGAACGGCGACGCAGGGCGCATTCAGGTTGGCGTCCTGGTGCTCCGCGTAGGGAACGGTGGCCGTGCTCGGTGCCGGCCCGAGGTCGGCCGCGAGGACCACTGGCCCGTAGAGGAAGGCGACCTTTCCCGGCGCTCCGGGCATCGCCTCGGCGCGCACGGCCATCGGAATGCTGACCGTGAGCCGGTCGCCCTTCTTCCACTCCCGCTGGATCGCGGCGTAGCTGCCGGGCGCGCCTGCGACGCCGATCGGCTGGCCGTTGAGCGCGAAGGTGAGCTCGCCCGCGGCCCAGCCGGGGCAGCGCACCCGGATCGCGAGCGGAGCCGCCGGCGCGGAGGTGACGGTGAACTCGGTCTGGTTGCCCACGGGATAATCGGTCCTCTGCTCCATCGCGAACCCCCTTTCCCTCCATGTCAGGTCGGAGGCGATGAAGAGGTTCACGTAAAGGCCGTCGTCGCCGTGGAAGTAGATGGCCTCGCCGTACTTGGTGTGGTTTTCCATCCCCGTGCCGACGCAGCACCAGAACGAATCGAAGGGCGTGCTGAAGGTCTTGAAGAGGCCCGGCTTGAGGGACATGAAGTACGTGAACATGCCCAGTTTCGGCTCCTGCGAGGCGAGGATGTCGTTGTAGAGCGCCCGCTCGTAGAAGTCGGCGTAGTCCGCCTTCGGATCCCAGCCGAACACGTGCTCCGTGAGCTTGAGCATGTTGTACGTGTTGCAGGTCTCCGCCGTGTCGGCGGCGAGGTGGCGGGACATCGTGTCCTCGGGGAACAGGTGCTCGTTCTCGCTGTTGCCCCCGATGACGTAGGAATAGTGGTGCGCAATCAGGTCCCAGAAGTACGCGGCGATCGCCCGGGCGCGCGGATCGCCGGTGGCCTCGTAGGTGCGCGCCTCGCCGATGATCTTCGGGATCTGGGTGTTGGCGTGCTTGCCGGGCAGCTCGTCGCGGCGCTCGAGCAGGGGATCGAGCACCGCCTTGTGGTAGAAGCGCCGCGATGTCTCGAGATAGCGGCGGTTTCCCGTGAGGACGTACAGCTCGACCAGGACGTCCATCATGCCGCCCTGCTCGACCGACAGCATCGTCTGCAGCTGCTCCGGGGTGAGCCCGGCGGTGATGGCGTCGACCCAGTCCGCCAGCCTGAGAGCGACGTCCCGGGCCTGGCCGTTGCCGCCGAGCGTCCACGCGTCCTTCAGGCCGTTCAGCACCTTGTGCTCGGTGTACCACGGCACCCAGGCGCCCCCCCTGAAGTTGAACGGGCCCGCCGTCTCGACGATGCCCTCCCTGAAGTTGCGCATCGTCTGGAGCTCCAGGGGAGGCAGGGCGCCGATATAGCCGTCCCCGTACGCCTTCTGGCATTCCGCCATCTCGGCGACGATGTAGTCGAGGCGCCGGCGGAATCGCATGTCGCCCGTGGCCGCGAACTGCTGCGCCAGCGCGGTCAGGTAGTGGCCGAGCGTGTGGCCGGCGATGCCGTGGGACTCCCACCCGCCGTAGCAGTCGCCCTTGGGGACAAGCCCGGCGTACCTGCGCGTGTTGTGCAGGAGGCGGTCGGGGTCTATGGAAAGCAGATAGTCCGCGTTGCGCTCCATCGCCCTCCGGAACGGGCTGTCCAGGAGGCGGACTTCGCCCAGGGCGAAGGGGCGGGCGGCCGGGACCGCTCCCTGAAGCCCGGTGTCGGGCCGGGCCGAATGCGCCGCGACCAGCGAGGCGAGTAGGCCGAGGACCATCGGTTTCATGGGATTGCGGGGGTTGTCGCTTCTGGCGCGCCACGGGGGGCCCGGCCAGGCTATTCCATGGCCTCGAGCGCGAAGATCTCGACGGGCTCGTCGCGTCCCCTGACCGGCGCGGCGCCGAGCGGCCGCACCGTGTATTTTCCCCGCGCCGCCCTGAGCGTCGCCGCGCTGATCAGGATGTCGGCCTTGTACTGGGACATCCGCGTCAGGTCCTGGAGGCGCGCCGCAACGTTGACCCCGTCCCCGAGCACGGAGTAGTTGAGCCGGCGGGACGATCCGATGTTTCCCGCTATGATTCGCGACGTGTTTATCCCGATTCCAAAGGCCAGCTTGGAGCGACCCTCGGTCTCGAGCTCGGCATTCAGCCTGGCTAGGGCGGACTTCATCTCGAGGGCGGCGAGAATGGCGCTGTCCGCATGGTTCGGGTGGGCCACCGGCGCCCCGAAAAGCGCCATGATCGCGTCGCCCATGTACTTGTCCACGACGCCGAGGTAGATTTCCACGATCACGCTCATCCGGTCGAAATACCGGTTGAGCAGGGCGAGGACCTCGCGGGGGGGCAGCGATTCGCTCAGGCGCGTGAAGCTCCTGAGGTCCACGAACAGGATCGTGACCTCCAGCTCCTCGCCCCCGAGGGCGCTGCCGCCGCTCATGAGCTGCGCGGCGATCTCGGGGGAAAGGTTCTTGTCGAGGAGGTCGCGGATCTGGTCCCTCTCGGCAAGGCCCTCGCTCATCCGGTTGAACGAGGTCGCGAGCTGGCCGATCTCGTCATCGCGGTCCAGGTTCAGGCGGATGCTGTAGTCGCCGCGCGCGACCACCTGGGTGTGCGCGGCCAGCTCGCGCAGAGGCTCGCTCAGGTTCCGCGCGAACCTGACGGCGAGCAGGGCGGCGACCGCCAGCAGGACCAGCGAGAGGTACCTGAGGAACCGCTCGAGCAGGAGGTCGGGCGCGAGCTCGGACTCGAGCGACCGCTGCAGGGCGATTGCGGCGTAGCCCGGGGTTATGAGCGGGACGGGCCAATACACTGTCACGTAGGAGTTGCCTCCGGCCCTCACGGTCCGTTCGGCCTCCTCGGGCGAGGATGGCGTGGCGAGTTTTGCGTCGGCCTCCGGCAGCGTGGACACGATCGGCACCATGGCGTCGGACCTGCCGAAGAAGAACGTGACCTCGAGGCGGGCGTCCGCCTTCAGTTCCATCGCGAACCTGCGGTCGATGGGCATGGCGAGCCCGACCCACGCGGCGGCCTTGGGCTGCGCCTCGTAGATGGGCACCACGAGCAGGGCGTACAGCTTGCCTTCCGCGCCTTCCTTCGGCAGGTGCGCAAATGCCTGCTCGCGGGACTCTCCGGCGACCGAGGCGTTCCTGACGAGCTCCTGAAAGGGCCTGAGCGCCGCCTCCGGCAGGACGCCCCCCGTGTCACCGAGCTTGGACCCTTCGGGCGAGAGCAGCGCCATGAAGGGAACGTTCATCCGGGTGGCGTTGGTCCTCAGGACCGAACGGACAGCGGCCGGATCGGGCGTCCTCCCCAGGAAAAGCTGGCGGACGGCATCGTCTCGCGCCATCAGGACGGCGCGGTTCCAAATGTCGTCCAGCCTGGCGCCCGTGCGGTGCTTGAAGAGCAGCGCGCCCTGCTCGAGGCCCTCGTCGACGCGCCGGATGGCGCTCTTGCGGTTCTCCCTGACAACGAAGATGTAGTTGGCGCACTGCGCGAGTGCGACAAGCCCGACGATCAGGAGCAGCAGCCGGCTGCCGAAGCGCCGGAATCGCAGGAATCTGAATGTGCTGGCGCCCAAGGTCTCGCCCTCACGCGCATTCGGCGCCGACGGCGTCCCGCGTCGCGGCGCTTGGGGCCGCCGGCCCGCGCGCCGGCGCCGCGGGGAGTGGGGCGGTTGGGATGCGTTTCATCGAAAGGGGGGCGGTTTGTACACGACGACATAAGTCCCGGCGCGCTGGATCAACATCTATTGTCAGCCGAAATGACCAATCGAGCGGCGACGCAGGCCGCCTGCGTCAAAATGCTCATGGCGAGCGAAGGGTCCAAAACGGCGGGGAGACGGCGCGGGGGGATCTGGAAGTCTGGGGATTCGACCCATCGCCCAGGCCGACGTCCTGGGTGTCCCAGATCCGGCCTGCGCCGCGGTCGGACTCGGCCGCAGGGCGACCGGGCCTGTCGGATTCTCCGCTCTGCAGAAGGATGCGGCGCAGCTCCCGAAGCCCAACGCGCGCCGCCGACGGAAGGATGGCGCGCGGGTCAGGCCCCGCAAGGGGCCCGCCCTCGGAGGTTGGCAGCGCGTCCAAAGCCAGCTCCAAACCAAGGCGGCCTATGCACGCCGCCGTTCCCGGGCCGATCTGCTGCCCCAGCTCCCGCCCGGGGATCCACGCCTCGCCCCGCTCGTCATCCCCAGGTCGTAAGTCCTCCGTTACTAGCCTCGCGAGGGGGGGTGTCATTGCCGTTCGGCCCCTGCGCGACAAGGGACGCAACAGGATTGCCCTAAGCCGTGTTTTTAGCGGCAATTGTGCTCCGATGCCAACGGAAGACACCGACGAACTGCTGCGCAGCTCCCCGTTTCTGAAGTTTGTCCCTGAAGAGCACCGTGCGCGGCTGTGCGGTATGTTTCGGAGGGAGCGATTCGAATTCGGGGACCTGATCGTGCGGGAGGGCGATGCGGCGGACGCTTTCTATTTCCTGGCGTCGGGGCGGGCCCGGGTGGTCAAGAAGACGGACAGGGGAGAGGAGCTGGTCCTGGCCTCGCTGCGACCGGGCTCCGAGTTCGGCGACGCCGCGCTTCTCGAGGGCGGCGTGCGCACGGCCTCCGTCAGGTGCAGCACGTCGGTCGAGGTCCTCAGGCTGGGGCGCGACGACTTCCTGGAGATGCTCGGGAGCCATCCGGAGCTGAGGAACTACCTGGAGATGACGGCGCGCTTCAGGGCCATTCACGGCTTCCTCTACGAGTTCAGCAACTTCGGGCGCCTCTCGGCGCCGGCACTCCGGGATCTGATAGAGAACCTGTCGCCCGTAGCCTTTTCGAAGGGCCAGATGATCCTGCGCGAGGGAGAGGCCGCCGGGCCGATGTACATCGTCCAGACCGGGCGCGTCCGGATATTCACCGCCAAGGGCGGCCGGGTGAGGAACCTGGCCTTCTGCCGGGAGGGTGATTTCTTCGGCGAGCTCTCGCTGCTCACCGGCTCGGCGCGCGCGGCCTCGGCGGAGGCCGCGGCCGACACGAAGCTGTTCTCGCTCAAGCCCGAGGCGGTCCACGAGCTGAGGCGGCGGTTTCCGGATTTCTCGAAGCTGCTTGAGGAGCGGGTGGCGCAGTACAACAAGGACACCGAGGCGCGGGTCCCGCTCGATTTTTCCATCGAGTCGCTGCCCGCGGAGGCGGGCGCCGCCGACCCCGAGGCCTCCGGCGCGGAGGCGGCGGATTCCGGGGAGGCCGAGGAGAGTGAGGCGGCCTTCGCCGACGAGAGGGGTCTTTTCACGAAGGGCAAGAGGCGCATCCGGAGCATTCCGTTTGTCCAGCAGATAGACGCCATGGACTGCGGGGCTGCGAGCCTTGCCATGGTATGCCGGCATTTCGGCCGGGACGTGAGCCTGTCACTCATCCGGCGGCTCTGCCACGTCTCGCAGGATGGAACGAGCCTCAAGGCCATCTGCCACGCGGCGACCGAACTGGGGCTGGCCGCGCGCAGCGTGAAGGCGTCGCTGCGCAATCTGCCGGTCATGCCGCTGCCCGCGATCGTGCATTGGGAGGGAAACCACTGGCTGGTGCTGTTCGACGTCGGCAAGTCCCACGTCCGGGTGGCGGACCCGGCGAAGAGCATTCTGCGGATCCCCCTAAGCGAGTTCGAGCAGAAGTGGTCGGGCTACGCGGCCCTTTTCGATTACACGCTCGCCTTCGAGAATGCTCCGCTGAACCGGCCGAGCCTGGCGTGGCTGGCGCCCTTCCTGCGCCGGTTCCGCTCAATCCTCATCCCGGCGGTCCTGCTCGCCGGGGTGATCAGCTTCCTCCAGCTGCTCTTCCCCGTGTTCACCCAGACCGTGGTGGACAAGGTGATCGTCGAGCACGACCTCGGGCTGCTGAACATGATCATGCTCGGGCTGGGCGCCTCGCTCGTCTTCTTCCAGCTGGCCAACCTCGCGCAGCAGTACCTGCTTGGCTTCGCGGCCCTGCGGATCGACGCGGCCCTGCTCGATTACGTGACCCGCAGGCTGCTCTCGCTGCCGATGTCCTATTTCGCGAGCCACCGCACGGGCGACATCCAGCGCCGGCTGGACGGGGCGCGCCAGGTCCGCCAGTTCTTCGTGCAGCACGGCATCGGCGGCCTGCTGGCGCTCGTCCAGCTCCTTGGATCGCTTGTCCTCATGGGGGTCTACAGCCTCGAGCTTACGGCGATATTCCTCGCCACCACGCCGCTTTACGCCGCGCTCATGGTCTTCTCCGCCAAGGTCCTGAGGCCGCTCTTTGCCGACATCGAGCAGAGCCAGGGGAAATACAACTCGCACCAGATAGACGCGATCAAGGGGATCGAGGCGGTCAAGGCGGCCTCGGCCGAGATTGCATTTCGAGGGGCGATCCTGGGCGAGTTTCTTTCCGTGGCGAAGAAGCTCTTCCGGACCAATTTCATCGTGATGTCGTACGACGGCATCCTTCAGACGATCGGGCTCATTTCGACCGGGCTCTTCCTCTGGTTCGGGGCCCATGGCGTCATCGAGGGCCGGCTGACGGTCGGCGGCTTCGTCGCCTTCAGCTCCCTGACGGCCATGGCCTACGCCGCCATCCTCCGCGCGCTCGGCACATGGGACAGCCTCCAGATGGCGGCTGTGCTCCTGAACCGGCTGAACGAGATATTTGACGAGGAACCGGAGCAGGGGAGCGACCGGTCCCGGCTCACCCCCGTGCCGAGCCTGGAGGGGCGCATAGAGCTCAGGCACGTCGGCTTCAGGTACGGCGGCCCGGAGGCGCCTTCCATCCTGAGGGACGTCTCGTTCGACATCGCCCCGGGCCAGATGGTCGCGATCGTGGGAAGAAGCGGCAGCGGAAAGACGACGCTGATCAAGCTGCTGGCCGGCCTGATGGAGGCGACCGAGGGAAGCATCCACATCGACCATCTCGACCTTAAGACCGTGAACTACCGCGACCTGAGGCGCCAGATTGGCATGGTCCTCCAGGAGAACCACCTGTTCGACGCCACGATAGCCAGCAACATCTCCTTCGGCGACAGCGAGCCCGACTTCGACCGCGTGCTCTGGTCCGCGCAGGTCGCGAACGCCCACGACTTCATCATGCGGCTGCCGTTGGGTTACGAGACCCGCATCGGCGAGACGGGCCTCGCCATCTCCGGGGGGCAGAAGCAGCGGATCGCAATCGCCCGCGCGGTCTACAACGATCCTCCGATTCTCATCTTCGACGAAGCCACGAGCGCGCTCGACACGGAGTCGGAGCGCACCATCCAGGAGAACATGGGACGCCTGATGTCCGGCCGCACATGCATCGTCATCGCCCACAGGCTGAGCACGATCCGCGAGGCGAATGCGATCATCGTGCTCGAGAAGGGCGAGATTGCCGAGACGGGGACCCACGACGAGCTTATGGCAAGGCGCGGGCTCTATTTCTATCTTTCCAGCCAACAATTGGGGATCTGACTCAATCCGATGACACCGAATGCACGCCGAGCCGACCAGGAGGCCTTGGACAGCGAATCGCCGATGCTGTCCCAGGACCCGCCGCACTGGGTTGTCCGGGGCACGGCGTGGCTGATCATCGCCCTGTTCGCGGTGGCGCTGCTCGCCCTCATCCTCGTCCACGTGCCGGAGACGATCCGCTGCCCATGCATCCTCGTCCCGGAAGGGGGCGCCGACCCGATTCAGTCGCCTCGCCTCGCCGTCATAAGGCAGGTCCGCGTCGGCGAGGGCCGCGAGGTCGCGGCCGGGGACGAGCTCTTCGTCCTGAGTTCCGAGGACGTCGGCGATCGCGACACGCAGGCGCGCACACTGGACGAGGACCTGACGTCGCGGAAGAGGAACCTCAAGCAGGCCGAGGCCACCGATGCCGCGGACCTAGAGATCAAGGACCACGAAATCGGCCAGGCCGACGAGGAGGTGAAGTTCCGGGAGACCGCTGTCGGCGTCGAGCGGGACCTGGCGGCCCGGTACGAGAAGCTCTCGAAGTTAGGGGTCTATTCCGAGACGGACCTTGTCCTGCGCCGCCTCGAGCTTGCCGGGGCCGAGAAGGACCTGAGTGTCGCCTCGCGAACCCGCCAGCAGGTGATCCTGCAGCGCCAGCAGATGGGGGCCGAGCAGGCCCGCCAGCGTTCCGACCAGGTCGCGGAGATCAAGAAGCTCGAGATTCGCATGGACGCCCTGAAGCGCCAGTCGGAGGACTCCCGGCAGAACCTGATCTCTATACGGGCGCCCTACGCGGCGGTGGTGATCTCCATGGCCGAGAACAACCCGGGAAGCGTGGTGCAGAACGGCCAGGAACTATGCCAGCTCGCCCGCTCGGACGGAAAGCTGAGGGTGCGCCTGCTGCTGGCCGAACAGGGACTCGCCCGGCTCTCGGTGGGCCAGCGCGTCAGGTTCTTCGCCGACGCGTTTCCCTACCAGCGTTACGGCACCCTGACAGGGACGCTTTCCTGGATCAGCCCCTCGGCCGTCGAATCCCGCGACGGCAAGCAGTTTGTCGCCCTGGTGACCCTCGACCGGGAGGCCTTCCAGGTCGGCGGAGAAGCCAGGCCCCTGAGAGTCGGGATGAAGGGCGAGGCCCGAATCGTCGTCGGAAGCCGGACCCTCATCGAATACGCCCTCGAGCCTATCCGCCAGCTTCGGGAGAACCTGGGCCGGTAGGCCCGCTTGCGCATCACGCTCCGGTTGCGGGAGGCAGAAGGTTTATGATGCCGAGCTGGTAGAGAAAATAGAGCTGCTTGCGCAGCTCTGGGAACGGCACCGAGAGCGGGATCCTGTTCAGCGCATTCCCCAGCGAGCGGTCGCCGTCGCCACGCCTCAGGAGTTCCAGCTCCCATTCCGGCATGCGCCACTCCATGGCGAGGTTGAGCACGGGGCTCGCGATCTTGAGCCTTCGAAGCCGGTCGCGCACCGTCCTGCCCGGCCTCGGGAGCCTGACCCTGTACATTCGCGTGAGCACAAGCCGCCACCTGAGAAGCTGGCCGCGGCTTTCCCATGGGGGATTGGCCTCCGGCTTCTTGGACAGAAGCAGGCGATGGAACTGGGAGGGGCTGAGGCGCTCCAGGAAATCGCAAACCTGCGAGCGGGACCTTGGTATCAGCAACGGATGCAAGTCGGCCTCGGCTATCCGCCGGACCAATCTTGTCGCGGACCAATTCCCTCGGAGGCTGAGCCCGGCACGGCGCCCGTGAAGCGCCCACCCCGACTGGAGAAGGCACTGGTTGAGCCTCCCGAATACATCGCTGGAGAGAAACTGCGGCCCGTGGCCCGAGACCCGCGGGAGGCCGTCAGACGAGACCACGGAGTCGCACAGCTTCAGGACGTCGCGCAGGCGCCGGGACTCCCGGAATTCGTTCATGTCGTATCCAAAATCCGGCAACGCCAGCCTAAGCCTCGTGCTCACGTGCCTCGACCCGTTGACGCCGAGGTAAAGGGCGCCGTCGGCCTTGAGGCACCGGGCGAAGTTCTTCATGACCCGTGCGACCCTGGGAATGTAGGATAGCACGCCGTGGCAGATTATGAGGTCGAAGGCGCCGCCAACCCTCGCCGGCAGGCGGGGATCGGTCAGGTCGGCTGCGACAAAGCGGATGTCGCGCATCTCCCTGGCGCGCCCCTGCAGGCGCCTGGCGACAGCGATGGAGCGCCTGCTGAAATCGACGGCGACTATCTCCGCTTTGGGCAGCTCGCGGCGCAGGTTGAACGCCTCGGTGCCGTCGCCGCATCCGGCAAGGAGAACCCGGGCGGGCGGCCTATTGCGGGCCTCGACTCTCCCGATCGCGTCAATCCATTCGAGGGTGAGGGTCCATGAGCGGCGCTTCAGGGCCTTGTTATTGCCGAATGGATACGGGCGCCGTTCATAAATCTGGCGGACTTGGTCGGCGATCTTCATTCCGAAATGTCGGGGTTTGCGCAAACGGGGCGGTACCGGATGGAATCAAAGGGGCCTAAAGCCCCCAAAATGTCATCCATAATAATTTACATTACAACCATTTACGATATTTACAAATCATTGGCATAAATGTATTGACCGCCCTAATGGAAATCATGAGAGAATCTGGCCGACGAAACTCCACACGGCACCGGTCCGGCAAATGACAAAACGCTAATTGACCAAATAAAGCCGCCAACCCAAGGCGCCACAACCCCAAAGACAAGATGGCCTCCGCAAAGAAGAAAGCCACGGCGAAAACCGCAGTGAAATTCAGGGATCTCAAGGCAGGGAAGGACCCCAAGGGTGGACCCATCTACGTAAAGTACGACCCCATTACTTTTACCAAGAAGATCTAGTTGGAGAATTCCCGCGCGCCGCCGGCCGGCGATCGCGCGGCCGTTGCAATCATGGACCCTGCGCCGCGTCCCGCCGAACGAGCTCCGTGATTCGTGGGAATCGCCACTCAAGAGATAGCTCAGCCAAAACGTCACAACCCAAAAATAACATGGCCTCCGCAAAGAGAAAAGCTGCCGCAAGACATCCCGCCAAATTCAAGGACCTCAAGTCGAGGAAGAACCCCAAGGGTGGGGGGGTCCCGGGACACAGAATCATAAGGATCTCCCCGGGTCCCATTATGCTAAATCCTCAGCCCCTGCCGCCCTGATCAACTGATTCGCGAGAAGAGCCACCGCGCGGCGCCTACGGGCGATTGCGCGGCTCGGGCTCACGGCGTCGCAGCGCGGCGTCCCACCGACCGTTCGTACGATCGCGAGATCGCTCATTAAGGGGACATGACTCGGCAACATCGCCACAACTCGGGAGACCATATGGCGTCCGCAAACAGAAAGACCAAGGCAAAGGCTCCGCCAAGGATCAGGGATCTCAAGACGGCGAAGAACCCCAAGGGTGGCAGCTTGCAGTGGGGAAAAGGGTCGGCTGCTGGGGGCGCTGGCACTGGGAAGCCCGGCATAAAGATTGAAGCAGATTTAAAAACGAATTGGGCGGTTTACGCGTGGCGCCGCCTGGGCATCGAGCGGGCCTTATGTCCTGAGGACGACAAGACGAGTTCCGCTTTCCTGCTCGGCAATTTCCAAGCCGCCCATGAAGGGGCGGGTCTAAACCAAAAACGTAACAACCCAAAAATAACATGGCCTCCTCAAAGAAGAAAGCTACGGCGAAGGCAGCTCCAAAATTAAAGGATCTCAAATCGAAGGCGAACCCCAAGGGTGGAAGCCTTCAGTGGGGAGTCGGACGGGGAATCACCGCAACAAC
>DATNHT010000117.1:0-15115 GCA_035604815.1 Opitutaceae bacterium
GATTAGGACACCCCCGCGCGAATCCCGCCCTTGACACCCCCCGGTCCGTAGGGCACTTCAGTCAACTCTTAAACGCCGCGAGCCCATGCAACCCACCTTCCGTCCGCACCGCAAGAAACGAGCCCGAAAAATCGGATACCGCGCCCGAAGATCCACCCGGGGCGGCCGAAAGGTGCTCGCCTCCCGCCGCAAGAAGGGCCGCAAGCGCCTGACGGTCGTTTGATCTTGGGAATCGCGGATTCCATGCGCTTGCGCCCTGGGCAGCACCTGCGCCGCCAGAGCGACATCCGGGCAGTCCGCCAGCAGGGAAGCCGGCTGGACTGCGGCGCATTCACCGTCTGGTGGATGGCGCGCGCCGGCGCCTCGGCGCATCCGCGGGCGTGTTTCGTCGCTTCGTCCCAGGCGGTCGGGCCGGCGGTCCTGCGCAACCGCGCAAAACGCAGGATGAGGGAGATCTTCCGCCGCCATCAGCATCTGCTTCCCCCGTCGTGCGACCTGCTCTTCGTGGCCCGATCCTCACTGAACCGGTGGCCGTTCGCCCGGCTTGAACGCGCGCTGGCGGAGGCGTCGGCGCGGATCCGCGCCGGCTCGACCCCAGGAACCCCATGACCGCCCGCCCGAGACCGCCGGCGACCCCGAAGCCGGGCCTTTCCGCTGCCGCCGCGGTCGGATTGATCCGGGTCTACCAGCGCACCGCGTCCCCGATGCTCCCGGTATTCTTCGGGCCGGCCTGCGGGTGCAGGTTCTATCCGACATGCTCCCACTATGCCGTCGAGGCGCTGCGCACCCATGGGGCGCTCAGGGGCGCATGGCTCGCGGCGCGCCGCATCGTGAAGTGCACGCCGCTTCACCCGGGCGGCAACGACCCGGTGCCGGCGGCCCCGCGCAGGCTCTCCTAATCCCGTGGACAAGAAGAACACCGTAATCGGCGCGCTGCTGTTCATGGCCGCGTTCTTTGTCCTTCTCTACACGCAGAAGCACTCCCAGCAGCCGCCCTCCCCCGCCGAGATCAGGCACGAGGTGAGCAGGCAGGTCGCCTCGGAGGCAACCGCGCCCGCTGCGCCGGCAGGCCCCGAGGGGCCGGAGTTCGCCACCGCGCAGGTCGACCATGCAGGGGCGGCCGTGACAAGGCTCGGAAACAGCTTCATCGAGGTGACCTTCACCGATTTTGGCGGGGCGATCCGCGGGGTCGCCTTCAAGAAATATCCCGCCGCCCAGGGCCGGCCCGACCCGTTCATCTTCAATGAGCTCCACGCCGATCCCATGCTGGCCTTTGCCGGGTTCCCTGGACTTGACCGCGCCACCCGGTACGAGCTGGTGTCAACGTCGGACCGGGACGTCGTGTACCGCACCGTCCTTGAGAACCGGATCGAGGTCACGCGCCATTACATCCTCTCGCCCGACAAGGGGGCGACCACGGATCCCTACCTCATCCGGTGCGAGACGACCCTTCGCAACCTGACCGAGAAGCCCACCGTCCCGATGCGCGTCGCGCTCTCGATCGGTACCGCGGCGCCCAGCAGCGCGCTGGACAACGGGCTGCAGCTGACGACGGAATACTCGACCGGAAAGGACCAGACGATCGTGCAGCGCTCGTCGCTTGAGGCCAGCGGCGGATTCCTCGGGTACGGCGCGAGGGCCACCAGGGCCGTCATCTCAAGCAGCGGGCCGATCGTGTGGGCCACCGTGAAGAACCAGTTCTTCGCGTCCATCCTGACGCCGGACGAGCCCGCTGACGGGCTCGACACCCGCCGGGTGAAGCTCCTCGAGGCGCTTCCCGACGCCGACCGCCGCGCCTACGGGATAACCGGCGCCGTCAATTTCCAGGTGAATGCGCTGCCGCCGCGCGGCGAGGCGGTGCTCGGGGGCGACCTTTACGTCGGGCCCAAGGAATATCCCAGGCTCTCGAACGTGGACGTGTTCAAGAAGGACCAGGACCGCATGATGGACTTCGGCAACATGGTGTTCCGCTTCTGCGCCGCGCTCCTGATCACCGGGATGACATGGATACACGGCTGGACCGCGAACTGGGGCATAGCGATCATCCTGACGACCCTGGCGCTCAAGTTCCTGTTCCTTCCGGTCACCCTGTCCCAGGCGCGCACGGCCCGCAGGACCCAGAAGATCGCTCCCGAGCTGAAGGCGGTCCGCGAGAAGTACAAGGACAACCCCCAGAAGCAGCAGGCGGCGACGATGGAGCTCTACAAGAAGCACAAGGTGAATCCCGTGGCGGGATGCATCCCGATGCTCCTCACGATCCCGTTCTTCTTCGCGTTCTTCAAGATGCTCCAGAGCACGGCGGAGCTGCGTTTCGCGCACTTCCTTTGGGCGCACGACCTCTCGGCCCCCGACACGGTCCTCACCCTGGCCGCCCCGGTCATCGGGTCGCTCAACATCAACGTCCTGCCCTTCGTGCTCTGCGCGGTGGCCTTCGTCCAGATGCGCCTGACGCCCCAGCCTACCGTCGACAACGCCCAGATGAAGATAATGAAGTTCATGCCGATCATGTTCCTTCTGTTCTACTACAGCTGGTCCTGCGCGCTCTCGCTCTATTCCACGGTGAACGGCCTGTTCATGATCGGCCAGCAGCTCGTCATCAACCGGATGAAGGACACGGGGGATCCCGCGGACGCCCGCCCCCCGGGCAAGCCGGTCAAGAACGTCACCCCGCGCAAGCGCTGAGGCGCAGGCAGCCCCCGTCATGGCCGGCCACAGCAAATGGGCGAAGGTCAAGCATATCAAGGCGGTCGTCGACGTCCGCCGGGGCAAGGTGTTCAGCCGCCTTTCGCGCGAGGTCACGATCGCCGCGAGATCCGGGGGGAGCGACCCCGCGATGAACCCGAGGCTGCGCACGCTGCTCCTCAAGGCCCGCGACGCCAACATGCCCGCCGACAACGTCGAACGGGCGATAAAGAAGGGCACGGGCGAGCTCTCGGGCGCCGTGTTCGAGGAGTTCACCTACGAGGGCTACGGCCCCGGGGGCGTGGCGATGATCGTCAAGGTCGCGACGGACAACAAGAACCGGGCGGCCGCGGAGGTGCGCAGCGTTTTCACCCGCTTCGGGGGCAACCTCGCCGGGACGGGGGCGGTCTCGTTCCTTTTCCGCCACGCGGGGCAGTTCCTGGTCTCGAAGGACGCGGCGGGCGAGGACGCGCTGATCGAAGCCGCGCTCGAGGCCGGCGCGGACGACATCATCACGACCGCGGAGGGGTTCGAGGTCCGATGCGACATCCACGCCTTCGACCAGGTCGCGCAGGCGCTCGAGCACAAGGGCATCAAGACGGAGAGCGCCGAGATCGCCTACATTCCCACGAGCACCGTGCCAGTCGCCGACGCCGGCCTCGCGAAGACGCTCGTCAGCTTCCACGACGCCCTCCAGGAGCTGGACGACGTCCAGCAGGTCTTCTCCAACGAGGAACTGGACGATGCGGTGAGCGCCTCGGCGCACGCGTGACCGGCCGCCCGAGGGCGTCATAAAGGCCTCGCCGTCTTGCGTCGCCGCGGAGGACTGGTTGAATCCCCGGCAATCCCATGGCCGATGACGTCCAGGCACCTTCCGCGCCCCGGCCCGAGTCCCGGCCCCTGCCCGGCGACGACGTCGGCATTGTCCGGCCGCGCGACTTCGCCCATCCGGGGCCCTTCGCGTTCAAGAGCGGGCAGACAATCAAGGGATTCACGCTTCGGTACGAGAGCTACGGGGCCCTGAACGCGACGCGGGACAACGCGGTCCTCATATGCCACGCGCTAAGCGGCGACCACCACTGCGCCGGCTGGCACTCGGAATCCGACGGCAAGCCGGGGTGGTGGAACAACCTGATCGGGCCGGGCAAGGCGGTCGACACCGGGCGATTCTTCGTCATCTGCGCCAATGTCCTCGGGGGATGCCAGGGATCGACCGGTCCCAGCTCCACCGATCCGGCGACGGGGCGCGCTTACGGGACACGGTTCCCGTTTGTCACGATCCGCGACATGGTGAACGCGCAGAAGCTCCTCCTCGACCGCCTCGGCGTCGCCGAGCTCCATGCCGTCATGGGCGGCTCGATGGGCGGGATGACCGCGATGATGTTCGCGATGGAGTTCCCCCATTTCACGAGGCGGCAGGTCATCATGGCCTCGACCGCGCACGAGAGCGCCCAGGCGATCGCTTTCAACGAGGTCGGCCGCCAGGCGATCATGCAGGATCCCGCATGGAACGGCGGCGATTATCCGCGCGACGGGGGGCCCCGGGTCGGGCTCGCTATCGCGCGCATGATGGCCCACATCACCTACCTTTCCGACGCGGGGATGGACCGGAAGTTCGGCAGGCGCAAGCGCGAGACCGCCGGGGGGGAAGCCTACACGTTTGACGCCCAGTTCGAGGTGGAAAGCTACCTGCGCCACCAGGGCCAGAGCTTCATCAACCGCTTCGACGCGAACTCATACCTCTACATCACCCGGGCCATCGACCAGTTCGATCCCGCCGGCGCCGCCGGCTCGCTTGAGCTGGCGCTGGCGCCGGTCCAGGCCGAGTCGCTCGTCGTCGGGTTCAAGAGCGACTGGCTCTTCCCCCCGGAGCAGAACAGGGCGATCGCCCTCGCCCTGCTGCGCGCCGGCAAGCGGGCGAGCTACGCGGAGCTCGACACCGACCTCGGCCACGACTCGTTCCTCCTCGAGAGCGACGATCTCTACGCCCTCGTCCGCGGGTTTCTCGAGCGCGACGAGACCTACGCCTTTGATTTCGCGATCTGACGCGCCGGCGCCCGGCACCCCACAATGAGCAGGCTCGTCGAAAAGCGGACGGTGGACATGAAGGTGATCGGCGAATGGGTCGAGCCGGCATCGCGCGTGCTCGACCTCGGGTGCGGGCGCGGCGAACTGATGGCCTATCTGGTCCAGGCGAAGGAGGTGTCGGCCACGGGGGTCGACCTCGACTTTGAACGGATCTCGGCGTGCGTCCGGCGCGGCTTGAGCGCGTACCAGGGCGACATGACCGCGTTCATGCGCGCGTTCCCGGACCGCCACTTCGACCGGATCATCTGCTCGCGAACCGTCCACGAGCTCAACGACCCCGCCGGGGTGATCCTCGAGGCGCTGCGCGTCGGCAGCAAGGTGACAGTCGGATTCGTCAACCACGGCTTCTGGAAGAACAGGATCGACGCCCTCGTGCGCGGCCGGAAGGTGCGCAACGAGGTCTACACCACCCCGTGGCACGAGAGCCGGCCCGCGAATCCGCTGACGATCGCGGACTTCGAGGACTTCTGCCTCGAGGAGTCCATTCGCGTGGTTCGCCGCGCCCACCTCCTCGGGGACTGGCGGACCCCCTGCCCCTTCCTTCCCAACCTCTTCGCCGGCTACGCCCTGTACGACCTCGCCCGGGCGTAACCCGGCGCCAGCCGCGCGGCCTGGATGAGGCACACGCAGTCGCTGCCATCCAGGGTATGGAACCAATGCGGGTCGAGACGGCCAAACTCGCGGTCGAACGCGGCGCGCCCTCCCCCGACCTCGATCATGAGGACCCCGTGCGGCTTGAGCCGGCGCGCGGACTGCCGGACCAGCCGGCGGATGGGGCCAAGCCCGTCCCCGCCCCCGTCGAGGGCCAGCCGCGGCTCGCGCCGGAATTCCGCCGGCAGGGCATCGACGTGCGCCGTGGGCTCGTACGGCGGGTTGCACAGGATGACGTCATAGCGGCCCGCAGGCAGCGGGCCGAGCATGTCTCCCTGCAGCAGGCGAACGCGTCCGGAGAGACGGTGGCGCCTGACGTTTATCCTCGCCACGTCCAGCGCGTCCGCCGACAGGTCCACGGCGTCGACCCGCGCCTTCCTGAAATGGCGCGCGAGCATGATCGCGAGGCATCCGCAGCCCGTGCACACGTCGGCGACCCGTGTCACCTTCGCGGGATCCGGAAGCCAGGGGCCGGACTGCCCGGGAATGATCTCCACGAAGTAGCTGCGCGGGATGAGGACACGCTCGTCGACGTAGAGCCGCACGGGCCCGAGCCAGGCCTCGCGGGTGATGTAGGCCGCGGGCACCCGGTCGACGAGCCGCCTGTGAAGCACGGACCCGATCCCGGCCTCCTCGGAGGCCGACAGCCTCCGGCGGAGGACGGACGGATCGCTGTCGAGCGGCAGGCCGAGCGTCCGCAGGATGAGGTAGAGCGCCTCGTCGTGGGCCCCGGCCGCCGTCTGCCCGAGCGCGGCCCCGCGCTGCGCGTACAGCCCCTCCGCCCGCCTCAGGCATCCTCCTAGGGTCACGACTGGAAGATCAGGGAAAGCGCGGACGGGTTGATCCAGTGGCAGAGCGCGACGTACGGAAGGCAGGCCACCCCGACGACGGCTCCGATCATGCGCTGCGTCACGCCGACGTTGATGAAGATGAGAATGAAGATGCCGCTCCACCGGGCGATGCTGTGGTAGGTTTGCTCCGACATTCCGACGGCATGCCGGAGGATGGTGCCGCCATCGAGCGGGGGGATGGGCAGCAGGTTGAACACGGCAAGGCCCACGTTCATGAGGACCAGTCCCCTCACGAGCTCTCCGAAGCGCGGGTGGGCGACCACAATGAGGGAGCCGACGACGATGGCCACAAGGGCGAGGAGGAGGTTGCTCGCGGGCCCCGCGAGGGTCACCAGAACCTCGTCGCGCTTGCGGTTCCGGAAGTTCGACGGGTTGATCATGACCGGCTTGCCCCAGCCGATGAAGGCGAAGCTGCCGCGGAACACGAACATGTTGATCAGGGGAATGACCACCGTCCCGATCGGGTCGATGTGCGCGATGGGATTGAGCGTCACCCGGCCCGCCGCGCGGGGCGTGTCGTCCCCCAGCAGGTCCGCCACGACGGCGTGGCCCCATTCGTGGAGCCCGATGCTCACGACGAGCACGATGAAAATGATCAGCCCGTTGCGGATGAAGATGGGGTCTATGTCCATGTGGCGGTCATTTTCCGGCGTCCGGGGAAAGGCGGGCAACCAGCTTCTGCTTCTGCGCTTCCAGGGCAGGATCGGTCACCGCCCCGAGGATCCTGCGGGCCTGGTCGGCCCTGCGCATGTTCAGCAGGACGTTCACCTCGTGCAGGCGCATCGTCTGGCGCTCGATCTCGGACTGCGCGCGCGCCTCGAGCCCCTCCCAGACCCTGAGCGCCGCGGCCCAGTCGGGCTCCAGCATGTCGTAGAACGACTCGGCGTACCGGTAGGTGAACTCGATCCGGTCCGGGGCGAGCTCTGCGGCGCTCCTGAAGGCCTCCTGCATCGAGTGGTCGATGGAGGCCCGGGTCCATTCGCCGCTCCTCACGAAATCGTCCCTCGCCTCGTAGAGCAGCGTGGCGAGCTGGTAATGGTAGAGAGGCTCGCCCGGCTCGAGCTTGATCGCGGATAGGAAGTAGCTGATCGCCTCAAGCGGCTTGCCCTCCTCGGCTAGGTAGTTGCCCAGCTCGTTCTTGACCAGGGGGATGTCCGGGTCGAGCTGGTTCGCCTTCGTGAGGATCGCGACGGCCTGCGTCCGGAGGCCGACCTTCCAGAGCATGTACCCGTACGTGGCGTAGCCCGCCGCAAACTCAGGATTGTCGCGCAGGAGCGACTCGTACTCGTTGGTGAGCCGCTCCACGCCCGTCTTGAACGCCGCGTTTTCCATGTCTTTGCCCTGTGCGGCGGCGTCGGCAAACAGGACCCTCTGGTGCTCGGCGATTTCCTTGAGCCGGTGCTCCGCCATCGTTTCCGACGCGGCCGGCGCGTCGGCCCCCGCGGCCGCGGCATGGAGCGCGGCGCAAACGGCTAGCAGGAGGAAGGGGCGGAGGTGCATGGAGGGCGGGCGAAACCCCGTGGACAGCGGGTCGCCCGTTGCGTTCAGAAAATCTGCCCCCTGACGGACGGATAAGGCGACAATAATTGCACTATTCGCTTTCGCACGGGCGCAGCGGCCCCTATAACCCGAATCTATGCCTCAGGCAACGCGTTCCGCAGCGAAGGACCCCACGGCGACCGCCCTGCCGCCCGACGTTGTGGGCGCCACCGTCGCCAGGCTCAACGACGTCGTGATCGTGACCGAGGCCAGTCCGGTCGACGAACCGGGCCCGCGCATCCTCTTCGTCAACCCGGCATTCGAGAAGATGACCGGATACACTTCCGAGGAGGTGGTGGGCCGCTCGCCCCGTTTCCTGTCGGGGCCGGGAACGTCGAAGCCCGATCTCCTGCGGATCGAGGCGGCCTTGCGCTCGCGCGCGCCCGTCCGCGCCGAACTCCTCAACTACAGGAAGGACGGCACGCCGTTCTGGGTCGAGATCGTGGCGACGCCGATGGCAAGCCCTCCCGCGCCGGGCGAGTACACCGTGTTCATCGAGCGCGACGTCACCGAGCGCAAGAGGGCGGAGGAGGCCCTGCGCGAGCAGGAGCGCGCGATGGCCACCCTCTTCAGCAACCTGCCCGGAATGGCGTACCGCTGCCGCAACGACGGATACTGGACGATGGAATTCGTGAGCGACGGCTGCCGCGAGCTCACGGGCTACGACCCCGAGGCGATCATAGGCAACCGGCTGAAGAGCTTTGAGGAGATCATAGACCCCGAGGACAGGAAGGCCGTGCGCGAGAGCAACACGCGGACCCTGGAGCGCAGCGAGGCGTTCGAGCTCACCTACCGAATCCGCACCCGGGAGGGCGCGGTCAAGTGGGTCCTCGAGAGGGGCCGGTCCGTCCCCGGGCCGGACGGCCACACCCGGCACTTCGAGGGCTTCGTCACCGACATCACCGAGCGCAAGCTCCTGGAGCTCCAGGTGGTCCAGAACCAGAGGCTCGAGAGCATCGGGACCCTCGCGGGCGGGATCGCGCACGACCTGAACAACGTCTTTGCGCCGATCATGATGGCGGGGGAGCTTCTGTCGGACAAGTCGGGCGACAGCGACTCGGGCCAGCTCCTCGAGGTCATCTCCGCGAGCGCGCGCCGGGGGGCGGAGCTCGTCCGCCAGATCCTCCTGTTCGCGCGGGGCCTGGAGGGCCAGAGGGTCGCGCTCACCCCGTCGGCGCTCCTGGCCGAGATACAGACCTTTCTCGACAGCACCCTGCCGAAGTCGATCCGGATCAACATCGACGTGGCGCCGGGCCTTCCCGAGATTTCCGGGGATCCCACCCAGCTCCACCAGGTGCTGCTCAACCTCTGCGTCAACGCGCGGGACGCCATGCCCTCGGGCGGCAGGCTCGCGATCTCGGCGGAGCGCGCCCACGTGCCGCCCTCCGCCCCCCGGCCCCATCCGGACGCCGTCCCGGGGGACTTCGTGCGGATCGACGTCGCGGACACGGGCTGCGGCATCCCGGACATCCTCAAGGGCCAGATCTTCGACCCGTTCTTCACGACGAAGGGCGTGGGCCGCGGCACCGGGCTCGGGCTTTCGACGGCGCGCTCGATCGTCAAGTCCCACCGCGGGTTCGTCACCTTCCACTCGACGGAGGGCGCCGGCACGACCTTCTCCGTCTTTCTTCCCACGGCGGCCGCCGGCCTCTCCCCGCAGACCCGCGACGACCACGCGAAGACGGACCTGGTCCCGCTTCCGCGCGGAAAGGGCGAGCACATCCTGGTCGTGGACGACGAGGTGTCGGTGCGGCTCATCATGCGCAGCACGCTTGAGAACTTCGGCTTCCGCGTGTCGACGGCCTCGGACGGCGCGGAGGCGATCGCCCTGTTCAGGAACCCCTCGGGGCAGTTCGACCTGGCCCTGGTGGACATGCAGATGCCCGGGCTCGACGGCGGGAAGACCATCGTCGCGCTGCGCCACCTCCGGCCGGGCCTGCCGATAATGGGAGCGAGCGGGCTGGCCACCAGCGAGGACCGGGAGCACGCGGCCGCCAACGGCGTCCGGCATTTTCTGGAGAAACCCTTCAGCGTCGAGACCCTGATTCGCACGGTGCACGCCGCGATGGCCAAGACGGCTGCTTGAACCTGCTGGACCGCCATATCCTGAGGAGCATCGTCGTCGCGTGCGCCGCGGCCGTCTGCATGTTCGCGTTCGTGCTGATGGCCGGCAACATCGTCCGCGACCTGCTCGGCCCCCTGCTCCTCGGCCAGCTGCAGCTCCTCATGTTCGGGCGGCTAGTGCTCTTGCTCGTTCCCTTCGTCCTCTCGTACGCGCTCCCCCTCGGGATGCTGACAGGCGTCCTGCTGACGCTCGGACGGTTGTCCTCGGACAGCGAGATAACCGCGATGCGCGCGGCGGGCATCAGCATCGCCAGGATCGCCGTGCCCGTGCTGGCCCTCGCCGCCCTGGGTGTCGCGCTGGGGCTCAGGGTCAACTTCGAGTCGATGCCGTGGGCGAAGATCCAGTACGAGAGGCAATTCGCCGCGGCCGTGCGCGCCAATCCCCTGAGCTTCATCGTCCCGAAGAAGTTCATCCGGGAGTTCCCCGGCGTGGTGATCTATATCGGATCCATGAAGGGCTCGGACGTGCGCGACGTCTGGGTCTGGCAGCTCGACGACGAGCGCCGGGTCCTCCGGTTCGTTCACGCTGAATCGGGCCGCGTGGATTACGACGAGGTGGCGAACGATTTCATCGTCACCCTGGCCAGCGCGCGGATCGAGGAGCACGACAGGAAGAAGCCCGAGGATTTCTCGCAGCCCCTGATGGTCAACTCATTCGGGGAAGTCGACCCGGTCCGGCTCTCGCTGGCGCGCTACTTTGGAACGCCGACGGTCCACCAGAAGCTCAGGTGGATGACCTACGGCGAGCTCATGGCCGAGAGGGCCAGGCTCGAGCGCGAACCCGTGCCTGCGGGCATGGAGAAGGAGCGCGGCCGCGACCTCATGAAGGTCGCGCTCACCGTCCAGGAGAAATTCAGCATGGCCGTCGCCATCTTCACGTTCGCATTCGTCGGGATTCCGCTCGGGATAAAGGTGTCCCGCCGCGAAACGAGCGCGAACCTCGGCATCGCCGTCTTGCTGTCCCTGGGATACTACTTCCTCAACGTCATGGTGGGATGGCTCGACCAGCATCCCGAGTACCGGCCGGACCTTCTCCTGTGGGTCCCCAACGCCTTCTTTCTCGCGCTGGGCCTCTGGCTGCTAAGGCGGCTGGACCGGGCCTGAGAGCGCCTTGCCCATGCGCACGACGGGCAGGCTGAGGCCGCCCCCCACCTCCACGGCGCACCTCCCGGACACCCCGTAGCCAAGGGACGCGTAGAGGGGCTCGCCGGCGAGCGTCGACACGATCACCACGTCGCGGAAGCCCGCCTCCGCCATCGCCCGTTCGCACGCGGCCATGATGCAGCGCCCGACGCCGCGGCGGGCCCACGCCGGGTGGACATAAAACGCCCGGATGCGCGCGGGCTCTGTGCGCGGGTCGACCTCCGGGTCCCCCGAGCCCCGCCCGTGGTCGCCCCCGAACAACGGCGCGCGCCTGCTCCATCCCCCGCTGCCGATGACGCGGCCTTCGTGCTCGACCACGAAGTACGTGCCGTCCCGAATGAGCTGCCGATCGACGCCGAACACGGATCCGATCGCGGCATCCATCTGGGCGGGGGAATAGTAGGGGGCCTGCAACGCCCTGACGGATATTGGAATAAGGGCCGCGATGGCCGGGACGTCCCCTTCCGTCGCCAGCCGCGGCATCCAGTCCTTCGAGCCTCCCGGAGCCACGGTCAAATCACGACGCCGTTCGGGGCCGTGTAGGTGGCGTCCACGACGTTTCCCGTGTTGCGCGTCTGCGCGGGCTCGAACACGAGGACTTCCGCCTCGGCGTCGGCCGTCGTTCGATGCTCGACGCCGCGCGGCGCCACGCAGAACTCGCCGGCGCCCAGGGTCACGCTGTGGTCCCTGAACTCGAGCGTCATCCGGCCCCGCCACACAAGGAAGAGCTCATCCTCGCTGTCGTGGCGGTGCCACGGGAAGGTCCCGGCCACCTTGACGAGCTTGAGCTCCTGCCCGTTGAGCGCCGCAACGACCTTGGGCCGCCAATGCTCGCGGATGAGGGAGAACTTCTCCTCGAGGGACGCCTTGTTCATGGTTCTCAGAAGGCGTTCTGGGACGCGAGCGCCTGCGTCGCGACCCGCCCGCTCCGGCCTTCCACCGGAGCCATCGTCTGGTCACACACCGGGATCGCCGCCCGGTCGGAGAGGAGCGAGCGCGCCTCGTCGGCCAGGCGGACGTACTCGACGCCCGAGCCCCGGCACGCCCCCAGGAACTCGCGGAAGATCGCGCGTCGCCCCATGCCCTCTATCTCGGCGTGAACCGTGAGCACGTTGAGCCGGTCGGGGCGCAGGAGCGAATGCAGGTGCCCGGCGATCGCGGGATCCGGAAACTCGGGCCGGCCCATCAGTTCGTCGAGCGTCGGAAGCGTGGTGGGAATCTCCAGCGTCCGGAACACCCTGCCCTGGATCCGGGGGAAGAAGGGGTGCGACCCCCGCGTGTCGCTTGAATAGAGGAGCCCCGCCTCGTCGTACACCTCCCGGCTCCGTGCATTGCTCTGCCATCCCGCCGCGCCGGCCGCGGTCGCCTCCACGCCGAATATCCGGGCAAATTCCTCCCGGGCGGCGGCGAACTCCGCACGGACCGAGGCCAGGTCCATCGCCTGCATGAAGTCCTGCCAGCGGTAGTGGTTGTAGCAGTGGATCCCGGCCTCGTAGCCGGAGTCGCGGACGGCCCGCATCGGCCCGGCGTTGCGGCGGCCGATGTGCGGGGCCGGCAGGAGCGTCCCATTCAGGAGGGTCCGCACGCCGTACATCCCGATGACGCCCGTCCGCGCGACCTTGCTGAAGAATCCCGGCCGGAACACGCGGGTGACGGCCCGGCCCGTCTGGTCGGGACCGAGCGAGAACAGGAAGCAGGCCGGCGCGCCGAATTCCCCGCAGTCCGCGGCGAGATTGGGCACACCGAGGCGCGTCCCGCGGTCCGTGTCGACATCCACCTTGAGCGCGAGTCGGACCCGCATGGCGGTCAGTCCAGCTTGTAGTCCTTGTGGGCCAGGTGGTAGTCGAGCGTCAGCCTGATCGCCGTCTCCAGGTCCACCTTGGGCGTCCAGCCGAGCTGCCTCCTGATCGCGGCCACGGAAGGCACCCGCCGCTGGATGTCCTGGTAGTACTTCCCGAAATACTTGCCGGAGGACACCACCACCGTCCTCGCCTTCGCCGCCTGAGCGCGATACTCAGGGTACTCCCTGAAGGCCGCGATTATGAGCTTCGCGAGCCTGGCCACGCTGACGTTGTTCCCGGGGTTGCCGATGTTGAAGATCTGGCGCGAGGCCCTGCCGCCCCTGTTCTCGATGATCCGCAGGAGGGCGTCCACCCCGTCGTCGATGAAGGTGAACGACCGGCCCTGCTTGCCGCCGTCGACCAGCTGGAGCGGCTTCTCAAAGATCACGTTCGAGATGAACTGCGTGAAGAGGCGCGAGCTCCCCTCCTTCGGTTCAAACACGTTGTCGAGCTTGGGCCCGATCCAGTTGAAGGGCCGGAACAGCGTGTAGTCCACGCCGTCGCGCACGCCGTAGGCGTAGATCACGCGGTCGAGGAGCTGCTTCGAGCAGGCGTATATCCAGCGCTGGCGCCCGATCGGGCCGTACACGAGCGTGCTTGTCTCCTCGTCGAGCTCGCTGTCGGGGCACATCCCGTAGACCTCGGAGGTGGAGGGGAAGATGATCCTCTTTCGGTATTTCGCGCATTTGCGGACGATCTCGAGGTTGGCCTCGAAATCCAGCTCGAAGACCCGGAGCGGGTCCTTCACGTACTGCACCGGATTCGCGATCGCGACAAGCGGCAGCACCGCATCGCATTTCTTCACGTGGTATTCGATCCATTCGCGCGAGATCGTGATGTCGCCCTCGACGAACTTGAAACGGGGGTTCCCTAGGCAGTCGCCGAGCTTGTGGTCGCCGACATCCATCCCGTAGACCTCCCAGTCCTTCCGCCCGAGGATGGCGTGCGTGAGCGAGCTGCCGATGAAACCGTTGGCACCGAGGATGAGGACGCGAAGCGGCATGGATTTGGAGCCCCGATAAACCACGAAATCATCCAAATGACACGAAAGAACATCTCCCCCCGGGTGGGCCAATAGGAAGGGCCCGCGCCCTGGCAGGGGCGCGGGCCCGGCGGTGGGCGGAACCCCGGCTTAGAACAGAATGCCCGCCTCTACCGCAAAACGGAGCTGGCTGCGATTGGTGCCCGTGGGCCCGAGGGCCATCCCTCTCGTCGTGGACGACGCCTGCACAAGCGAGGCCTCGGCGCGCGTGAACAGGACGCCCGCCTGGTACGTGGGCGTGAAGGTGAACGACCACGCCTTGCTTCCCGGACCGTACAGGAGGTTCACCGATCCGTCCGTGGCGCTGCCCGAGGACGATTCGTACTCGACGCGGCCCGACAGATTGAAGCTGGTGTTGGGAACCGCGTAGTTGACGAGCAGGGCCGCGCCCGTCGTCGAGGAGGCCTTCGCAATGCCGATGTCCGCCCCGGTCTTGGTCTCGGCATACTGCAGGTACGGCTGAACAATCCACGCGCCGGATGTGAACGTGTAGATCAGGTTGTCCATCTGCCTGTCGTTATTGAGGTAGATCGGAGTCGCCAGCGTCCCATAGTCGGTCTTCCCGGTGTTCCCCATGACCACGGCCTCCAGCGAATTCGAGCTGTTGATGGTCCAGGTCGCCTGTCCGGCAAGCCAGTTGTAGCGGCTCGAGTAGAACCCGTCGGTCCAGGAGACCGCGAGGGCCACCGGGCCCGCCGTGTAGTTTGCCTGGACGCCCCGGCAGACTGCGTTCTCCTGGTTCCAGAGGAGCCCGCGCTCGATATTCATGTTCTCATAGGTGAACGTGTACTCGGCGCCGCAGACCGCCACCAGCTTGCCCGCCTCGATATTGAAGTTGCTGTTCGGGGCGATCTTGACGAACGCCACCGGCAGCGGACCGTAGAGGTCGTTGGTCGCATTCCCCGCGGTCAGGTATGGGGCGCCGACCGCCGGCAGCGAATACACCCCGGCCTGGATGAAGAACTGGAACACGCCGTCGACCTTCTGGACAAAGACCTGCGCGTTGCTCACGTCAGCAAGCTCCTTGCGATCCCCAGGGAAGGCGTAGTCCTCCGTCATGGCGAGGCCGGTGACCGCGCCCGAGACGTAGATCTTGCCGAAATCCGGGATGTCGAAGCTCTCCGGCTTGAGGTTGACGGTGAGGGGCCCTGCCA
>DATNHT010000118.1:0-24996 GCA_035604815.1 Opitutaceae bacterium
GATTTTCCGGCCCACCATAAGGGGGTAGGTCGGGACTACAGCCCCTTTCCATGACTCCCCTCGCTCCGGCGCACCGACTTGCGTCACGCCGGACCCCAAAAATTATCCTTTTCCTTCCCCAGTAGCGGAAGTCGGGCTAGCAAGCGGACCGCCTCCGCGCACCGATTGCTCCGCCGCGGTATCGGCGGAGCCGGGTGCCAGCCTCTCAGCCCCGGCTCGGGCTGCGGCGCAGGAACCGGCCCCGGGCGGGGTCGCCGACGAACTCCCCGTCGCGCGCGGCGACCTCGCCGCGCACCGTGACCACGCTGGGCCGCCCCTCGATCTTCCAGCCCTCGAACGCGCTGTAGTCGACGTTCATGTGCTGGGTCCTCGCCGAGATGACGCCCCGGTAGGCGGGATCAAAGACGACCAGGTCGGCGTCGGCTCCGGGCTGGATGGCCCCCTTGCGGGGAAACAGGTCGAACGTCTTCGCGACCTGCGTGCTCGCGGCGCTGACAAGCGTGTGCAGGTCGATCCGGCCCGCCTTCACGCCGCAGGTGTACAGCAGGTTGATCCGTTCCTCGAGCGAGGGTATTCCGTTCGGAATCTTCGTGAAGTCGGACTCGCCCATCCGCTTCTGGCCCTCGAAGTCGAACGGGGCGTGGTCCGTGGCGACGGTCTGTATGAGCCCGTCCCTCAAGCCGTTCCAGAGGACGGGTTGGTTGCTCGCGTCGCGCAGCGGGGGCGACATGACGTACTTTGCGCCCTCGAATCCGGGACGCTCGGCCCAGCTCTTGTCGAGCACGAGGTACTGGATCAGCGTCTCGATGCTCACGCGGACGCCCCGCCGGCGGGCGCCGAGCGCCTCGTCGAGCGCCCGTTTGCAGCTCAGATGGACGATGTAGGCGTGCGCGCCGGTCATCTC
The DNA here is from genome assembly GCA_035604815.1 of Opitutaceae bacterium. Taxonomy (GTDB): domain Bacteria; phylum Verrucomicrobiota; class Verrucomicrobiia; order Opitutales; family Opitutaceae; genus Palsa-1447. The sequence continues at coordinate 905 of DATNHT010000118.1, forward strand.
GGCAAATGTCATCAGATGGTGGACGCCCTCGGCCTCGACGGCGGGAGGGCGGCTCTCGTGGTGCTGGCCGGGGTCGGTCTTTCCGGCGCCGAGGAGCTCCTTCTGCCGCTCGGCAACAAGAGTTTCGTTCTCGCAATGGGCGGTCACGACGACGCCGAGCTCGCGGGCGAGCTTGAGGACCCGGTAGAGCTCCGTGTCGTCGATCCCAAACGCGCCCTTGTACGCCAGGAAGATCTTGAAGGAGCTGACGCCCCGGCGGACGATCTCGCGGAGCTGCGACTCGCTCTTCTCGTCGAACCGGGTCGCGCCCATGTGGAACGTGAAATCGCACGCGGAGCGGCCGGCGGCCTGGCCCATCCAATGCTCGAAGCCCGCCAGGGTGTCCTCGCTGCGCGCGGGGCAGCACATCTCAATCAGGGTAGTCGTCCCCCCGACGAGGGCGGCCCTGCTGGCCGTCTCGTAGGTGTCCTTTGCAAACGTGCCCATGAATGGCAGCGTGATGTGGACGTGCGGGTCAATGAAACCCGGGAACACGTACTTGCCGGCGGCGTCGACGACCCGGGTGCCGGGCGGGGCCTCGAGGTTGGCGCCGATCCGGGTGATGGTCTCGCCCTCGCAATAGATGTCGGCCTTGGACCTCGAGTCCGCCGTGACGATCTCGCCGTCCTTTATCAGGAGGGGCATGGGAGTCCTACTTCCGCCAGACATCGCCCACCGCGCCGCCAAACCAGCGCGACGTGACGACCTTCTGCCGCGTGTAGAACTGCACGGCTTCGCGCCCCTGGATGTGGAGGTCCCCGTAGAACGAGGCGTCCCATCCGGTGAACGGGAACATCGCCATCGTGGCGGGAACGCCGACGTTTATCCCGACCATCCCGGCCTTGACCCGGTGCTTGAATTCGCGGGCTGCGGCCCCCGACGACGTGAAGATGGAGGCGCCGTTGCCGTACGCCGACTTGCCGGCCGCCTCGATCGCCTGGCCCAGGTCCTCCATGCGCATCACGTTGAGCACCGGGCCGAAGACCTCCTCGCGCGCTATGGTCATGGAGTCGCGAACGTTGTCGACGACCGTGGCGCCAAGGTAGAATCCGTTGGGAGCGCCGGCGACCTTGACGCCCCTGCCGTCGCAGGCGATCGTCGCTCCCTCGGTCCTGCCGCTTTCAACGAGCCCGGCGACCCGGTCGCGGTGCGCTCCCGTGATTAGGGGGCCCATGTCGGGCTGCGACATAGTCGAGTCGGTTCGCCCCACCTTCACCGACCGCGCCGCGTCGACCAGCTGCGGCACGATGACGTCGCCCGCCTTGCCGACGGCAATCGCCGTCGAGCCGGCCATGCACCGTTCGCCCGCGCACCCAAACGCGGCGGTGGAGAGGGCCTCGACCGTCCGGGGCACGTCGGCGTCCGGCATGACGACGATGAAGTTCTTGGCGCCGCCGTTGGCCTGCACCCGCTTCCCGTTCCGGGTGCCGGTCTCGTAGATATGCCGAGCGACCGCCGAGGAGCCGACGAACGAGACGGCCCTCACCTTGGGATGGGCGAGTAGCGCGTCTACGCACTCGCGGCCGCCGTGGACCACGTTCAGTACGCCCTTGGGAAGCCCGGCCTGCTCGAGGAGCTCCGCGAGGAGAAGGGACGTCAGCGGGACCTTCTCGCTGGGCTTCAGGACAAACGTGTTTCCGCAGGCGATCGCCAGCGGGAACATCCAGAGCGGGACCATCGCGGGGAAGTTGAACGGCGTTATCCCGGCGCAGACCCCTATCGGCTGCAGATACGTCTCGCAATCGACGTTGCGGGCGACGTCTTCGAGCGAGTCCCCGGAGAGAAGCGCGGGCACGCCGCAGGCGTACTCGATGTTCTCGATCCCGCGGTAGATGCTGCCGCGGGCCTCGACCAGCGTCTTGCCGTTCTCGCGCGTGAGGCTGGTGCAGAGCCGGTCGAAATTCTCCTCGACCAGGTGCCGGTACCGGAAGAAGAACCGGGCCCGCTCGATCGACGGGGTGTTCCTCCATTCCGGAAACGCCGCCGCCGCGGCCTCGACGGCGGCGTCGACCTCTGCAGCCCCCCCCGCCGGGCACTCGGAGATAACCTCCCCGGTCGAGGGGTTGTAGACGGGCGAGCCGGCGAGCTTGGGCCGGATCCATTCGCCGCCGATGAAGAGAGGGCAGGGTATGAGGCGGTCCGATTTCATCGTGTTCCGAGGGGGATTGAAGAGAGGGGGGTGGGCTCCGCCGGCTGGTCGACCTCGGGCCGGAGGGCAAGCTGCCACCAGCCGACGTCGCGCCACGCCCCCAGCTTGTAGCCGATCTTGCGATAGATTCCGACTAGGGTGAAGCCCATCGACTCGTGGAAGGCCTGGCTGGCGGGATTGGGCAGTGCGATGCCCGCGCAGGCCTTGAAAAGGCCCTGGCCGCGCAGGCGCTCGAACAACTCCGCGTACAGGGCCCGGCCGACTCCCTTGCCGCGAAACCACTCGTGGACGTACACGGTCACATCGACCGCCCACCGGTAGGCCGCGCGCTCCCGATGGGGCGACGCATAGGCGAACCCGGCTACCGCCCCGTCGATCTCGTTGACCAGCCAGGGCAGGCGGCGGCTGATCCTCTCGATTCGCGCGGCCATTTCCACTTCATCCGGGGCGTCGGTCTCAAACGAAATGTGGGAATCCACGCAAAACGGCCGGTAGATTTCTGCGATCTGCGGTGCGTCGGCCGAGGCTGCCAGGCGGATCATCTGGGAATCCGGACTATTCCCGGGACAGGGCGTCGGACTGCTTCACGAACTCGTCCCCGCTCCATTCGCCGTCGGACCCGACGACCTTCCTGGCCGCAGCCTTCTGGGCGGCCTTCCGCTCGGACTGGCGCCTCACGAGGTCGGCATGGGTGGTGAAATAGTCGAGGCTCTTGCCCTTGAACCCGGCGAGCGTCTCGAACTTGTGCTTTTCCATGAACGCGAGGAGCTCGTCGCACATCGGCTTTACGCACTCGTAGCCGGATTTCATGACCCCGGTGCAGACCTGGACCGTGTCGCAGCCGAGCAGGATGAATTGCGCGGCATCGCTGCCGCTCTCGATTCCGCCAAGCCCCGAGAGGGATCGGCCGGGGAACTCCGCCCGGATCATCGTCGCGATCTCCATGACCATGCGCAGCGCGATCGGCCTCACCGCCTTCGAGGAATAGCCTCCGGGCGTCGTCCATCCCTCGACGGAGGGCTCCGGCCGCAGGGTGTCCAGGTTGATCCCCATGACGCTTCGGATCGTGTTGATCGCGCTCAAGCCCTGGCATCCCGCCTTGAGCGCGGCCCGGCTCGGCTCCTCAATGTGGGTCACGTTCGGGGTCATCTTCGCCCAGACAGGCCGCTTTGCCGCGCTCATGACCCATCCGCACACCTCCTCGAGGATTTCGGGATCCTGGCCCATGGCCGCCCCCATCTTGCGCTCGGGAAGGCCGTGCGGACAGGAAAAATTCAGCTCGAACGCGTCGACACCCGCGGCCTGGCAGCGCTCGACGATCTCAATCCAGGGATCCCTGCTGTACTCCTCCATGATCGACGCGATAAGCACGCCCCCGGGATTGGTGTCCTTGCACTTCTTGAACTCGTCGATCCAGATCTCGAATGGCCGGTCGCTGATGAGCTCGATGTTCTCCCAGCCGATGACCTCCTTGCCGTCCTTCGAATGAAGCTTGGCGTATCGGGGCGTGACGTTGACGACCTTCGACGAGTCGAGGCTGATCGTCTTTGCGATCACGGCGCCCCAGCCTTCGCGGAACGCCCGGTTGATGACGCTCAGGTTTGTCCCCGGGGGGCCGGATCCGATCACGAATGGATTGGGAAGCCTGAGGCCGTCGACGGTGGTGGCTAGGGTCGGCATGGGCGAAAGGACCTGGGGCAAATCTCGCCCAGAATACGCTCGTTTCCAAGCAGTAACTGGGCCATCCTCTCCGCCCCGGGACCCAAGATGAATGCGCCCCTAGATCCCAAGCGCACGGTCGCAGAACTTAAGGAGCTCCGGCAGCTGACTTCGGACGCCAATGGCGCCCAGCGCGTTGCGTTCACGAGGACGTGGGTCGCCGCAAGGGCCTGGCTTCAGAAGAAGCTCGAGGCGCTCCCGGTCGAGGTGCGCAGGGACGAGGCCGGAAACCTTTGGGCGACGCTCAGGGGCCGCAGCGACAAGGCCCTCCTCATCGGCGGGCACATGGATTCAGTGCCGAACGGGGGTTGGCTCGACGGCTGCCTCAATGTCCTGGCGGGGGTCGAGATCCTGCGCCGAATCAACGCGGAATTCGGCGGGCGCCCCCCCGTCACGGTGCGCCTCGTGGATTGGGCGGATGAGGAGGGAGCCCGCTTCGGGAAGAGCCTGTTCGGCTCGTCGGCGTGCGCGGGAACGCTTGAAATGGGCGAGGCGCGGGCACTCAGGGACAAGGACGGCATCGGGCTCCCGGACGCCCTCGCTGCGGTCGGAATCGATTTCGAAGCGGTGAAGAAGAGCGGCCGGGAGCTGGCGAACGCTGCGGCTTACCTCGAGCTGCACATCGAACAGGGCCCCGTCCTCCTTGACCTCGGCCTGCCGCTCGGGGTCGTCCTCGGCACGTGCGGCGTCGAGAGGCATGCGGTCACGTTCCTCGGGCAGGCCGCCCACTCGGGCAGCACGCCAATGAACCGGCGCCGGGACGCCTTTCTCGCCGCGGCCCGGATGAGCCCGGAGATCTACGGGATCGCGCAGCGCCACGGGGGCGTCTGCACGATCGGCTCCTGCACGACAAGGCCCGGCATAGTGACAAGCGTGGTCGAGGAGTGCCGGATCACCCTGGATCAGCGCCACCTCGATCCGGCGCCACTCGCGAGAATGCTCCTCGAGGCCCGCGAGGCGGCCGGCCGGTTTGCCGCGGAGGGCAACGTCGCGGTTTCATGGGACCGGCTTTGGCAGATTGAGCCGATCCCGTTCGACGGCGCCCTCATCGGTCTGTGCGAGGAGTCGATCCGGGAGACGTGCGGCACGGCGCACCGCCTCCCTTCGGGGCCGCTTCACGACGCGGCCGAGGTGAGCCGGGCCGGCGTTCCCACCGTGATGATGTTTGTCCAGAGCCTGCGCGGGATCAGCCACAACAAGATCGAGGACACCCGGGAGGAGCATCTGGAGCTCTGCGTCAGGGCGTTCGACCGCCTCGCCTCGAAGGCGATGGGATGGGTCAGCGGTGGCCGTTGACCAGCTCGTCGGCGAGGGCGTTGACGCCGTAGATCTTGCGCAGGGCCTCGAGGATTCCGGCGCTGTGCACGCTCAAGGCGCGCATCTGGACGTCGTCATAGGCCAGGTCCTCGGTCAGCGACTCGATGTTTCCGTCGAAGATGATGCCGACGAACTCGCCCTTGCGGTTGACCGTCGGGCTTCCTGAGTTGCCGCCGATGATGTCGCACGTGGTAACGAAATTAAGCGGCGTCTCCAGGTTGAGCGCCTGTTTCTTGCCGACCCACCGCGGGGCCAGGTCAAACGGCTCGTGGTTCCCGTGCTCCTCCGATCGCTGGTAGAGGCCGCCTATCGTGGTCATGGAGGGCACGGCGGCCCCGTTCTCCTCGTAGCCCCGGACCGCGCCGTAGCTCAGGCGCAGGGTGAAGGTGGCGTCGGGATACGTGCTGGTGCCCTCGACGGCGAATCGGGCCTTCCCGATGGCTGCCTGCGCCTGCTGCTTGATCTCGTCTTGGGCCTCGTATGTCTTGCGCAGGGCGCGGCTCTCGTCATCGATCAGGCGGGCGAGCTCGATCATGGGATCGTGCGCGGCAGCGACCGCCGGGGCGCCGCCGGCATAGAGCTGCCGCCGGAATGCCACGTCCCTCACCTTGGTGCCCAGGACAAGCTCGGCGGCGCGGTCCCGAGGCGACTTGCCGGCCAGCACGCCCTCCACGGTCGGATCGCCGAAGCCCAGCCCTTCCGTGAAAGCGGTCAGCGAGTCGCCCAGGCAGATGGTCTCGAAGTCGGTGTAGATCGGCTTGTCGGAGAACAGGTCGAGCTCGAACGACTCGCGCCTGGCGTCGGAATACTCCGGCAGGCGCTCGCCGTCCGGCTTCGGGTGCTCGTCGCCAGAGCGAAGGAGCTCGCGGGCGATCTGGAACGAATCAGAGTAGAAGCCGTTGGCCCTCTCTAGCATCCGAAAGCGCAGGTAATCGCGCGCGATCACCCTCTGCGCCGCCGCGATCTTCCGGTAGGCCGCGAGCGCCTCACTTCCGTCCGGCCTCGCCGAGAGCTGCCGCTTGAGGTTCTCCTCGGCCGCCTCCTTGGCGCCCATGAACGCCGGGCCCTGCAGGCCCGCGAGAATCCCGTCGTACACCTTGCGCGAATTCTGGAACCCGAAGAAGTCATCCTTGGCCCGGCGGGCGTTCTCGTCGCTGCGCGCGCCCCATGCCATCAGCAGCACCTCGCGGCGCTTGAGCAGGTCCAGCACATAGGGGATCGATGTGTCGCGCATGAACTCGAGCTCCGGGACCGTCAGGAGGCGGTTGGTGCCCCCGGGGTGGCCGGATACGAAGACCAGGTCGCCGTCGCGGGCCCCAGGGGGGGACCATTTGAGGAAATGCTCCGGATGGACGGGCTGGCCGTTCTCGTACACCCGGAAGATGCAGATATCGAGGTCGAAGCGGGGGTACTCGAAGTTGTCGGGGTCGCCGCCGAAGAACGCGGCCTGCTGCTCGGGGGCAAAAACGAGCCGGACATCGGTGTAGCGCTTGTAACGGTAGAGGTGGTAGGCGCCGCCCTTGTAGAGCGTCACGACGTCGCTGCGCAGGCCCGTCTTGTCGTGGGACTCCTTCTCGATTTCCGCGAAGACCCTGCGCCGAGCCTTGGCGGCGTCGCCGCTGGAGGCGCCGGCGGGAATGGCCGCGTTCACCCGGGCCGTCACGTCCTCGGTCGATTGGAGGACGTTGAGCTCCAGGTCGAGGCACTTGACCTCCTCGGCGGCCGTCGAGGCGTAGAAGCCGTCCCGCGGGTAGTTCTTGTGGGCGTCGCTCATCTTCTGCAGCGAGTCGAGGCCGACGTGGTGATTGGTGATGACAAGGCCGTCGGCGCTCACGAACGATCCGGATCCGCCGCTGTTGAAGCGCACGGAAGCCCTCATGAGGTGGTTGAGCCACGCATCGTCGAGCTGGAAGCCGTAGGCGGCCTGGATCTTCTCGCGGGGCGGTGCGGAGAAGAGCCACATGCCTTCATCTGCCCGCACCGGGGCGAGGAACGAGGGGACCAGGATCGCCAGTGCAAGGGGAGCGAGCTTCATATGTTTCCTTTCGTAAGGTGCTGCGCGGCAAAACACAAGGTTCAGTTCGGTGGCCCGAAGAATTTGAGCGTCCGGCGCATCGACGCCACGAGGACGTCTATCTCCCGCTCCTCGTTGTACACGTAAAAGCTCGCCCGCGCCGTGCTCGCCAGCCCCAGCCTCTTCATGAGGGGCTGGTTGCAGTGGTGGCCTCCGCGCAGCGCGATCCCGTCCTCGTCCGCGAAAGTGACCACGTCATGGGCGTGGATGTCTTGGAACGCGAAGCTCACAAGGCCTCCGCGCTCTCCTTTGGGCCCGATGAGTCGGATGCCCGGAAGCTCGGCCAGGCGCTCGTACGCCGCCCGTGCAAGGGCGCCGTCGTGCTTGCGGATCGCCTCGCGGCCAAGGGAGTCGAGGAAGTCGCATGCGGCGCCCAGCGCGACCGCATCGCCGAAATTCGGGGTTCCGGCCTCGAACCGCTCGGGCGGCGGCTTCCACCGGCTTTCAAAGAAATCGACATTGGAGATCATCCCGCCGCCTCCCTGCCAGGGGGGCATCGACTCGAGGAGTGCCCGCCTGCCGTAGAGGGCGCCGATGCCCGTCACGCCTGCCATCTTGTGCCCGGAGAATGCAAGGAAGTCGCAGCCCATCGCGCGGACGTCCACCGGCATGTGCCCAGCGGACTGGGCGGCGTCGACCACCGTGATTGCGCCCGCCTTCCGCGCGCGGGCGCAGAGCTCGGCGGCCGGGTTGATCGTGCCGAGCGTGTTGGAGACGTGCGTGAACGCGAAGACCTTGACCTCGGGCGTCAGGAGGCGGTCGAGGACCGAGAGGTCGAGTAGGCCCTCGTCGCCCGTGACGGGCAGGTACCTCAGGGTCGCGCCCGTCCGACGGGCGACCAGCTGCCAGGGCACCAGGTTGCTGTGGTGCTCCATCTCGGTTAGCAGGATGACGTCTGCCTTGCCCAGGTTCGCGCCCCCCCAGCTGGCGGCGACCAGGTTTATCGACTCCGTCGTGCCGCGCGTGAAGATGATCTCCTCGGGCGCCGCGGCGTTGACGAACGTCGCCACCCGCGCGCGGGCACCCTCGTAATCGTCCGTGGCGCGCATCGAAAGCGCATGGAGGCCCCGGTGGACGTTGGAATTGTCCTTCTCGTAGAACCGGTCCAGCGCCCTCATCACGGCCCTCGGCTTCTGGGTCGTCGCCGCGTTGTCGAGGTAGACGAGCGGATGCCCGTTCACCTGCTGATTCAGCGTCGGGAACTCGTCGCGGATGCGGTCCCAGGTGGAGGCCATCGCGCTCAATCCGTGTGGCTCTCCGTCGTCGCCGGCGCAGGGTCGCCGCTCAGGGCGTTCAGGGCCGCGTGCCACGAAAGCGTGGCGCACTTGATGCGCGCGGGAAACGCGTGCACGCCCGCAAACGCTCCGAGATCGCTGATCTCCTCCGGCTCCTTTCCCGTGGTGACGATCTCATGGAACTGCTCGTAGAGCCTTGCGGCCTCGTCGGCCTTCTTGCCCTTGAGCTGGACCGTCATGAGCGACGCGCTCGCCATCGATATCGCGCATCCCGAACCCTCGAAGGAGATGTCGGCTATCCGGTCGCCGTCCAGCCGGAGGTAGACGTCGCACTGGTCCCCGCACGACGGGTTATCCCCGTGCGCCGAGCGGTTGGCGGTCGGGATCCTGCCCCGGTTCCGGGGCCGGCGGTTGTGGTCGAGAATGACCTGCTGGTACAGATCGGAGAGGTCCGACGACATGGTGGAAAGACACAGGTATCCGGACCCCACTGCGCGTCAAGGACGGCCGCGGCAAAGCCGCCGGTCCCCTACATGCGGCTGACCTCGAGGCTCTCGCTCACCGCATCCAGCAACTGGCGCACGTTGAAAGGCTTTGTGAGCGAGCGGTCAATTCCGAGGCGGGTGAGCGCGGTCATGTCCGAGGACGTGAAGCGCCCGCTCAGCATCAGTATGCGGCCCGGGAACTCCCGCTCGCGCAGGCGCGCCACGATGTCGACGCCGTTCAATCCGGGCAGGTTGACGTCGATGATGAGCAGATCGTAGGCGCCGAGGTTGTCCGCAAGGTGCTTCCACGCCTCCGAGCCGTCCAGAAGGTGGCGGACCTGGTGGCCGCCGCGCCTCAGGATCTCGACGACCGTCGCGGCGACCAGCGCCTCGTCCTCGACCAGAAGCACGCGGGCAGGCTTGACCGGCTCAATGGCGAGGGCCGGCGGCTTGGGTTCCTCGGCCGTGGGCCAGATGGGAAGGAAGACGTGGAACGCGCTCCCCGCTCCCAGGGTCGACTCGACTTCCAGGCGCCCGCCGGCGTCGGTCACCAGGTGCCATGCTGTCGCGAGTCCCAGGCCCGTTCCCTTGCCCGCGGCCTTGGTCGTGAAGAACGGCTCGAAGATGCGCTCGATGATATCGGGCGGCATTCCAAGGCCGTTGTCCCGGACGGTGAGACGCTGCCAGCCGAGGAGCGCCTTTCCGCCGTGGCCCCGAGGCATATCGAACGCCGCCGGCGGCAGCTGCTCCGCCTCGACGGTTATCTTTGGCGTCCATTCCGCCGGATTGCGACCCGCCAGCCTCTCGAGCAGCGCGTCGCGGGCGTTGAGGAGCAGGTTGAGGAGGACCTGGTTCAGGTCCGTCGCGTTCAGGTGCAGCGGGAGCAGGTCCGGCGGGATCGAGGTCTCCCAGGAGATCCGCCGGTCGATCGTGTTCTTTAGCAGCTCAAAGCAGCCCCTGGCGATGGCTTCCAGGCGGACGGCCTCCGCCTTGTGTTCGACCTTGCGCCCGAAGGTGAGCAGGCGGCGCGTGAGCTCGGCGGTCCGCTGCACGGCCTGCGCGATCACCTCGATGTCCTGCTGCAGGGCTGCGTCGTCGGGCCGCGACAGCTGGATGTCTCCCGCCTTGAGCATGACCGGGGTCAGGAGGTTGTTGAACTCGTGCGCGATCCCGCCCACCAGCTCGCCGACCGCGCGCAGCCTTCTCGACTGGGCGACCTCGGCGTCCTGCTGCCTGCGCTTCGTGATGTCCTCGACGAGGACGCAGATCCTCGCGGTTGCGGGGCTCTCGGGCGATGCCAGGGGAATCGCGTTCACCTCGAGAATCCGCCTGCCGATCTTGAGCGAGGTTTCGCTCGTGAAGACATGCCCGTCCGCCATGGGGTGGGCGATGGCCTCGCGCAGGTGCCGGCGGATGTCCTCGGACACCGGAAGGGCATCGAGAGGCTGTCCCGTTGCCTCGGCGGCATCGACGAAGTAAAGGGCGCAGGCCTGCCTGTTCATCGACAGGATGCGCGCACCCGGCGCCCCGGTTTCGATGACGGTCATCGCCATCGGTATGTTGTCGTAGAGCGCCTGCAGGAGCGTCTGCTGGTCGGCGAGCGCCGAGGCCTGCAGCGAGATAGCCTTTCGCAGCTTCCTCTGGCGGAAATAGCCCCACAGGGCCACGATGAAGCCGATCTCCAGCGCGATGGACGCGGCGAGCTTGAGCTCGTCGACGCTCAGGATGTACGAGCCGAATTGCCCGAAGTTCTTGCGGTAGATCCGGTCGTACTCCCCGGTGCGCTGGATGATCGCGATGCCCTCGTTGAGGCGCGCCAGCAGCTCCCCGTCCCCGGGGTGGACGGCGAAGGCCTGCTGGATGTCGTATCCGTCAAAGGGCCTTCCGAGCATCTTGATGTTGCTCAGGTGCAGCCTGCGCGCCACGGACAGCTCCGTGAGTTGCGACAGGAAGCCGCCGTCGACCTCGCCCGTCGATATCCTCTGAAGGAGCTCCTCCTGGGTCTGGACCGAGACGACGCGCGCCCTGACGTTGTTGTCGCGAAGGAGCCGCTCGCCGAGGCCGGTCGTCCCGATCACCCCGAACTGCAGGCCGGTCAGGTCCCTCAGGCTGGCGATTTGGCTGTCGGAGCGCACGTACACGCAGCCCTGGAGGCTTAGGAAGGGCGTGGTGAACTCCGCGTACGCCTGGCGCGCCGGAGTGATCCCATGGTATTGGAGGAGGTCGAACTCACCGCGTTGAAACCGTCCGACGATCTCGTCGGTCGGCGCCGGTGTCCGCTCGATCCGGAGGTTCACCGCCTTGGCAACGGCATCCAGCACGTCGGTCGTGAACCCCTCGATATGGCCCTCCGAATCGACGTATGAATAGGGATAGGCGTCCGTGAACACGCCGGCGGAGAGCGGTTCGCGCTTGGAAAGCGCCGCCCGCGGCGGCGCGGTCTCCGGCGCAGGCGCCGCGGGCGCGGGCGCCAGGAGGCCGAGGAAGACGCAGGCGATCGTGGCCGTAGCGCCGCCGGGCTGCCTGCGCAGCGAGGGGGAGGTCTCTGCTCGTTTCACCGGTTCCACGAGGGTCCTCCACGAGCCGTGCGGCGCCGCGTCCCGGCGCCGGGGGCCGCTTGGCCCCAGGGAACCATTCCAGGCGTTGGAGGTGACGGCAAGCCGCGCGGGAGAGACCGCATCGGGGCCGATGCCATTGCGGTCGCGTGCCCTGACCCCCGGCAACCGGCGGCGGATTGCGGCCCGTCAGAACTCAACCCGCCGAAGCGCCGGAAAGAAGATGACATTGAGTCCCTTACGACTGGGCAAATCGCGCGGATCGGACAATCCGAATCGCCGTCCGCCCCGGAAAATGACGCGTCGCGACCGCGGCCGGCGCCCCGGCAAGCCGCCCGCGCCTCCTCTTTCTCCGCCGGCGGATCCTCATTGGAGTCAGCCGTGGCGCCCCTTGAACGTGAGCTCCGCGACCCCGCTCTTGTCGAGGCCGCCAAGGCCCAGGCTGACCAGCCTCTCGAATTGCAGCTTGGTCGCCGCGGAGAGCGGCAGGTGAAGTCCGGCCTCGCACCCGAGCACCCAGGCGATGGCGCTGTCCTTGGCGGCGTGCGAGGCGGAGAAATAACAATCGTGGGCCCGGTTCTGCATGTCCTCCCCGTCGGTCTTTAGCACCTGAGACTGGGCGCCGGTCTGCGCAAAGACCTCGCGCAGCATGTCGAGGTCGAGGCCCAGGGCGGCGCCGAGCCCGAGTCCTTCCGCGAGAGCCGCGGTGTTCGCGTTCATCACCATGTTGACGAGAGCCTTCACCTGCGCCGCCCGTCCCGCCCGTCCCACGAAGCGAAGGGCGGTGCTGAGCCCCTCGAGGATGGGCTTCACGCGCTCATAGCACTTCCGTTCGCCGCCGCACATGAGGTAGAGCGTGCCCTGGCGCGCCTGCGGAATCGATGACGCCATGCAGGCCTCGAGCGCCATGGCGCCCCGCTTCTTCGACCGGCGCCCGACCTCGACGTGCGTCTTCGGGGTGATCGTCGCGCAGTTGACGAAGACCTTCCCCTTCGCGCGAACGAGAAGGGAGTCCCCTTGCTCAGCGAAGACGCTCAGCTGGGCGGCGTCGTCAGTGACGACGGTGAAGACCACGTCGGAAGCGGCGGTCACGGCGGCGAGCGTGCGCGCGTGCCTCGCGCCAAGCTCGCGGGCCACCGCCGCGGCAGCGGGCGCGTATGCATCGTGCACCGCGGCAATTCGGTAGCCACAGTCGCCCAGCCGTCGCGCCATGTTCGCCCCCATCCGCCCGACACCGACAAATCCGATTTTTTCCTTCATGGGAGTCAATTTGATGTTCGCCGGCGCCCTTTCAAACCACAATCATGCGGAGGTTGCTTGCGGGCAACACCCTTGTAGGGGCAGGCTCCCTCCATTCCCATGATCCCAGCACGGTTTATTCCATCCGCGGGAGTAGCGGATTCAGGCTCGTCGATTGTCGTGGTGGGCAGGCGTGAAACCCATGTCGCTGCTGCCTCTTCCCGGATTTGTAAACCCGATGCCTGACGAGACAGACGGCCATCGGGACTTTGGCGTCCTTTACCACGCAACGCTCGCCCCCCTTCGGCGATACCTCACCCGTCTCCTTGGAAACGCCAGCGAGGCGCAGGACGTGGCCCACGACGCCTACTTGCGGGTGTTTCCCGCGATGGCCAGGCAGCCCCCGAATCGGCCCGCGGCGCTGCTTTACACGGCCGCCCGGCGCCTTGCCATCAACCGGCTGAAGCGCCGCAGCATCTCTCCCATCGCGCGCGAAGCTTTCAGGCCCGAATCGGCGGCCTCGTCCGCGCCGGGCGTCGCGCAGCAGGTGATGGCCCGCCAGGAGCTGGGAATACTTGAGGAGGCGATTGCGCAACTGCCTGAAGGATGCCGGGTTGTGCTTCTTCTGCGAAAGATCGAACAGCTTTCGCACCGCGAGATCGCCAACCGTCTCGGCATCGCCGTCAGCACCGTCGAAAAACAGCATGCGCGCGCCTTGCGGTTGCTCCGCACCGCCATGGAAAGGAAGCTAGACCCATGAACCCGTCCCAACATGTCCCCGGTACGGACGCCGAGGACCAGGCGGCCCTCTGGGCCGCCCGGCTCGAGGGCTCCACGCTCAACGCCGCCGACCGCGCCGCGCTCGAGGCCTGGCTCGGCGAGGATGTCTCCCACCGCGCAAGGCTTTCGCAATACTGCCAGTTCTCCGCCGACCTTGACCGCCTCCTGCCGACGCTTGTGGCTTCGGGTGCCATTGCCGTTCCCCAGGGAACGCCGGTTCGCCGGGCGTGGAACCCCTGGATGGTCGCAACCGCCGGGTTGCTTGCAGCGGCTGCCGCGGCGGCCGCGGTCTGGCTGGTCCATCCAAGGGCGCGGCTGGACACCCTTGCGACCTCCGTCGCCCAGCGCCGGGAGTTCACGCTTGCCGACGGTTCCCGCGTCGAGCTCAACGCCAACACCAGCATGGTCATTGAAAACGGAAGCGCGGAACGCCGGGTGCGTCTCGCCGACGGCGAGGCCTATTTCATCGTGAGCAAGGACAGGACCCGGCCGTTCATCGTGGAGACTCCGGCGGGGTCCGTGCGCGTGACCGGGACCATCTTCAACGTCCGCACCGAGGCGGCCACGGAGCTCGACGTTACGGTCGTCGAGGGCTCGGTGCAGGTGCGCCCGGGCGGAATGAGCGCCGCCCAGCCGCCGGGCACCCTAAGCCTCGGCGCCGGCGACAACCTCTGCGCGGACAGGCAGGGTGTGTCCATCAGGGCGCTGACCGCCGAGGCCCTCGACGGCGCGCTCGCCTGGAGGCACGGCCAGATGGTGTTTAATGGAACGCTGCTCGGCGAGGCCCTTGCCCGCTACTCCCGCTACCATGGGCGCCAGATCACGGCGACCGCGGGCGCAGCGCGCCTGCGGCTGGGCGGGCGGTACAGCCTCGACGACCTCGACGGATTCTTCGGCCAGCTCGAACTGTCGCAGCCGGTGCGCGTGACTGCCGAACCGAGCGGTTCGGTTCGCGTGAGCCTGCGCACCGAACACGCTCGTTGATCAGCCGAATCTCTTCACTCACCCGCACAGTCACCGCAATCATCCGTTGCTTGCTCCTGGGAATCGGTAGCGGGATTTCCGCGGCGCTTCTCGCAGGTCCGGTGGAATTCAACCTTCCGGCCCAGCCGGCCGACGGGGCGCTGATGGCTTTCTGCAGCCAGGCGAAGGTCGAGATGCTCTTCTCGTACGACGAGTTGCACAAGGTGACTTCCGCCGAGGTCGTCGGCCGCATGGAGCCGGAGGAGGCGCTTCTGCGCCTCCTGACGGGCACCGGATTCGAGGCGCGGCGCAACGGCCGGGGCAGGTACGTGGTGACGCCGGTCGCGCAGCCGAAGGGCTCGATCAGGGGCCGGCTGCTGTCCCCGGCGGGAACACCCGCGACGGGCATCCACGTCGTGATTTCCTCGCTGCGCGTCGCGGCGACGACAGATGAGACCGGCGCGTTCGAGTTCGCCGCGGTGCCACCCGGCACGTACCAGCTCTTCGCTGCCGGAACGGGCCTCCAGACTCTGCAGATCGACGACGTGCTCGTGACCGCCAATCGCGTCCTGACCCTCGACGCGCTCACCATGCAGACGGCCAGCGACCCGTCGAGGCTCGAACCCTATGTTGTCGAGGGCAAGCTGGCGCGGTCGTGGTTCCTGGACGACACCGGGGCGCCGGTGGCGCCCCGCGTGGCCATTGGAGACATCGACCAGCCCCGCTCGGAGAACGACGCCATGGACTACCTGATCTTCACCCGGGACCAGATCGCCCGAAGCGGGGTGACAAACCTGAACGAGTTTCTTCGGACCGAGCTTCTGCAGAGCGACGCAACGACGCTTCCGCCGGACCAGAATGGAAGCGTCAACAGTTTCGTCTCGGCCAGCAGCAACCTCAACCTGGGCGGTTTCACGCCCGATCAGGACGCGACGATCGTGCTCGTCGACGGCCGGCGCCTCCCCGAGATCGTGACGGCCCTCCCGGGGGACCTCAAGACCCCGGTCGCGCCCCAACCCGACGTTAACGTAATCCCCATCAACATGATCGAACGCGTGGAGGTGCTGCCGGTCTCCGCGTCGGCCATCTACAGCGGCAGTCCCGTCGGCGGCGTGATCAACATCGTCCTTCGCCCGGACGTCAATACGACGGAACTGACCACCACGTACACCAACGCGCTCGGGAGGTTTAACGCGCCGCAGTCGACGACGTCGCTGCTCCACGGAGAAACCATGCTCGGCGGCAAGCTCCACGTGCGGCTAAACGCGACGTTCACGCAGGTGACGCCGCCGACGGAGTCGAATCTGGGCTATATCCGGGCAAACCTCCTCTCGCACCCGGAGCCGGAGGACGAGCTTTACCGCGCGACGCCGAATGTAAGCAGCGCCAATTTCTCGCCTCTCTTTGGGCCGGGCACTTCCTCCGTCACGTCGGTGGCGCCGGGCGCCGACGGCTCGGGCGCCCTCGCGGCGTTTGCCGGCCGCCAGGGGCTTCAAAGCCTGAACCTGTACCAACCGCCCGGCGGCGGCCTGGCGGACACGCCCAACAGCCTCGACTACCCCTATGGACGGAAGGAGCAGAGCATCTCGTTGTTTGGATCTGCGATCTACGATGTGCTCCCCTGGCTCCAGGTGGGCCTCGACGCCGCGGCCGGCCGGACGGTGAACAACACCGGCTACAGTGTGTTTGCCGGGAATCTCGTCCTTCCCGCGAGTTCGCCGTTCAATCCCTTTGGCCAGGCCGTGAATGTGACGTTGAACGAGACCGCGCCGCGCCTCGGCGAGGACTACGACGAGGCGCACGTCGACTATTACTCGGCGGTGCTTGGCCTGCTGCTGAGGCTGCCGGACAGCTGGCAGGCCTCGCTGGACGCCCAGTACGGCTTAAGCATCACCCGCTACCGAGGCCTGGAAGGCGTGGACGATACCCGCTGGCAGCAGCTGGTCGACCAGGGCGCCTACAATCCGCTGCGCGACACGCAGGCCTACGGCCCCCCGCAGCAGTTCTACGACCAGGCGCTGATCTACTACGGCGCCGAGGGACGTTTTGTCACCTTGGGAGACTACGACACGTTTGACTCCTCGCTTCGGATCATCAACCCGTCCCTGCGCCTGCCGACCGGCAGCGCCAGCGTCATCTTTGGAGGCGACTACCGGCTCGCCCGCCTCGCGAACTACGTGGACGAGCTGAGCTACGGGGACGGCTCGCTGGTGGCGCCTCCGAACAAGTGGGTCGGGCGCTCGCTCCAGCGGATCAGCGCCTTCGGCGAGCTCCAGGCGCCGCTCGTGCAGCCCAAATGGCTCCCCAAGTGGGTGAAGGGGGTCGAGACCGACCTGGCGGCCCGCTACACCGCCTCGGACATCGCGTATGAGGCCAACCTCGCCCCCACGGGAGCGCTGAAGGTGGACTTTGCCGGAGGGCTCTCGCTTCGCGCCACGTACGCCACCTCGAATCGGTTCCCCCCGCCGGTCTTCAGCACCCTGGTGGTGACCTCGACAAACACGGGCGTGGGGGGGGAGGTGGTCCCGACAAAGGTATTCGATCCGCTCCTCCAGCAGTACGAGCTCGTCCAGGTGAGCAGCGCGATCAACACCAACCTGGTCCCGGAGGCGGCCGTCACGCAGACGACGGGATTCATCTTTCAGCGCGGCCATTTGCATCGTTTCCGAGTGTCGGTGGACTTCGTGGACACGGTGACATCGGGCGAGGAGAGTTACCTGGATGCGCAGGGCGTCGTGGACCTGGGGAGTCTCTTCCCCTCCAGGATCATTCGCGCGGCGCCGGCGCCAGGCGAGAGCGTCGGCCCCATCACCTCGGTGCTCGCGGGCACCTTCAATACCGCATGGCGGCACTCGGAGAACTGGAACACGTCGCTCGACTACGGGTGGACGCAGTGCCTGGGCGGAACGCTCGAGGCGTACTGCCGGTGGGTCTACTACCAGAGCTACAAGTTGCAGGAGCTCCCCAATTCCCCAGTGGTGGACGAACTGCGCGAACCGGACGGATCGACACCGGGCCTGCTGAGGCAGCGCATGAATTTCGGCGCCGGCTGGTCGAAACGCGCCCTAGGGTTAGGCTTGGACGGCCACTACTTCAATTCGCGAATCCTGCCGCAAACCGAGTGGTCCAGCCAGGGCGGCGACCGGGTCGACCCCTATTGGCAGTTCGACGGGTACGTGCAGGGCGACCTCGGCCGATGGCTGCCGTGGACAAGCACCCACTACAGCCTGCGCGGCCAACTGCGCGTCGACAATCTCTTCGGCGCGGGCCCGCCCAAGTACGCGGACGACCCCACGGGAGCGGGAGTGCAGTCGTACGGCGACTGGCGCGGCCGGGTCTATTCCCTCACGGTGACGTTCACGTTTTGACCGGGCTTGCGGCCGTATCGGGTAGCGGGTTTGCCGTGTCCGGCTGTCGTATCAGTAGGCCGCCGCAGGCGCCGCTGACCGGCAGGCGGAAACCTTCCAACCCTCTCGTTCGTCTATTATCCATGTCCGCTATCCAGTCCCCCGAAACGCCGCCCGGAGACCCGGTGCGGGACCGGCTCTCGGGGGCCCCGGGGGCCGCCCGGCATGGGCGGATGCAACTTTCTGGATACGCCATCCGAACAATACGCCGCTGCGGTGGTCCATGACTGCACCAGCCCTATGAGACAAGCGACCGACCGCGATTTGGGCGCCGGGCATTCCATCCCGGAGCCCGCCAGAGCCTTCACGCCCGAGGATGAGGCGCAACTGCGCGATGCCCTCAAGCGCTGCTCGCCCTCCACCTGCGAGGCCGCGCGCGAATTCCGGAGAACCGGCAGCGCCGACCACCTGCCCGCGATCGTCAACGGCCTGATCGAACACTACGTCGAGCCCGACATGAGGGCCAAGCTCTCGCGCGCCGACGACGGCCTCAGGCTGGTGGAGGACTTGGCCATCGACTCGCTCACCTTGTTGGAGATCGTGTACCTCGCTGAGGACGTGCTCCAGATCTCGATCGACAACGAGGAGCTGCGCCCTTTCCGGACCGTGGGCGACATCAAGCAGTTCCTCGCGGCCAAGATGCAGCGCGTGTATCCGCAGAGTCTGAACCTGCCGTCGGGAACCCCGGGGTAGGGGGTCGCGCCAGTCCGGTTTGCCCGCCGGGGCGGACCGGCGGGCCACCGGCGCGCGCCGCCGCCTCATAGCGCTTTGTGGGTCCACTTGGGGGAGCAGGCGGGCCCTGCGGCGCGCCCGCGTCCGCGCCCGTGGGCTGGAGTCGCCTCCGCACGCGCCGGGGATGTGGATTTCCACTGACAATGCGCCGCAGGAAAGGCAATTATGGCTCTGATCTGATTGTTCTCCAGCGCGATCCGATGAAATGCCGGTTGCTACCGCCATTGCTCGCCCTCGGCCTTGTCGCCGCAGGGGGTGCCGGCAGCGTCTGGGCGGATGAGCCGCGGGTAATCGTGTTCGGCACGGGCCACCGGATCATCGCCAAGGGCGAGCCGGTGACGGAGCTGGACCAGGACGCGTATTCGCAGGATCTCATCGCCATCGTGGCCAAGGCGGCGGGGTTGAAGGCCCGGATCGTGGAGAAGGACTCCTTGAACGAACTCCTCGTGGCCCTGGCGAGCGGCGAGATCGACGTGGTGCCGATGATGGCGCGCGTTCCCGAGCGCTCGGGCTCGATGCTCTTCTCCGTGCCGCATGTCCGCGGGGCGCTGGTCGCTGTGACAAGGTCCGACGAGGCGCAGCTGGCCTCGATCGCGGACCTGAACGGCAAGCCCATCGCGCTGGCGGCGGATACGCTGCAATACACCTACGCCAAGAAGAGGGGCTGGCTGGGAAACGCGTTGGTTCTGAACTCGGGAAACAGCGGAATGGAGCTGGAGGCGGTCGCGGACGGAACGGCCGACGTCGCCATCCTGAACGAGTTCTCCGCAATCAGCCTGATCGACCGCCTCGGCCTCAGGAAACGACTGAGGATCGCAATGACGCTGCCCGAGTCCCTGACCGAGTTCTGCATGGCGGTGCGGCCAACTGACGGCGAGTTGCTCGCCCAGTTGAACGAGGGCCTCTTCATCGCGGGGCAGCGCGGCGACCTGCAGCGAAACTATGAGAAGTGGTTTCACGCCTTTGAGACATCGGGGCTGCTTCAGGAGTACGTCAGGAAATGGCTCCTTCTCGGCACCGGGTCGGTGGTGATTATCGCGCTGCTCAGCTGGGGGCGTGTTCGCTACAGCCTGCGCAATGCCCGGCGGCGAACGGAGGAGATTGCGCGGATGGTCGAGGCGCGCACGGGCGAGCTGGCGGCGGCGAACCGGCAGCTGCGCCATTCCGAGGAGAAGTTCTCGAAGGCGTTCCGGGCGAGCCCCGATGCCATCACGATCAGCCAGAATTCGGACGGGACCTTCATCGACGTCAACGAGGGCTTCACCCGGATCTTCGGGTATGACCGCACGGAGGTCCTGGGGCGCACCGCTGCCGCCCTCGACCTCTGGAATTCGTCCAGGGATCGCCAAAGGGTGCTGGAAAGGCTGCGGAACGACGGCCGGGTGCAAAACGTCTCCCTCCTTCTTCGCAGGAAGGGCGGAGGGATGCGCACGTGCTCGGTCTCGATGGAGCTGATAAAGATCGGCGACACCGACTGCACGGTGGCCGTCGTGCGGGATATCACGGAGAGCGAGCGCGCCGCCGCGGCCCTTCGCGAGAGCGAGGCGCGCTTCCGCACGCTGGTCGAGTCGGCGCCCGAGGCGATCATCGTGTTCGACTCCGACACGCGGCAGGTCACCGACGCGAACGAGAATGCGCTGCGGATGTTCGAGGCGTCGCGCGAAGAGCTGCTGGCGGTCGACGTCGACCGGCTCTCGCCCGCGCTGCAGTCCGACGGGAGGGCCTCGGCCAAGGCCGTCCGCGAGTTGATTCGGCGCACGCTGGCCGGCGAAACCCCTGCGGCGGAGTGGATGGCGCAGAGCCTGCGCGGCCGGCCGATCTCGGTCGAGCTGCGGCTCGTCCGTTTGCCCGCGGCCGGACGCAACCTGCTGCGCGGCTCCCTCACTGACATCAGCGACCGCAAGCGCCTCGAGGAGCAGCTGGGCCAGGCCCAGCGCATGGAGTCGATCGGGCAGCTTGCCGGCGGCATCGCCCATGATTTCAACAATATCCTCACGGTCATCCAGGGCAACGCCTCGCTCCTTCTCGCCGACGAGAATTTCCCCCGGGACTACAACGATCCCGTCCAGCAGATCGCCCAGAGCAGCACCTTTGCCGCCGGCCTCACGCGCCAGCTGCTCGTTTTCAGCCGCAAGCAGATGATCCAACGCACGGCCCTCGACGTCAACGCGGTGATCCAGCATACGTCGCGGCTCCTGCGCAGGGTGATAGGCGAGGACATCGCCTTCGAGGTGCAGCCGGCCGCCGACCTCCCGCCAATCTTTGCGGACAACGGCATGATCGAGCAGGTGCTCCTCAACCTCGTCGTCAACTCGCGCGACGCGATGCCTCGCGGCGGCCGCCTCACCATCATGACGGGCCTGGTCGAGCGCGACGAGGCGTACCGCCGGCGGGTCCCGCAGGCCCTCGGCGGCCGATTCGTGTGCATCACCGTGGCCGACACCGGCTCCGGCATCTCGGCGGATATCATGCCGCGGATCTTCGATCCGTTCTTCACAACCAAGGAGGTCGGAAAGGGGACCGGACTCGGCCTTGCCACGGTCTACGGCATCGTCCAGCAGCACCAGGGGTGGATCGAGCTGGATTCCAGCGTCGGCGTGGGCACGGAGTTTCGGGTTCACTTCCCCTGCATCGCGGACACGGCCGCCGTCCCGGCCCAATCCGGCGCCGATGAGTCGCGCGAGGCGCGCGCCGAGACGATCCTCGTCGTGGAGGACGAGGCCCTGGTGCGCCTGACCAGCTGCACCATCCTCCAGCGCGGCGGCTACAACGTGCTCGAGGCGGCGTCGCCGCGGGCGGCCCTCGAGCTGTGGACGGCCAACCGCGACAAGATCGACCTCGTCTTCACCGATGTTGTCATGCCGGGAGGAATGACGGGTCGCGATCTCGTCGAGGTTCTTCGCCGCGACCGCCCGGAATTGAAGGCCCTCTTCACGAGCGGCTACAGCTCGGATCTCCTGGGGCACGATTTCGTGCGGACGTCCGCCAGTTTCTTCCTTCAGAAGCCGTTCGGCGCCTCCGAACTCAAGCGTATCGTGAGCGAATGCCTGCGTCCGGGATGAGCCGGACGCCTGGTCGGCCGGCGGCGGGTCCTGAATCGGGGAGCGAACGGCCCGGGCCGCGCCCCCGGGGTCCCGCCAAAAACCACAGTTGCGCCCGAAGCCACAATTGGCCGATTTTCAGCCAATGACTGCATCAGGATACTTTGCGGGCCGCTCGGTGGTGCGCTGGGGAATAATCGGCTGCGGCGACGTGACCGAGGTGAAGAGCGGGCCCGGCCTGCAGAAGGCGGCCGGCTCGCAGCTCGTGGCGGTGATGCGGCGCAACGGCGAACGGGCCGCCGACTATGCCCGGCGCCATGGCGTGCCGCGCTGGTATTCCAGCGCCGAGGCGCTCATTGCCGACCCCGGTGTCGACGCCGTGTACGTCGCCACGCCGCCCGGGTCGCACGAGGCCTACGCCCTCGAGGCCGCCGCCGCCGGGAAGCCCGCCTACGTCGAGAAGCCCATGGCGCGCCACGGTGCCGAGTGCGACCGCATGGTGGAGGCGTTCGCGCGTGCGGGGCTGCCGCTCTTCGTGGCCTACTACCGCCGCCGCCTGCCCTGCTTCCTCAAGGTGGAGGAACTGCTCAAATCGGGCGCCATCGGGCGGATAACGGGCGTCTCTTACCGGCTGGCCGAGCCCCATCACCGCAAGGGCGACCAGTGGCGGACGGTCGCCGAGTTTGCCGGCGCCGGTCATTTTCTCGACCTCGCCTCGCACGCCCTTGACCTCCTGGACTATCTCCTCGGGCCGCTGACGCATGTCGCCGGCAACGCGGCAAACATGGCCTCGGCCTATGCCGTCGAGGACACCGTTGCGCTCAATTTCCGCACGGCCGCCGGGGCGCCGGGCTCGATGGCGTGCAATTTCGCGGCAGCCGTGCGCGACGACACAATGTGGCTCACGGGAACGGAGGGGGAGATTGCCTTCCCCATGTTCCGGTCGGAGCCGTTCAGGTGGGAAGGCGCCTCCGGCGTGCAGGTCCTCGACCTGCCGTATCCGCCGCATGTCGCGCAGCCGCTCATTCAAAGCGTGGTCGATGATCTGCTGGGCCGCGGCGTCTGCCCCAGCACGGGAGAGTCGGCGCGGCGCACGTCGCGCGTCATGGACCAGGCGCTCGAGGGATACTACGGCGGGCGAAGCGACGCCTTCTGGGCCCGCCCGCAGACATGGCCCGGGCGGCCCGGCGGGCTGCGAGCTCAGGCCCAGAAGGACGGGTAGGGCCGGGGAAATGGACGGCGCGCAGACAAGAGATCGCCCGCGGCGGAGGTCCCTTGTCTTTGTCGTGATTTGGGCATCGTGCTGCCTCGGCATCGGCGTCGCCCTTCACATCGGCCACAACCTGGCGCAGCCCCCGCCGGCCCGTTACCCCGCTGGCGCGCCGAGCGCGCTCCAGCCCGCTCAAAGGTCGCATTCCCCATCCGGCCTGCGCGCGTTCCCGTGGACGGCCTTGCTGGAGAATCCGAGCGGCACGCTGGGCCGCCTGGCGCTGCAGCTCGTCGCGGTCCTGCTCGCCACGCGGACGGTCGGCTCGCTCTTCCGCCGGCTGGGGCTTCCGGCGGTCGTGGGTGAGATCACGGCGGGCATCCTCCTGGGGCCCTCGCTGCTCGGCTGGATCTGGCCGGCCGGCTTCAATTTCATTTTCAACGGGGCGTCACTCGACATCCTTCGGCTGCTCAGCCAGATTGGGGTGACGGTGTTCATGTTCGCGGTGGGCATGGAGCTGGACGTCGGCGCCCTGGGCGAAAGGGCCCGCTCGGCGTTCTTGATCAGCCAAACCGGCATCCTGGTGCCGTTCTTCCTCGGCGTGGTCTCCGCGCTTTTCCTGTATCCCAGGTACGCCGGCGCCGGTGCCGGCTTCACCGCATTCGCGTTGTTCATGGGGATAGCCATGAGCATCACCGCCTTCCCCGTGCTGGCGCGCATTCTGGAGGAGCGCGGCATGATAAAGACATCCCTGGGTGTCGCGGCAATCACGTGCGCGGCCGTGGGCGACGCGAGCGCCTGGGCTATTCTGGCGCTCGTGGCCGCCGTTGCTCGCGCGGAAGGATTGGCCGCGACGCGGGTCAACCTCGGGTTGTTGGCTCTCTTTGTCGCGTTCATGGCTGTGGCCGTGCGGCGGGCCGTGCATCGCTGGCTGGGCGCGGAAGGGATGGCCGGCGGCGTTCCCGGCCCGGGAATTGTGGCCGCCGCGCTCCTGATCATGACCGGTTCGGCCCTGGTCACCGATGTTCTGGGAATCCACGCGCTGTTCGGGGCGTTCCTGGCAGGAGCGATTATGCCCAGGCGGGAGGCCTTTCGCCGCCATCTGGCGGCGCAGATGGAAACCGCCACCGGCGCCCTGTTGCTGCCGCTG